>JAFAKO010000148.1 GCA_019235245.1 Gammaproteobacteria bacterium
ATGCCGGCGAGCCGCACGCGCGCCTACCTGGAAAGCGCCTATGCGCACACCCACGCCACCTTGCACCACGGCGCCTGGCACGCCGGCAGCGCGCTGCGCCGTCTGTTCACCGAGGAGACCCCTGCCGCAGTCCGCTGGCTCGCGCCCTATCTCGCCTGGACGACGCTCACCTTCGTGCTGGCCGCGCTCGCTGGATACGCCCTGGTGCACCGCTACCCCGAGCTCATCGCGCTGTTTGCCTCGCCCGATACCATCGCCACCGTCGAGCGGGGCGAGCTGTGGACGCAGGGACTTCTGAATGTAGTGCCCTCCTCGATACTCTCGGTGCAGATCCTCACCAACAACATCGTGGTGAGCCTGTTCGCCTATTGCCTCGGCTTTCTCTTCGGGCTCGGCACGCTCTACATCCTCGGGCTCAACGGCCTGATGCTGGGTGCGATCTTCGCCTTCGTCGCCCGGCACGGGCTGGCGCTGGCGTTGTTCCGCTTCATCGTCGCCCACGGTTGCGTCGAGCTCTCGGTGATGTGCCTGTCGGGGGCCGCGGGAGCCGCCATCGGCGAGGCCCTGATCCGGCCCGGAGAAGGCGGGCGACTCGAATCGTTCCGGGCTGCGGCGCTGCGCACCGGACCGGTGCTGCTCGCCTGCGCGCTGCTGCTCGTCGGCTCGGGCCTCATCGAGGGTTTCATCTCGCCCGACCCGCGCTTCGGACTTCCGCTGCGCATCGCCATCGGCCTCACCTACTGGTGCCTGATGGTCGCCTTCCTCGGCGGACGACTGTTCCCGCGCGCCGCGCCGGCAACGGTGCCCGCGGCCTGACCTCAGATGCGACGCGAGCGTCGCAACGCCTCGTAACGCTCCAACAGCGTCGCCTCGAGGCGCTCGGCGGAGGCGGCTGCGACCGGCGCTCCGAGGCGCTGCAGCAGCAGGCGCTGTCGCGCGGCGCGCGCCTCGTGCTCGGCAGCCGCGAGTGCCACCCACGGGTCTTCCCAGCGTCGCGCCACCGCGCGCGCCAGCGCCTCGATCTCGCCGCTGTGCACGCCGGCGATCAGCACCAGGTGCGGCGGCGCGAGCAGGCGCACGGCGCGGGCGAGCGAGGCGGCGATGTTGGCATCGTCCAGGTCCGTGAGCAGGATGATGAGTGCCCGCTGCCGCAGAAGCTTGCGCATGCTGATGGCGGCCGCGATCGGATCCGACTCCGCTCCCTGGGGAAGCAGCTGCGTCAGGGCGCTGCGCAGTCGCGTCACCGCCGCGAGCCCCCGCCCCGGCGGACAGCAGGCGAGCACGCGCTCCGCGTACACCATGAGCCCGACACGATCGTCGTTGTGCGTGACGATCTCGGCGAGCCGGGCCGCGGCGTTGCTGTACAGACCGAGGCGATCGAGCACGCCCGCACGCACCCGGCTCAGCCGGCCGGCGTCGATGGCGATGAGGATGTCGAGGTGCTGATCCTCGCTGTACTCGCGGCTCACGAGCTCGCCGGTGCGCGCGGTGGCTTTCCAGTCGATGCGGGTGAGTGGATCGCCGCGCGCGTAGCCGCGCAGCTGGTAGAGCTCCTGGCCGGCGCCGGTGGAGCGCCGCACCTGGCTGCCGGATGCGAAGCCCGTGATGCGTGCACTGCCACGCAGCGTATCGGGCGCCACCACGCACCCGGCCTGCGGTGTGAGAGAGATATCCCACCAGGCGAGTGCCAGCGGACCGCACAGCCGCGCAGGCAGCCGCGGCCACGGCTGCGGCCCGAGCCGCACCGGCAGGAGCGACAGCGGATCCTCCTGTGGGGCGCCCGCGGGCAGCTGCAGCCGCCGCACCGCGCGCGCGGCTTCGAAGCCCGCGGGTGTCGCCGGTGCGTACTCGAGCGTCAGCCTGCGGCGCGAGCGATTCTCGAGCACCACCGCGGCCGCCTGCGTGCGGCCGAGAAAGGCAGGCGTTGCGGTGTCGATGCGCGCGCTCGGCTGCAGGTGCCGCACCGCCAGGCCTTCCACGGCGAGCCCGAGCAGCAGCAGCGCCGCCGGCACGTGCCACAGCCGCGCGAGAGTCGGATCACTCGACCAGATGCCGGCGATGGCAATCACGGCGGTGAGCATCACCACCACGTAGCTGCGCCATGCCAGGTGCAAGCGCTGCTCCTCAGCGCGGCACGGGTGTGCTCGCGAGCAGGCCCTCGACGAGCTGCGCGTCGCTCACGCCCTCGAGCGTCGCTTCCGGTGTCAGCACCAGTCGATGCGCCAGCACCCAGGCCGCGACCTGCTTGATGTCATCGGGCGTCACGAACTCGCTGTCGCGGATCCCCGCCACGATGCGCGCCGCCTTGAGCAGTGCCAGCACGCCGCGCGTCGACAGCCCGAGCGCGAGACGCGGGTGCTCGCGCGTCGCAGCCGCCAGGTCGAGGAGATAGCCGCTCAAGGCGCTCGAGACATGGATGTTGTCCGCGGCGCTGCGTGCCTGGGCGAGCAGCGTGCGGTCGATGACGCTCACCGACTCGAGCGCCGTATGCGCCGCGGTCAGTACGCCGCCATAGCGCGCGAGGATCTCACTCTCCGCCTCGCGGCGCGGATAGCTCATGTCGATGCGGAGCATGAAGCGGTCCAGCTGCGACTCCGGCAAGGGGAAGGTCCCCTCGAACTCGCGCGGGTTCTGGGTGGCGAGCACGATGAAGTCCGCCGGCAGCGGCAGCACGCTGCGCTCGATGCTCACCTGCCGCTCCTCCATCGCTTCCAGCAGCGCCGACTGGGTCTTGGGTCCGGCGCGATTGATCTCATCGACCAGCACGACGTCGGCGAACAGCGGGCCGGGACGAAACACGAAGTTGCGCCCCGCCTCGTCGAAGACGTGCACCCCGATGATATCGCTCGGCATCAGGTCAGCAGTCCCCTGGATGCGCTTGAACTCTCCGCCGAGCGCGCGCGCCAGCGCCTTGGCGAACAGCGTCTTGCCGAGTCCCGGCACGCCCTGCACCAGCACATGACCGCGCGCGATGAGCGCGATCACGAGCGCATCCACCGAAGCTTCGACGCCTATGACGACGCGGCCGAGCTCCTGCGCGAGCACGTCCCGCAGCGAGCGCATCGGATTGCTCATTGGGCCAGTTGCCTTTCAGTGTGAACGATGAGGTTGTGCAGGGCGAGGAGCGGGACCGGCCGGCCGGCGTCGGCCGCCGCGTGCCACGCGCGCAGCTGCCGCACCTCGCCAGCCGCGAGGCGCGGATGGTTCTCGAGCCAGTCCCACATCTGCCCCGTGTCGGCGCTGTCGCGTCCGGCCTGCGCGCCGCGACGCTGCAGAAATTGCGCCAGCAGCCGCCGTGCGGCTGCCGCCGGGCGCAGCACGCGCGCCAGGTACAAGCCGGTCACGCGCACCAGCTCCGCCTCCCGCGGCGCCGCGGCGGAACAGGCCGGCGTACGCAGGCGCGTGGCGCCGAGCACCCAGGCCAGCCATACCGCGAGGATGACGGCGAGAGTCTCGTACAGGCGCGGGTCGGCGTAGAACCGCGCCGGGTCGTACTCATCGCTCAGCCCCTGGTGCTCGTCATCGAATACCACGGTGCCATCGGGCGCCAGCGCCGCGGCGACGATGTTGGCGAACAGCCGCGCGTTGTCGGCTTTGCCGAGCGCCCGGTTGCTGAACAGCGAGCCGTAACCGCTGACGATGATCGCGCCGTCACCGTGAGGCCGCACCCAGAACACGTCCTCACCGCCCGGCGCCTCGTGCGCGAGCGACAGCGCGAAGCCATCGCGCGGAATGGCGAGACTGCCAGCGAGCGGCGCATAGTCGGAAAAAGCCAGCGCGCGGCTCACTCCGCTGAAGTAGGCGTGCGGGCGGTTCGGCACTAGGGCGCGCTCCTGCGGATCCTTGAGCTCGCCCGTGAGCCGCTCGAGGCTCGTCGTGGCGGAGGCGCTCGCGGCCCTGCGCGGCGCGGCAGGCTTGGCGCGCTCGTTGCGGGCACCGCCCCCGCGCGGTGCGCCGCCGGGCTCGGCCGCCCGCTGCGGCGCCGGCGCGGCCGAGGCGAGCCGCAGCTCGGTGAGCAGCTCCAGGTCACTCGCCATCGCGAAGGGAAAGCGCGCCCAGCCCGGGCGGTCGCGCAGTGCGGCGAGCAGCAGCAGCGTGTTGCCATGCCTGATCCAGCGGTCGAGCGCCTGCGCCTCCTCGGGGCGGTAGCTGACGGCCGCAGGCAGGCTGACGATGAGCAGATTGCCGCGCGGGCCGGGCTGCGGTTTCGCCGGCAGCGCGCTGAAGCGCTCCCGCAGCGAGAGCGTGTGCACGCCTTCGCCCTGCAGCCAGGTCCGTAGGCCGAGCAGGCCGTTGTCGGCGTGCTCCGCGCTCGTCGGCAGCGAGGCGCGACGCTCCGCGAGCCGGTCACCGTGCAGCGCCAGCGTGCCGAGCAGCAGCAGCGCGGCGAGCGCACAGCCGAGCGTAGTGAGGCGCTCGCGCATCAGCCGGGCTCCGGCACATCAGGCGCTGGAGCATCGAGCATCTCGAGCAGCAGCCGCCCACCCGCGAGCGCCGCCGCGAGCCGCGGGCCGCTGACGCGAGCGGCGGAGAAGCGCACGCGCTCGGACACGGCCACGAGCTCGAGGAACGGGGCGCGCGCACGCTGCTGCGGCAAGTGCGCACTCTGCTCGAGCTCGCGCGCGGTCAGCGCGCGCGCCGGCGGCAGGCGCTGCTGCCGGGTGAGGCGCGCGGCGATCAGCTCGAGCAGCAGTGCCGGCTGCTCCTCCGGTGCGGCCTGCCCGATGGCCGCCAGGTCCAGGCTAGAAGCGTAGCGGCTCGCGGCAGCTGTCTCGGTGCGCAGCCGGTCGCGGCGTCGGGTGAAGACTCCGGCGATGCGCAACTCATTGAGGACGATGCCGGCGGCGAGCACTACCACGAGCGCGACTGCCGCCCAGCCGATCACCGCGGCGGTGCCCGTGGAGAGCTGCAGTTGCGGCAGCCAGCGTGTCAGCCAGCCCTCGCCGCCGTGCTGGCGCGCACTGACGAGCCCGCTCAGCCAGTCCTTGAAGCGCTGCCACCAGCTGCGGCCGGCATGCTCCTCGCTGCGCGCCACCGCGGCGAGCACCGCCCCGACACGCTCGCTGCGCGGTGCCGGGCCCGCATTCGCCCGCGGGCTGCTCTCGCGTGCCAGCTGGGCCCGCAGCTCCGACAGTCCCGCCGATGACAGCTCGTTGTCGGGGCGGCTCCAGTCTGCTGGCAGCCACGGTGCGAAGGCGCTGGCGCTGAGCGCCGGAGCGAGGTCCGGGCAGCGCGCGCTGATGCGCGCGTAACCGACATCGAGATCACTGTCGAGCCGCGGGAGGCAGTCATCGATCGCCTGCAGCGCATCGCGCGCCTGCACGGCGGGCATCGCCGCAGCCGCGAGCAGCAGGGCGAGGAGCGCGCGCCTCACGCCTTCAGGCGGTCGCCGAGATGCGCTGCGCCAGATCGGCACCCTCCTTGCGTACCTTCAGATCGGCGAGCACGGCCAGCGCCAGCGCGCCATAGAAAGGCGTGACCACCGCACTGAGAATGATGCCGATGACCTGCACGAAGGCGCTGACACTCGCCAGATCGCCGCGTGCCAGCACCGCTGCGATGAATCCCCCCACGGCGGCGATGATGAGCTCGAGCGCGATGAGAATGATGACCGCGACCGTGTAGATCACGGATAGTCGCCAGAAGCTTCCGCTCGTCAGCCGCCAGCTGCGCACCACACTCGCTGCCGGGCCCGTGCCTTCCACGAACACCACCGTCAGCGCACAGGATATGGCCACGAACGCGTAGGACAGCACCAGCACCGCGAGGATCAGGCACAGGACTCGCGCCGCTCCGGAGGTGATCGCCGAGGGCACGAAGCACACCGCAAAACCCAGGCCCATGAGGATCAGGAGTCCGACCAGGGCCGGGGCGCGGCGCAGCGCCGCCTGCAGCTCGCCCCCGGGAGCCGCGGTGAGCATGGCCTGCTCGCGCAGCAGCAGCGCGCCATAGAAGATGAGCGTGAGCAGCGCGCCGACGAAATAGAGCGCGAGCCACGTCGGATCCTGCGCCAGGGTCATCATGCCCGCGAGACCTCCGCCGCCGGGCGCCTGGCCGCGGCCCTTCACCAGTGCATAGATGCCGGGGAGCTGACCGGCGATGACGCCGCAGGTCGCGAACAGCAGGCACTTGAGGAGCGTGACCCGGTAGATCCGGAAGGCCAGGTCCAGCACCTCTCCGACCGACAGCGGTCGATCGGGCGGATACGGTACCGTGTTCATTCAACTATCATAGCGCGCACCCCGCGGGTAGCCTACGAATGACTGTCAGCACGAGCGTCGGCACGCTTCTTGCGAGCGGCGTCGAGCGGCTGCGCGCCGTCCCCGGCGCCGGCAGCTCGCCCGGCAACGCCTCACTCGAGGCCGGTGTGCTGCTGGCGCATGCGCTGCGCACGACACGCGCAGCGCTCATGTCACACGAAGAACGGCTGGTCGAAGCCGCGGCGGCACAACGCTACCGTGCGCTCCTCGAGCGGCGCGCGCGCGGCGAGCCGCTCGCTTACCTCCTCGGCACGCGCGAATTCTGGTCGCTGCCGCTGCAGGTCACTCCGGCGGTGCTGGTACCGCGGCCGGAGACCGAGCTGCTCGTCGAGCGCGCCCTCGCGCTCTGCAGCCGGCCGCAGGCGCGCGTCGCCGATCTCGGCACCGGTTCGGGCGCGGTGGCGCTCGCGCTGGCACACGAGCGTCCGCAGTGGCGGCTGACGGCGACCGACCTGTCGCCGGAAGCACTCACGGTCGCGCGCGCCAATGCCGCGCGGCTCGCCATCGGGCGCATCGACTTCCGCCACGGCAGCTGGTTCGAGCCGCTCGCGGGCGAGCGCTTCGATCTCATCGTCAGCAACCCGCCCTACATCGCCGCCGATGACCCCGCGCTCGATGACCCGGCGCTCGCGCACGAGCCGCCCCTCGCGCTCACCCCCGGCGCCGACGGGCTCGCCTGCCTGCGCACCATCGCAGCCGATGCACCGCAGCACCTGCACGCCGGCGGCTGGCTGCTGCTCGAGCACGGGGCGACCCAGGGCGCGACGCTGCGCGCCGCGCTTGTACTCGCCGGCTGGCGTTATGTACGCTCGCATCGCGATCTCGCCGGGCACGAGCGCATCACGGAAGGACGATATGATCCGATTTGAAACCTCGCACGGCAGCTTCACGGTGGAGTTGTTTCCGAAGGAAGCGCCGCTCACCGTCGAGAACTTCCTGCGCTATGTCGATGACGGCCACTTCGATGGCACCATCTTTCATCGCATCGTCCCGGGCTTCGTCATCCAGGGCGGCGGACTCACCAAGGACTTCGCCAACAAGAAGACGCGTGCGCCGATCGGCAACGAGGCCAAGAACGGCCTGAAGAACACCCGCGGCAGCCTGTCGATGGCGCGCACCAGCGACATCAACAGCGCCACTTCGCAGTTCTTCGTGAATCTCGCCGACAACGCTTTCCTCGACCACGGTCCGCGCGATTACGGTTACGCGGTGTTCGGCCGCGTCAGCGAGGGCATGGACGTCATCGACCGCATCGCCGCGGTCAAGACCGGAACGCGCAAGGGCTACACCGATGCGCCGCTCGAGGATGTGCTGATCGTCTCGGCCCGCCGGCTCGCCCCGGGCTGAGCGGACCGGGCGGCGCAGGCGCACGCGGCGTGGCGGTGCCGGGTCAGTGAGGCCGCCGCGCGGCGCGCGCCAGCGCGGGCGGAGTGCGGCACCGCTCCTCAGGTACCTGGCGCTGGCGCTGCTCTTCTGGGTGGTGCTCACCGCCACCCCGGTGTTGCTGCTGCGCTGGCTGCCCCCGCTCAGCAGCGCCTTCATGGTGGAGGCGCGCGTCGCCGCCTGGCGCGAGCACCGGCGTGACTATCACACCGACTTCCGCTGGGTGAGCCTCGAGCAGATTTCCCCGCACGCGGCCATTGCCGTGATCGCCTCCGAGGACCAGCAGTTTCCGTTCCACGCCGGCTTCGATTTCGACTCGATCCGCGAGGCGGTGCGCGCCAGCGAGCGTGGCAAGCGCCTGCGGGGCGCGAGCACCATCTCGCAGCAGGTGGCGAAGAACCTGTTCCTCTGGTCCGGGCACAGCTTCGTCCGCAAGGGGCTCGAGGCGTATTTCACCGTGCTCATCGAGGCGCTGTGGCCGAAGGAACGCATACTCGAGATGTATCTGAACATCGCGCAGTTCGGCGACGGTATCTACGGAGTGCAAGCGGCGGCGGAGCGGTTCTGGCACAAGCCCGCCGCGCGCCTGAGCTCGGCCGAGGCGGCGGCGCTCGCGGCCGTGCTGCCGAACCCGCTGCGCCTGCACGCCGAGCGCCCCTCGAGCTATGTCATGGCGCGCCGCGACTGGATTCTGGGGCAGATGCGCGACCTGGGCGGGGCGGCATACCTGCGTGCACTCGAGAGCGAGCGCCACCCCGCCCGCTGAGCCGTTGCCGGCGCGCGGCCTGCGGCAAAAGTCGCACCCGCGTTCACGGAGTTCGCGCTCGCCTCTTTAGGGCGATGTCACCGGAAATTTTCCTGCGGTACGATGCTCCCAGATGAGCCGGAGAGGGAACCATGGCTGAGCGTGCGCTCGGCGCGGCGGACTGGCGTGGCTTCGGCCGCGAGCAGTTTCCACAGGAATCGTGGAGCGTCGATGGCGACGTGCTGCATGCCATCGCCCAGGCCGAGCGCATCCATCTGGTCTCGCGCGAGCGTTTCGCCGATTTCATCGTGTCCTTCGACTGGCGACTGCCGCGTGGCGGCAGCACCGCGGTGCTGTGTCGCGTGCAGGAGGAGGCGGGTGCGCCGGAGCGCAGCGGTCCGGCCCTGCAGCTGCTCGATGACGAGCACCACGCCGAGGGCGCCGACGCCCTCACCTCCTGCGGTGCGCTCTACGGTCTGATGGCGCCCTGGCATGACCTGCGCAGCAGCGCCAACGCCTATCACAGCGCGCGCATTCTCATGCGCGGCTCAGCCATCGAGTACTGGATCGACGAGACGCAGGTGATCGGCTGCGATCTGGCGAGCGAGGAGCTGCGGGCGCGCATCGCACGCAGCCGCTTCCGCGATCTTCCGCAGTTCGCGCGCTCCGCCGCGGGCAACATCGTGCTGCAGCATCGCGGCACCGACGCCTGGTTCCGCCGTCTGCGGATAGAAGTCACACCTGCCTAGCGCCAGCCCTCCGCTGGGGGGGCTTCAGGGCTCGTAACCGAGGTTCGGCGCCAGCCAGCGCTGTGCCGCGGTGAGCGTCCAGCCCTTGCGCCGCGCGTAATCCTCGACCTGCTCGCGGTCTATCTTGCCGAGCACGAAGTAGCGTGCCTGCGGATGCGCGATGTACCAGCCGCTCACCGCGGCGGTGGGATACATCGCGAACGAGTCGGTGAGGCGGATGCCGGCGTTGCGCTCGACATCGAGCAGCTGCCACAGCTTCGCCTTCTCGGTGTGAGCGGGGCAGGCGAGAAAGAACGGCGCCGGCCGGATGCCGCGATACTCCTCGCGCACCAGCTGCTCGTTGGTGAGCGACTCAGCGGGCGCGTAGCCCCACAGCTCGCGCCGCACCCGCTCGTGAAAATGCTCCGCCGCGGCTTCGGCGAGGCGATCGGCAAGCGCCTTGAGCATGATGGCGGAGTAATCGTCGTGGGAGCGCTCGAAGCGGGCCACGTGCTCCTCGATGCCGATGCCCGCCGTGACCGCGAAGGCGCCGAAGTAGTCGCGCACTCCGCTGCCCGCCGGCGCCACGTAATCCGCCAGGCTCTCGTGCGGCTGGCCGGGCGCCTTGCCCTTCTGCTGCCGCAGGAAGTTGAGCGTCACCAGCGGCTCGCGCCGTGCCTCGCCGGCGTAGATCTCGACGTCGTCCCCGACGGCGTTGGCCGGAAAGAGGCCGAGCACCGCGCTCACCGTCAGCCAGCGCTCGGCGATCAGGCTCTTCAGCATGCGTCGTGCATCCGCATACAGGTTGCTCGCCGCCTCGCCGACCACCGGGTCGCTGAGGATGTCCGGGAACTTGCCGGCAAACTCCCAGGCGTGGAAGAAGGGCATCCAGTCGATGTAGCCGAGGAGCTCCGCGAGCGGGTACTCCGCGAAGCGCTGTATGCCGGGCACGCGCGGCGCGAGCGGCGCGTAGGCGCTCCAGTCGATGCGGGCGCGATTGCTGCGCGCAGCGGCGAGCGATGCTTCCGGGACCTTGACGGTCTTGCCGGCGTGCTGCTCGCGGCGGCGCTGGTGCTCCTCACCCACCCGCGCGATGAATGCGGCGCGCTGCGCCGGTTGGGTGAGGCTCTGGCAGACCCCGACGGCGCGCGAGGCATCCTTCACGTACACCACCGGCGAGCGGTACTGCGGCGCGATCTTCACCGCGGTGTGTGCCGGGGAGGTGGTGGCGCCGCCGATGAGCAGCGGCAGCTCGAACTCCTGGCGCTGCATCTCGCGCGCCACGTGCACCATCTCATCGAGGGACGGGGTGATGAGGCCGGACAGACCGATCAGATCCGCGCCCTCGCGCCGCGCGGTCTCGAGGATCTTCTCACACGGCACCATGACACCGAGGTCGATGACCTCGAAGTTGTTACATTGCAGCACCACCCCGACGATGTTCTTGCCGATGTCGTGCACGTCGCCCTTGACGGTGGCGACCACGATGCGGCCGTTGGTGCGCGACGCGCGCGCGTCCTTGCTCTGCTCGATGTACGGCACGAGGTGTGCGACCGCGCGCTTCATCACGCGGGCACTCTTGACCACCTGCGGCAGGAACATCCTTCCGGAGCCGAACAGATCGCCGACCACGTTCATGCCGTCCATGAGCGGTCCCTCGATGACATCGAGCGGCCGGGTGCTGGCCTGCCGCGCCGCTTCGGTATCCTCGATGATGTAGTCGTCGATACCCTTGACGAGCGCATGCTCGAGGCGCTTGCCGACCGGCAGCTTGCGCCACTCGAGGTCCTCGCTGCGCCGCGTGCCGCCTTCGCTCCGGTAGCGGGCCGCGATCTCCAGCAGCCGCTCGGTGGCATCGCTGCGGCGGTTGAGGACCACGTCCTCGCACGCCTCACGCAGCGGCGCATCGAGCTGCGCGTACACGCCGAGCTGGCCGGCGTTGACGATGCCCATGTCCATGCCGGCGGCGATCGCGTGGTACAGGAACACCGAGTGCATCGCCTCGCGCACCGGCTCGTTGCCGCGGAACGAGAACGACACGTTGCTCACGCCGCCGCTCACCAGCACCTGCGGCAGCTCGCTCTTGATGCGCCGGGTCGCCTCGATGAAGGCGAGCCCGTAGGCGTTGTGCTCCTCGATGCCGGTCGCCACGGCGAAGATGTTGGGATCGAAGATGATGTCCTCGGCAGCGAACCCGACCTGCTCGGTGAGGATGTGGTAGGCGCGGCGGCAGATGGCGACACGGCGCTCGACCGTGTCCGCCTGGCCCTGCTCGTCGAACGCCATGATAACGGCGGCCGCGCCGTAGCGGCGCACCCGGCGCGCGTGCTCGATGAAGGGCTGCTCGCCCTCCTTGAGGCTGATCGAGTTGACCACCGCCTTGCCCTGCACGCAGCGCAGGCCGGCCTCGATCACCGACCACTTGGAGGAGTCGATCATCACCGGCACGCGCGCGATATCCGGCTCGGCCGCGACCAGGTTGAGGAAGCGCGCCATGGCGGCTTCCGAGTCGAGCATGCCCTCGTCCATGTTGACATCGATCATCTGCGCGCCGTTGGCAACCTGCTGGCGCGCCACCTCGAGCGCGGCGCCGTAGTCGCCCGCCTCGATGAGCTTGCGGAACTTGCTGGAGCCGGTGACGTTGGTGCGCTCGCCGACGTTGACGAACAGGCTGTCGTCATCGATGTTGAGCGGCTCGAGTCCCGCGAGCCGGCACTTCGCGGCCAGCGGCGCCAGGCGCCGCGGCGCGTGCGCCTCGAGCCCCTGGCGCAGCAGCCGGATGTGCTCCGGGGTCGTGCCGCAGCAGCCGCCGACGATGTTCACCAGCCCCGCCTCGCCGTACTCGCGCAGGATCGCCGCAGTCTCCTCGGCCGACTCGTCGTACTCGCCGAAGGCATTGGGGAGTCCGGCATTCGGGTAGGCGCACACGCTGGTGTCGCTGGCCGCCTGCGCGAGCTCCTCGATGTACGGCCGCAGCTGGCGGCCGCCCAGCGCGCAGTTCAGGCCGATGAACAGCGGGCGCGCGTGGCGCACCGAGTTCCAGAAGGCTGTGGTCGTCTGCCCGGAGAGCACGCGCCCGGAGGCATCGGTGATCGTGCCGGAGATGGCGAGCGGCAGGGTGATGCCGCTCTCCTCGAACAGCGTGAGCGCGGCATAGATCGCCGCCTTGGCATTGAGCGTGTCGATGACGGTCTCGATGAGCAGCAGGTCGACGCCGCCCAGCAGCAGGCCGCGCGCCGCCTCGAGATAGGCGGCGCTGAGCTCGGCGAAGGTGACGCTGCGGTAGCCGGGGTCATTCACATCGGGCGACATCGAGCTCATGCGGTTGGTGGGCCCGAGCGCGCCGGCGACGAAGCGCGCGCTGCCCGAGCGGCGGGCGTGCTCGTCCGCGGCCGCGCGCGCCAGCTGCGCGGCGCGGTAATTGAGCTCGGCAACGAGCGCGCTGGTGCCGTAGTCCGCCTGTGAGATGGAGTTGGAGTTGAAGGTGTTGGTTTCGATGATGTCGGCGCCGGCCTCGAGATAGGCGCGATGGATGTCGCGCACCGCTTCCGGCCGGGTCAGGGTGAGGATGTCGTTGTTGCCCTTGAGGTCGTGGCCGTGCCCGCGCAGCCGCTCGCCGCGATAGCCGGCCTCATCGAGCTTCAGCAGCTGGATCATGGTGCCCATGGCGCCATCGAGGAACACGATGCGCTCACCCAGCAGCCCCTTGAGCCGCTCGATGCGCAGTGCGCGCTCGGTCTCATCGCAGGGCTCGACGGCGAAGGCAGTCGCCAGCGGGCGCCCGCTGTCCGCGCCGCGCGGCTCGGCCTCGCGCTCGCGGTCCGCGCGCGCGCTCATGCGGCAGCTCCCGCGGGGGCGGCCGGCGCCTGCGGCAGCGGCCGCAGGCCGAGCGCATGGCAGATGGCGTAGGTGAGCTCGGCGCGATTGAGCGTGTAGAAGTGAAACTCGCTCACCCCGTGGCGGTGCAGCTCCTGCACCTGCTCGATCGCCACCGCCGCGGCGATCAGCCGCCGCGTCTCCGCATCGTCATCGAGACCCTCGAAGCGCTCGCGCAGCCAGGAAGGGATGCTCGCGCCGCAGGTGCGCGCGAACCGCACTACCTGCGGGAAGCGGGTGATCGGCAGGATCCCGGGCACCAGCGGCGCCGCGATGCCCGCCGCGGCGCAACGGTCGCGAAAGCGCAGGAACACCCCGATGTCATAGCAGAACTGCGTGATGGCGCGCGTCGCACCCGCGTCGATCTTGCGTTTGAGGTTCTCGAGATCCGCAGCGGCCGAGGCAGCCTCGGGGTGCACTTCCGGGTAGGCCGCGACGGAGATCTCGAACGGCGCCACCGCGCGCAGTCCGGCGACGAGCTCGGCGGCGTACGCGAAGCCCTCGGGGTGCGGGCGGTAGCCGTTGCCGCCGTGTGGCGGGTCGCCGCGCAGCGCCACCAGATGGCGAATGCCCTCGTCCCAGTAGCCGCGCGCGATATCGAGAATCTCCCCGCGCGCGGCGCCGATGCAGGTGAGATGCGGGGCGCCGGTGAGCCGCGTCTGCCGCTGGATGCGCGTCACGACCGCGTGGGTGCGCTCGCGCGTCGAGCCATCGGCGCCATAGGTCACGGACACGAAGCGCGGTGCGAGCGGCGCCAGCCGCTCGAGCGAGCACCACAGCGTCGCCTCCATCGCCGCATCCGCCGGCGGAAAGAACTCGAAGGAAACCGGGATCGAACCGGTAGGGATGGCTGTCATCGTGCGGCTCCTTCCCTGGCGAGGCCGAGCGCCGGCCCGGCCGCAGCCGGCCGGGCCACGGCCGCCAGCACGTGCGCACCGTCGGCCTCGATCGGACTCAGTCGTTCGCAGCGCAATCCGGCGGCGGTCAGCAGCCGGCGCAGACGTGCGAGCGGATGCTCCACCACGCGATCGCGCGCGCCCTCGAGTACATCGTAGGGCTCGAAGATCCACAGCTGCCCCTCGGGCTCGATCAGCACGCGGGCATCCTCCAGCACGCGCACCAGCGCATCCTCGCTGGTCGCCGGATGGTCGAGCAGCACCGCATCGAAATGTGTCCCGGCGCGCGCCAGCGACGCACTGAAGCTCTCGGCCGGCGAGTGCGGGAGCACACGGCAGGCAAATCCGCGCCGCTCGACGAAGGCGCGTGCGCCCTGCGCGGCGCGCCGCGATGGGGCGAGCGCCGTGCAGTGCCTTGATGCCCGTGCCGCCCACTCGAGCAACTCGGCGTGCATGAGGCCTGCAACCAGCACCGAGCCGAAGACTTCTCCCGGCCGCGCGGCGGCGAGGAATTCGGCCAGCGCCCGTCCGAGACGCGATTCGGCTCCGTAGCGTGCGGTCTGGCCTTCGGCGGCCGCTGCCTTGCGTGCACCGGAGAGATCCCGCAGCAGGAGCGGGTCCCGGCGGTCGAGCTGCGCGAGAAGACCCCGGGCGAAGCTCGACTCCCGCGGCTCCGAGGCGAGCCGGTAGTGGACCCACTGGCCCTGCCGGAGCCGCTCGATGAGGCCCGACTCGCACAGGATCTTCAGGTGCCGCGACACCCGCGGCTCGCTCTGCTTCAGCGCCTGCGCCAGGTCCGACACGCTGAGAGGTGCCTCCGCGCACAGCGCCAGCAGGCGCAGCCGGGTCGGCTCAGCCGCGGCGCGCAGCCATTTCGTCAGGCGCTCAGGAGCGGCTTGCTGCATTTAAAGAATTGTACAAATCCTTTTCACCAGGGCAAGTCCCACAGAGCTGCTTATTGATTCATATGGGAGTCAATAAGAGAGATCCGCCGGCTCCAGCTACCCGCTAATGAATCGAGGTGGAATCCCCGGCGTCCGAAACGTCCGCAAACAGGGCTTCGACGTCGACCGAGTCGAAGCGGTAGGGATGGTGGCAGAACTCGCACGTCACGGTCACCGCACCCTGCTCTCGCAGCACATCACGTACTTCCTCCGCGCCGAGCGCCCGCAGGAGACCTGCGACGCGCCCCTCGCTGCAGCGACACTCGAAGCGCACCGGGGTGCCACGGAAGAGCCGCAGGTCCTGGTCGGGGAATCCCCGTGCGAGGAGCTCCTCGATCCGATGGCCTCGCAGCCCACGGGACTTGCCGAGCCGCGCGATTCCTCGCTGGGCGCCGAGCCAGGCCTCCTCGATAGCCCCCGAATCGAACGTGCCCTCCTCCTCCGCCCCCGGCAGCTTCTGCACCAGCATGCCCGCGCCGTGCTCCTCGTCCGCGGTGAGCAGCACCCGGGTCGGCAGCTGCTCGGATGAGGCGAAGTAAGCCTCGAGCGACTCGGCGAGCGAGGCGCCGGAGAGCGGCACGACTCCCTGGTAGCGCAGGCTTTTCTCTTCCGCCTCGATGGTCACCATGACCAGCCCGGAGTCGCCCACCAGTCGACGAAACAGGGCCGCACCGCGCTGAGCGGTGCCGCCGGTGAGGGCGGCGAGGGCCGTCTCATCGCAGCGGGCCACGGCCCGCACGCGAAAATCGTGGCTGCACTGCGCGACCAGGAGGCTCACCACGCCGTTCCCCTGCAGCTGGAACGTGAGCGTGCCGCGGAACTTCAGCGTCGCCGCGAGCAGCACCGACGCGACCACCGCCTGCCCGAGAAGCTCGATGACCGGTGGCGGGTACGTGGCGTGCGCGCGCAGCTCGCGCCAGGCACTCTCGAGATGCACCCAGTGCCCGCGCACCGGCTGATTCTCGAAAATGAAGCGCCGCACCTGGTCCGGGCTGATCGCAGCAGAGGTATTCATGTGCGCCGACATGGGGGCGCAGCGGGTTAACTCAACCGCCGCGGAAAGCTTCAGCCGGGAAGCTTCTTGCGCAGCAGCTCGTTGAGCTGCGCCGGGTTCGCCTTGCCCCCGGTCGCCTTCATGACCTGGCCGACGAAGAAGCCGAACAGCTTGTCCTTGCCGGCCCGGTAGTCGGCGAGCTGTGCCGGATTCTTCGCCATCACCTCGTCGATGACGCGCGCGATGGCATCACTGTCGGTGATCTGGCGCAGTCCCTGGGCGGCGATCACCGCATCGGCGCTCGAGCCCTGCGACCACATGAGCTCGAACACCTCCTTGGCGATCTTGCCGGAGATGGTGCCATCGTGCATGCGGCGCAGGAGCTCGCCGAGCCGCGGCGCGGAGATCTTCGCGGCGCCCACCTCGAGACCTTCCTTGTTGAGCGCCGCGGCGAGATCTCCCATGACCCAGTTGGCCGCGAGCTTCGGGTCCTCGGGAGCCGCGCGCACCGCCTCCTCGTAGTAGGCCGCCAGCTCGCGGCTCGCGGTGAGCACCCCGGCGTCGTAGGCCGACAGCCCGTACTGGCTCGCGAAGCGCGCCGCCTTCTGGTCCGGCAGCTCCGGGAGCGTCGCGCGCACCGACTCGATCAGCGCCGCGTCCACCTTGAGGGGCAGCAGATCCGGATCGGGGAAGTAGCGATAGTCGTTCGCTTCCTCCTTCGAGCGCATGGAGCGGGTCTCGCCCTTGTCCGGATCGTACAGCCGCGTCTCCTGCACCACCGCGCGGCCGGACTCGAGCAGCTCGACCTGCCGCGCCACCTCGAAATTGATGGCGCGCTCGACGAAGCGGAACGAGTTGAGGTTCTTGATCTCGGCACGCGTGCCGAACTTCTGCGCGCCGCGGGGGCGCACCGAGACGTTGGCGTCGCAGCGGAACGAGCCTTCCTGCATGTTGCCGTCGCAGATCTCGAGGTAACGCACCAGCGTGTGCATCTTTTTCATGTAGGCGACCGCCTCTTTCGCCGAGCGCATGTCGGGCTCCGAGACGATCTCGACCAGCGGCGTGCCGGCGCGATTGAGGTCGATGCCGGTCACTCCGGGCAGTCCCTCGTGCAGCGACTTGCCCGCGTCCTCCTCGAGATGCGCGCGGGTGATGCCGATGCGCTTCACCGTGCCGTCCTCGAGGACGATCTCGAGCGTGCCGCGGGCGACCACCGGCAGCTCGTACTGGCTGATCTGGTAGCCCTTCGGCAGGTCCGGGTAGAAGTAGTTCTTGCGGGCGAACACCGACAGCGGGGCGATGCGTGCATCGATCGCCAGTCCGAGCTTGACGACCATCCGCACCGCCTCCCCGTTCAGCACCGGCAGCACGCCCGGGTAGCCGAGGTCGACCAGGTCGGCCTGCGTGTTCGGCGGTGCCCCGTACGCGGTCGCCGAGCCGGAGAAGATCTTCGAGCGCGTCGCGAGCTGCGCGTGGATCTCGAGCCCGATGACCGTTTCCCACTCGCTCATGCGTAGCCCACCGGCACGCGCGTATGCCAGTCGGTCGTGCGCTGAAACGCGTGCGCCGCCGCGAGCACCCGGGCCTCGCTGAAATGCGGCCCGACGATCTGCAGGCCGACCGGCAGCCCCGCAGCGAAGCCGCACGGCACCGAGATGGCCGGCAGACCCGCGAGGTTCGCGCCGATGGTGTAGATGTCGTTCAGGTACATGGTGATCGGGTCGGCGGTCTTGGCGCCGATCGGGAACGCCGGCGTCGGCGTCGTCGGCCCGATGAGCACGTCGACGCTCTGGAATGCGCGGACGAAGTCCGCATTGATGAGCGCCCGCACGCGCTGCGCCTTGAGGTAGTAGGCGTCGTAATAGCCCGCGGACAGCACGTAGGTGCCGGTCATGATGCGCCGCTTCACCTCGGCGCCGAAGCCCTCGCCGCGCGAGCGCCGGTACATGTCGGTGAGGTCGCGCGGGTTCTCGCAGCGGTGACCGAACCGCACCCCATCGTAGCGCGCCAGGTTGGAGGAGGCTTCGGCCGGGGCGACCACGTAATAGACCGGCACCGACATCGGCAGGTTCGGCAGGCTCACCTGGCTGACCCTGGCGCCGAGGCCCTCGAGCACCCGCAGCGCCTCGCGCACACAGCGCTCGTTCTCGGCATCGAGCCCCTTATCGAAGAACTCCGCCAGCAGCCCGATGCGCAGCCCGGTGATCGGCTCCTCGATCGCGGCCACATAGTCCGGCACCGGTGCATCGACGCTGGTGGAGTCGCGCGGATCGAACCCGGCCATCTCGCGCAGCATGAGCGCGGCGTCCGCGGCACTGGCGGTGAGCGTTCCGCCCTGATCGAGGCTCGAGGCGAAGGCGATCATGCCGTAGCGCGACACCCGCCCGTAGGTGGGCTTCATGCCGGTGATGCCGCAGAGCGCCGCCGGCTGGCGGATGGAGCCGCCGGTATCGGTGCCGGTCGCGCCGGGTACCAGGCGCGCCGCCACCGCGGCCGCGGAGCCGCCGGAGGAGCCGCCCGGCACCATCTGCGGATTCCACGGGTTGCGCACCGGGCCGTAGAAGCTGTTCTCGTTGGAGGAGCCCATCGCGAACTCGTCCATGTTGGTCTTGGCGAGCAGCAAGGCGCCGGCGCGCTTGAGCCGCGCGACCACGGTCGCATCGTAGGGCGAGACGAAGTTATCCAGCATGCGCGAGCCGCAGGTGGTGCGCATCCCGGCGGTGCAGAAGATGTCCTTGTGCGCGATCGGGACGCCGGTGAGTGGGCCGCCACCGCCTGCGGCGAGCGTGCGATCAGCGGCCCGTGCCGCCTCGAGCGCTTCGGCGGCGGCCACCGAAATGAACGCGTTCAGCGCCGGCTGGCTCTTCTCGATGCGCGCCAGCAAGGCGCCCACCAGCTCGACGCTGGAGAAGCTCCGGCGACGCAGTCCATCGGCGAGCTGCGTCAGCGTGCGCATGTGCAGGGCGCTCACCGCTCACCTCACTCGATGACCTTGGGGACTAGGTACAGTCCCGCCGCGGTGCGCGGTGCGTTCTGCTGGTAGCGCTCGTGGCCGTCCCCTTCGGTGACCTCATCCGGCCGCAGCCGCTGCGTCAGACCCGGCAGCGGATGCGCCATCGGCGTCACGTCCGCGGTATCGGCCCGCTCGAGCGCGCCGACGAACTCCAGGATGCGCGACAGGCCCTCCTGGTAAAGGGGGACCTCGTCCGCCGTGAGGTCGAGCCGCGCCAGGGTGGCGATGCTCGCGATCTGCTCGCGTGTGAGAGCCATGGGAGCGCGTGGAGAACTGAGAAAACCAGCGCAAAATCATACATGTTGCCTTGCTCAATGTCCCCTCGGTTGCTAGATTAGCCGCCGTTTTACGGTCGCTCCCCTGGCCCAATTTTTCCGGTCGCTTCATGCTCAAACGCTTGCGCGGGTACTTCTCCAGCGATCTGTCGATCGATCTGGGTACGGCGAACACTCTTATTTATGTGCGCGACAAGGGCATCGTGCTGAACGAGCCCTCGGTGGTCGCGGTGCAGGACGAGCCGACGCGCGGCGGCAAGGTGATCGTCGCGGTCGGCTCGGAAGCGAAGAGCATGCTCGGGCGCACGCCCGGGCACATCACCGCGGTGCGTCCGATGAAGGACGGGGTGATCGCCGACTTCACCTATACCGAGAAAATGCTGCAGTTCTTCATCAACAAGGTGCACGGCAACCGCACGCTCAAGCCCTCGCCACGCGTGCTGGTGTGCGTGCCCTTCGGCTCGACGCAGGTGGAGCGGCGCGCCATCCGCGAGTCCGCCGAAGGTGCCGGCGCCCGCAACGTCGCGATCGTGAGCGAGCCGATGGCCGCCGCGGTCGGCGCGGGCCTGCCGGTGCACGAGGCGCGCGGCTCGATGGTGCTCGACATCGGCGGCGGCACCTCCGAGGTTGCGGTGCTGTCGCTGAATGGCGTCGTGTACGCCAACTCCGCGCGCATCGGCGGCGATCGCTTCGATGAGGCGATCATGAACTACGTGCGGCGCAACTACGGCATCCTCATCGGCGAGGCGACCAGCGAGCGCATCAAGATCGAGATCGGCTCCGCCTACCCCGGACAGCAGGTGCGCGAGCTCTCGGTGAAGGGCCGGAACCTCTCCGAGGGCGTGCCGCGCAGCTTCACGCTCAACAGCAACGAGATCCTGGAGGCGCTGCAGGAGCCGCTGCAGAGCATCGTGAGCGCCGTCAAGCAGGCCCTCGAGCAGACCCCGCCCGAGCTCGGCGCGGACGTCGCCGAGCGCGGCATCGTGCTCACCGGCGGCGGCGCGCTGCTGCG
>JAFAKO010000058.1 GCA_019235245.1 Gammaproteobacteria bacterium
GGGTCCGAGCTTGCGCCCGTCGTGAGCATCGAGCTCGAGCGCGCCGTGTGCGCCGCGGCGCAGCCCGGAAGTAATGGCACGCTCGATGACCTCGACGCCCTCCTCGCGCAGCATGGCGAGCGCCATCTCGCCCAGCATGTCGTCGAACGCCTTGAGCGCCGTATCGCCGCGCATGACGAGCGCGGTCTCGCTGCCGAGACCTGCGAGGATGCTGGCGAGCTCGATGGCGATGTAGCTGCTGCCGACCACGGCGACGCGCCGTGGCTGGTGGGTGAGCTCGAAGAAGCCATCGGAGCTGATACCGAGCTCGGCGCCGTCGATCAGCGGCAGCCGCGGTCGGCTGCCGGTCGCGATGATGATGTGTTCGGCGCGCAACAGGCGTTCGCCGGCCTTGACGGTGTGACCACCGATGAAGCTGGCGCGCGCCTGCACCACCTCGATGCTGCGCCTGGCGAGATTGGCGGCGTAGAGCGCGTTGAGCCGCTCGATGTAGGCGTCCCGCTTCGCTTTGAGCGTGGCCCAGTCGAGGCCCTGCTCCTCGACCCCGAAACCGTAGTCCCGCGCGTCCGGCAGCGCGCTGCCGAGCTCGGCGGCGTTCCACATGATCTTCTTCGGCACGCAGCCGACGTTCACGCAGGTGCCACCGAGCCGGCCGGCCTCGGCGAGCGCGACCTTCGCGCCGTGCTCCGCGGCGCGCTGGGCGGCAGCGAGTCCGCCGCTGCCACCACCGATCACCAGCAGGTCGTAGTTCTCCGTCATGACACCCTCACACCACCCCGGCAGGCCGCGGCGCTCTCCATGTTATCGAAGCCGGGCAGCCGCGCAATTTCGTGGGGTGGCCTTACAATGGCGCCCCGGCGAGCACGAGGTACGCATGGACAATCCGTTACTGGCCCAGGACTCTCTGCCGCAGTTCCTGCGCATCCGCCCCGAGCACGTCGAGCCGGCGGTGCGGGAGCTGCTGAGCGAGCACCGCGCCCGCATCGGTGAGCTCTCCACGCTCAATGCGCCGAGCTTCGCCACGCTCATCGAGGCGCTCGAGGAGCTGCACCACCGCACCTCGCGCACCTGGTCGCCGGTGAGCCACCTCAACGCCGTGGTGAATTCCGAGGCGCTGCGCGCGGGCTACAACGCCTGCCTGCCGCTGCTCTCGGCGTACCAGACCGACCTTGCGCAGAGCGAGCCGCTGTACCGCGCGTACCGCAGCATCGCCGAGCGCGAGGGCGGCTCGCTCGGCCCGGTGCAACGCCAGCTCATCGAGCACGCGGTGCGCGACTTTCGTCTCGCGGGGGTGGGACTCCCGCCCGAGCGCAAGGAGCGCTTCAAGACCGCGATGCTGGAGCTCGCGCAGCTGCAGGCGCGGTTCGAGGAGAACGTGCTCGACGCCACCAACGCCTGGAGCCACCGCGTCACGGACATCGATGAGCTGCGCGGGCTGAACGAGATGCTGATCGAGCAGGCGCGGCGGCGCGCGCAGGAGCAGCAGGTGTCGGGCTGGATCCTGCGGCTCGATCAGCCGACCTACGTCGCCGTGGTGACCGATGCCGAGTCGGCGCAGCTGCGGCGGGCGTTCTACGAAGCCTGGACGACGCGTGCCTCCGATCGCGGGCCGAGCGCCGGGCGCTGGGACAACTCGGCCATCATGGAGGACATCCTCCGCCGGCGGCACGAGGTGGCGCGGCTGCTCGATTTCCCGAGCTACGCCCAGTACGCGCTCGCCACGCGCATGGCGCACAGCGTGGATGAGGTGCTCGCGTTCCTGCGCGAGCTGACCGCCGCGGCGCGCGGCGCGGCGCAGGCCGAGTTCGCCGAGCTCGAGGAGTTCGCCGGGCGCAAGCTCGCGGCCTGGGACGTCGGGTTCTACGCCGAGCGGCTGCAGCGCGAGCGCTTCCGCGTCTCGCAGGAGGAGCTGCGGCCGTATTTCCCGCTGCCGCGGGTGCTGAACGGACTGTTCGAGGCCGCCGAGCGGCTCTTCGGCGTGCAGATCAGCGAGCGTAGCGGCGTGCCGGTGTGGCACGCCGATGTGCGTTTTTTCGAGATCCGCGCGGCGGGCGGCGAGCCCGTCGGCAGCTTCTACCTCGACGCCTATGCGCGTCCCAACAAGCGCAGCGGTGCATGGATGGACGAGTGCATCGGCCGCAAGCGCCTGGGCTCCGGCGCGGCCCAGCCGGTGGCCTACCTGGTGTGCAACTTTCTCCCGCCGGGTAACGAGCGGCCGGCGCTCCTCACTCACGACGATGTGGTGACGCTGTTCCACGAGTTCGGCCACGGGCTGCACCATCTGCTGACGCGGGTCGACTATCCGAGCATCGCCGGCATCAACGGCGTCGCCTGGGACGCGGTGGAGCTGCCGAGCCAGTTCCTCGAGAACTACGCCTGGCACCCGCAGGTGCTGCAGCGGATCTCGGGGCATTTCCACAGCGGCGCTCCGCTGCCCGCCGACCAGCAGCAGCGCCTCATCGCGACCCGCAGCTTCCACGCCGGGCTCTCGATGATGCGTCAGCTCGAGTTCGCGCTGTTCGACTTCCGCCTGCACAGCGAGTATTCGCCCGAGCGCGGCGGACGGATCCTCGAGATCCTGCGCGAGGTGCGCTCGCAGGTGGCGGTGGTGCCGGTGCCGGAATGGAACCGTTTTCCGCACAGTTTCGGCCACATCTTCGCCGGCGGCTACGCCGCCGGCTACTACAGCTACAAGTGGGCGGAAGTGCTGGCCGCGGACGCCTTCGCCGCCTTCGAGGAGAGCGGCGTGTTCGACCGCAGCACCGCGCAGCGCTTTCTCGATGCCATCCTGAGCCGCGGCGGCAGCCGCGATGCGCTCGACGCGTTCGTCGATTTCCGCGGCCGCCGGCCGGACGTACGCGCGCTGCTGCGGCAGCACGGGATCGATGGGGTGGCACCGCGCCAGTACGACGCCCAGGGCGCGGGCGAAAGCGCATGAGCGAGCGCCCCCCAGGCCGGCGCTCTCTGGCGGCGTGCCTGGCGGCGGCGCTCGCGACGCTGGCGGCGGCGCCGCTGTGGTCCGATCCGCTTTACGTCATCGAGCAGTTGATGGTGAACGTGTCGAGCGCCCCCGATGCGAGCGGCGAGCGCGTCGCCACCCTCAAGAGCGGCGAGCGCGTCGAGGAGCTCGAGCGCGCGGGCGACCAGGTGCACGTGAAGCTCGCGAACGGCCGCGACGGCTGGGTGCGTGCCTCCTACCTCACCAGGGACGAGCCGTTGCGCGTGC
>JAFAKO010000334.1 GCA_019235245.1 Gammaproteobacteria bacterium
GCGTGAACACCACCGCACCGACCCAGCCCTCGTGTGCGGCGATCGCCCGCAGCTCATGCCCATCGCCGGTGCGCCACAGTCTGACCGCGCGGTCGGCGCCCCCGGAAACCAGGAGCCGTCCGTTGCGGGAGAACGCGACCGATTTGACGAAAGCGGCGTGGCCCTCGAGCGTATGGAGCTTGACGCCGCTGCCGACGTCCCACAGCTTCACGGCATGATCGGCGCCGCCGGAGGCGAGCACCCGTCCGGAGGGCGAGAACGCGACCGACTCGACCCAGCCTGCATCCGCGGCGATGGTGCGCAGCTCGTGGCCCGTGGTGGCATCCCATAGCTTGACCGCGTGGTCGTAGCCACCGGAGGCGAGCGTGTGGCCATCGGGCGAGCAGGCGACCGACCAGACCTCGCTCGCGTGCCCGCGCAGGCTGCGCAGCTCGCGGCCGCTCGCGAAGTCCCACAGCCGCACCGTGTGATCCCAGCTCGCGGAGGCGAGGGACTGACTGCCGCAGAAGGCCACGGCACTCACCCGGTCGGTGTGCCCGCTGAGCGTACGCAGCGCATGGCCGGTGGCGGCATCCCAGAGCTGGATGGTCTTGTCGACGCTCGCGGAAGCGAGCGTGTGGCCATCGGCCGAGAAGGCGACCGCGGTGATCGCGTCGTGCTGCCCGGTGAGGCTGCGTGTCTCGGCGCCGGAGGCCGCATCCCAGAGCCTGACGGTGTGATCGGCACTCCCGGAAGCGATGGTACGGCCGCTCGGTGAGAACGACACCGCGGTGACCGCAGCGGTGTGCCCCTTGAGCACGCGCAGCGCCTGGCCGCTGCTGACGTCCCAGACTGTCAGCGAGCCCTCGCGCCCGCCGGTGACGAGCGTTGCGCCATCGGGCGCATAAGCCGCAGCGTTGATGCCGGCGGTGCCGCTCTTCAGCGTGCGCAGCTCGCGAGCGGTGCTGATGTCCCAGAGATTGGTGGCGCCATCCTCGCCCGCGGAAGCGAGCGTGCGCCCGCCCGGGGCAAAGACCACGGCATGGACGACATTCGAGTGACCGAGCTGTGCGAAGACCTCAGGCGCCGCCGCGCCCACGGGCGGACGCAGGAATGCGACGATCAGGAATGGGAGCAGCCGGCCTCGGTCGGTACCCCATGAGCTCATGAGGCGACACCTTATAGTTTGGCCGCCATCATACCCGATCGGACCCGCGGGGGGTCGCCCGAAGGCGCTTTACCGGGCGCCGCTCAGCAATGCAGTGGCCCGCTCGATGCCCTCGCAGTAGCCACCGAGCACCTCCGCGGTGATGGCAGCGTAGCGGTTCGCCTCCTCGTAGCGCCCGCCCTCGATCGCTTCCCGCACCCCGGGGAGGGTCTTCACCCCATAGCCGGTGAGCAGTCCCGGGGCATAGATGAAGTGGCGGTACCAGTCGCGGCCCGGCAACCCCCGGGCGTCGGTGAGGCGCTGCTCCATGGACCGGAGTGCCGCATTGAGCTCCGTCCGCTGCGCCGGGGTGAGCTGGATCTCGCCGGCCGTAAAGCGCGCGTAGGCGGCATCGTAGGCGGCCGCGCTCCTCTTCAGTCGCGCGAGCACCGTATCGAGCGGCGCGAAATTCATCTCCGGTACCGGCTCCTCACGCTGCGGCGGGGCGACCACGCGCGTCGGATCGGCCGTGAGATCGAACGCATTCGTATCGAGGAGCTTCGCGAGCTCCGCGCTGTGAGCACGCCGCTCCTCCACCAGGCGGTGCAGCTCGCCGAGGTAGTCGCTCATCGTCTCGGCGAAACCCGCGAACTGGAGCGGCAGCACCGCCGCGTCCGCCATGCGCAGCACGATACGGCCCGTGGTCTGCGCTTCGGCGATCCCGTACGCAAAGGTTGGGTCGCCGAAGCGCACGTAGTGATCGAAGGAGTCGTACTTCGAGTGATAGACGCCCTCCTGCTCCTCCTCGCCGCGATACTCGATGCTGAGCGTGGTGAGCCCGAGGTGCTGCAGGAACGGCGTGTAGTCCGAGCCGGAGCCGAGGGCGCTGATGCCGAGATCTCCGCCGCGCGCCGCGATGCGTGCGAGGCGCGCTTTTTCCTCGCTGACGTCCCGGTCCTCGCCCGGCTCCTTCTCGAAGCCCTCCACCAGCATGCGGGCGCGCAGTCGCGCCTGCGCGCTCACGCCGGTCTCCGGGTCCTTCACCGCGGCGGCGACATCGTTCACCAGGTGCTGCAGTGAATGACTGCCCTGCGGGTTGAGGAAGCCGCGCGCGTTCTCATCGGAGTTGAGATACAGCACCGCCTTGCGCTGCAGCTCCGCCGCGTGCGCTTCCGCCCACTCGGTCGAGCCGATGAGCCCCGGCTCCTCACCGTCCCAGCTCGCGTAGATGAGCGTGCGCCGCGGCTTCCAGCCGCCCTTCAGCAGCGCGCCGATCGCCTTCGCCTCGGCCAGCATCGCCACCTGGCCGGAGAGCGGGTCCCAGGCGCCGAACACCCAGGCATCGCGGTGATTGCCGCGCACGATCCACTCGTCACGACTGTCGGATCCCGGGATCTGCGCGATAACATCGTACAGCGGCTTCAGGCTCCAGTCGGAGGAGATCGCGAGGTGCACGCGTGCGGGCCCGGGCCCGAGGTGATAGGTGATCGGCAGCGTGCCGCGCCATTTTTCCGGGGCGACGGGACCTGCGAGCGCCGCGAGCAGCGGCTGCGCATCCGCGTACGAGATCGGCATCACCGGTATCTTGAGGATGGTGCGTGCCTGCGGAATCGGCAGCCGCTTCGCATCCCTGGTCGCGCCGACACCTGGGGTGAGCGGGTCTCCGGGGTAGACCGCCACATCCAGCACCGAGCCGCGCTGCACGCCCGCCGGCGGGCGCCAGCCGCCCTTGGGCCAGGTGTCGCCCTTGGCGTAGCCGTCATCGCGCGGGTCCGAATAGATGAGGCAGGCGGTGGCGCCGTGCTCCTGCGCGAGCTTCGGTTTCAGTCCCCGCCAGCCCTTGCCGTAGCGGGTGATGACGATCTTGCCACGGACATCGATGCCGCGACGCGCGAGCGCCCGATAGTCCTCGGGCATGCCGTAATTGAGATAGACGAGGTCACCGGTGACATCGCCGTCCGCGCCGTACTCGTTGTAGGGGGGCAGCCCATCGGTGCGCATCGAGGTCGCGTCGCCCTCGACCGCCGGCTCCTTGAGACTCGCGGTAAAGTGCGAAGGCGCGAGGAGCTCGAGCGAGTGCTGCCGGAGTGTCGGATAGAGCACCTCGAACACCTCGATGTGCGCATCCCAGCCCCACTGCTTGAAGAGGTCGCGCACGAACTCGGCGTTGGCCTTGTCGTGGGGAGCCCCGACGTTATTGGGCTCGGCCGACAGCCTCTGCAGCCAGCCACGCAGGTCCGCAGGGTCGAGCGCCGCGTCGAAGCGCTGCTCGAGCGTCGCCTCGCGCGCGCTCTCTGGCGCGCTGAAGCCGAACATCGCCGCCGGCGGCTCCGCCCCGCCTGTCGCCGCGAGGCTCGCCGCGCTCAAGGACAGGACCACGCCGAACACCGCCGCAGCGCCACGCGTCATATTCTGTTGCATTTACTGGCCTCCCCCTGGGGTCATCGCCGGCGGCGCGGTCAGGGGCCCGCCGGGCGCGCGCATTCTAGAGGCATCCGCGGGGCGCCGTCAGTCGGTGTGCGCCAGGTCCCAACTCGTGCCGCGTAAGCCGTGAAACCCGTGCCCGCGGCGGCCACCGCCGCTCGCTAACATGGGCCTGATGCTGCGGACTTCCGCACTCTCCAGGACGCTGCTCATGGTCGCTGCCGCAACAGCACCCCTGCTGTGCCGCGCCGAGTCAGCTTTCCAGACCGGCGCCGCCTCGCCGCTCCGAGCGACCGCGCACGTCGACTTCCAGATCACGATCCCAAAGTTCCTCTTCCTGCGTGTGGGTACCGGTACGGGCAACGTGGCGGGCGGCTGGGGAACCAACGGCGCCATCGATCTCATCACTTTCGCGCCGGCTTTTGGCTCGGTGGGCAACGGCGTGGCCGTCGCCGGCACCGGCGGCGACCTCGGGGGCGGAGTGGAGACGGCGGCGGTGGCCGCCAACAACGGCAACGTGACACTCAGCTCGACCACGCTCGGGCCGCTCGGGGATGGCGCGGGCGACACCATCAGCTACGCCCAGATCAGGACCGTCGCCAGCAAGCTCACGACCAATCAGGCGCTCGCGGTGCCCCCGCTGGCGGATGCCGCTACCCGCACCGTCAACATCCCGGCCGCCGCCAAAATCGTGCGGCGGGACGCGAAGTGGACCTACACCTATCGCAACCAGACGACCCCGCCCCCTGGGATCTACGGCGGCGTCAATTCCAACAACGGCCGCGTCACCTATACCGCTTCGGTTCCCTGACCCTCACACGGCAAGGCGGCGCTGCATCGGCGCCTTCGATGTGCGCCAGGTCACATACCGCGAGCGGAACCCGGCAGATGAGTCTCACTGCGGAAAGCACTGCTCCGGCAGGCGACAGAATCGTGACATAAGCACGGCCCGGCGTTCCTCGTGGTCGCTAGCATTTCGATAACGAAGATTCCTCTCCAGCTAGGAACATTGCAACCATGCGGATTTCAACGGTAATCAAGGCCGTGTTGGCGGCGACGGCGGTCACGCCGCTCCTCTGCCAGGCCGAGTCGACTTTCAACTCTACTGGCGCCTCCCCGAGCACTGCGGTCGCGCACGTGGACTTCCAGATCACGATCCCGAAGTTCATCTTCCTGCGCGTCGGCACGGGCACGGGCGCGGTCAACGCTGCCGGGGTGTTCACCACGGCGCCGGCCACCAACGGAGCGATCGACCAGATTACCTGGGCGCCGGGCGCGGCCGTCCTCGGTAACGGTACGGCGATTGCCGGAACCGGCGGTGACCTGACCGGTGGCGTGGAGACGGCGGTCCTGGTCGCCAACAATGGCACCGTCACGCTGACCTCGAGCACTGCCGGTGCGCTGAATGACGGCGGCGCGGGCGACACGATCAGCTACTCGACGATCACCACCACCGCGAGCGCCAATCACACGGCGACGACTCTCGCCGCCCCGGCGCTCGCCGACGGCACGACGACTACGGTCACGCTGACACCCACCGCCCCCAGCAAGGTCATCGACCAGGACGCCAAGTGGGCCTACACCTGGGCCAACAACATCGTCCCGGCCGCCGGTGTATACGGCGGCGTGAACGCCAACAACAGCCGCGTTACGTACACCGCTTCGGTGCCGTAACCGTCGGTCTCATCGCGTAACGGTGCGAAATGTCCCCCGGAAGGCGCAGCACAAACGGGCGCCTTCCGGGGCCTGACATGCGGCGGGGAAGCGCGCATGGCGTTCGCCGTGCGTTCTGTGCCGTGCTGCTCACCGCAGCCAGCCACGGCAGCTTCGCCTACAACGTTACGCTCACCCCGGCCTCACCCAAGATGATCTATTTCCAGGTCGGCAATGGCCTGTTCACCGGCGGTAACTACACGCCGATCAAGGGCAATGGCCAGCCGACCGGCACCCCGGGTACCAACACCACGATCAACAAGGTGACGGTCAGTGTGCCCGCCGGGGTCGTCGGCAACGGCACGGCACAGGCCATGACCACCGACAGCGCCGCGGCCAACAGCTACTGGGACGGGTATCTGTTCTGCAACCTGCCGGCGCAGCTCTATATCGGCGGCTTCTACCGCACGACCGCCGCCGGCACCAATACCGCTACCGTCACCGCGACGCTCGCGGCATCTCTCACCGACGCCGCCGGCGACACGTTGCCCTTCTCGCAGATCAGCTGGACCACCGGCGGCAATGGCGATGCGGGCGCAGAGCCCTTCCCGGCCGGCAGCTTCAACGCCACGACGTTGACCGTCGGCAGCATCGGCCAGAACCACTGGGACGAGAGCTGCTGGACGTTCTCCTACGCGAACACCGTCGTGCCCGCCGCGGGCACGTACACCGGGCGCGTCACCTACACGCTGTCGGCGCCGTAGGGCTCCTGCACCGAGCCTGCAACGTGCGCCCCCTCCTGGTCATCGCATACTCCATAATCTGGCTCGCCAGCCTGCCGGGCGGCGCGCATTCCCCCGCTGCGCGCCCGGTCGTCATCGACGACTCCGGCACCCTCCCCTACAGCGCCACGCTCGCCATGCGCTGGCGCGAGATCTCACCGCGCAGCCGGGCCAGCACCGAGATGGTCGGCGCACTCGACCTGCGCGTGAAGCTCAACGTTGCCCCATGGCTGAGACGTCGCGGACACATCTACATGGTGTTGCCGGCGCAGCAGCCCGGCGCCATCAGCGCCGCCTGGACCACCAACGGACGGCTGCTGCCGGGTCAGCTGACTGGCGGCGGCCGCGCCCTCGTGTACTCCGGCCCCATCACCGCGGCTTTCATCGAGGACATGGTGCACCTGACCGTGAGCGTCGATGGACGCCGCATGACGCAGAGCTACTCCGTGAGTTTCCACTTCGAGATGGAAGAGGACTGACCGTGCGCGCGTTCATTTCCAGCAGCATTCTTCTCGTCGGCTCACTGATGGCGCTCCACTGCCGCGCCGAGGACTTTGCGGCCGTCGTCTCACCGCCGCGCTTCGAGGTTGCGGCCAAGGCGGGCACGACGCTGCGCCAGGTGATCGAAGTCACCAACCGCTCCGTGACCCCCGCGCACTACCGCTTTCACACCGCGGACTTCGTGCTCGGCGCGGACTACGGCATCACCTTCCACGATGAGCTGCTCCCGGGCAGCTGCCGTCCCTGGGTGGCGGTCGAGCGTTCGCAGGTCGAGCTGCCGAGCGGCGGCACCATCCGCTACCGCTTCGAGGTGCAGGTGCCCGCCGACGCACCCAGCGGGGAATGCCGCTTCGCCATAATGATCGAGTCGGCCGAGCCCTCCGTGACCAAGGCGGGCGCCATTCAGTTGCCGATCGTCGGGCGCATCGGCGTCATCGTCTACGTGACCGTCGGAGATGGGGCGCCGCAGCTCGAGATATTCGGGCCGGAGGTCGTGACGCAGAACGGGCAGCGCGTGCCGGCGCTGCGCGTACACAACAGCGGCACCGTCCACACGCGCATGAGCGGCTTCCTTACGGGCAAGGATGCCAGCGGCAGGAGCTTCGACTTCACGCCCTCCGATCTGCCCATCCTGCCCGGCGAGATACGCTCCGTGGTCTTCGCCCCATCGACTCCGGACGGCACCACTCCCACCCTTACCTTCCCGGTGTCGGTGAAGGGGACACTGCAGTGGTCTGACCAGAAGACCGATCTCAACGAGACCTTCAGATGAAGGCGCGCGCCGCGCTCGCTCTTAGCCGGGCGGCGGGCCTCTTCGCTTTCGCGCTTCTCGCGGCACCCGCGACGCGGGCACAGTCGGCCGCGGTCGGACCATCCCCCGTCTACGAAGATCGGCTCATGGGCGGCAATCTGAGTCCCGACATCTCCCTCGGCGATGCCTACAGCACTGACTCCTCCGGCCTCGCGCGCGCCATCCGCGTCGATGCGGTGACGAGCATGCTGCAGGGTCAGGGCGCAAACACCATCCCCACGGTGCACGAGAACGGTATGGTCACCGAGGCACAGTGGGAAACGGCCAGCTACGGCGCCTGGTCTGCGAGCGGCGCGGTGCGCATCGGCGGAGTCGATGAGGAATTTCTCGGAACGAGCAACAATAATGTCTCCTTCGCGCTGCACCAGCGCGACATGCCCTTCGACGGCGGCTGGCGGGCGGACAACGCGCTCGGCGACCTCAACCTGCCGATCATCGGCATCGAGCAGACTCAGCCGCGCTTCATGCTGTCCTCCGGCACCATGCTCGGTGCCACCACCGACTGGCGCGGGCCGGAGGGGATGCAGTTCGTGGCCGGCGGGGGCGAGCCCGGGGTGCTCAATGGCATCAAGGTCCCGGTGTTTCAGACACTCGGTGGCTCGACCGCGACCGTAGGTGGCCAGTGGGCGCCGGCGCCGCAATGGACGGTCGGCGGCGAGTACGCCGGCGCGCGGGATGCCAATCTCTACTACCAGCCGCCGGTGGGCACCTCAGCGGTGGTGCCGCCGGAGTTTCTGGCTCCGCGCATCACCTCCGACACCGGGATCCTGAGCGCCGCGTGGCATCAGGACCGCACCCACGCACAGTTCAACCTCATCGACGGTACCGTCAACGGCAGCAGCAATGCCATCGGCGCATGGGCCGACGGCTCGATGACCCGGGGCCCCTACACGCAGTCCTTCGGCGCCTTCTACATCGAGCCGAATCTCGCCTGGGGCAACCAGCTGATCGTGAGCAACGCGGAGGGCGCCTACTACCGGCTTGGATATCAGACCCGCCGCTGGGTAGCGGACGTCGGCATCGACGAGGTGCTGCCGGTCAATGGCCAGGGCGTCCACAGCACGTTCCTGAACGGTAATGCACGTTACCAGCTCGACCGGGATACGGGCGTCGGCGGTGTGGCCAACCTGCTGCTCGGCCACGATGGCGGCAGTGAGACGGCGTGGTCGCTCGAAGGCTTTCTCGACCGGGTGAACTCCTGGGGCACCGGCCGCGTGCAGCTCAGTTACGCCGAGACGACTCAGTCGGATGACATCTCGGCGCAGGTCCAGCAGAGCTGGGCCATGCCTACCGGCCTGCGGCTCGCCACCTCGGTGGGCGTGGACAGCGTGCACACGGTGCCCCTCAACGGTCTGCCCGCTGTGGATACGACCGTCGTGCGCCTTGCGGCGTATGGCGGCGGCGACCTCACTACGCGCCTGTCGATCGACGGCAACATCCAATGGGCGACAGCCGTGCAGGGGCGTGCCGCGCCTTCGACCTTCGCGGACGTCTCCCTCGTCTGCCAGCTCGCACGCTCGTGGCAGCTGCTCTTTACCTACTACGAGAACCATATCGGCTCATGGACCCCGCTCACGGTGACTTCGCCCCTGACTCCGCCGACGCCGGTTCCGCAGGCTTCCCAGGGGCAACAGGGCGTGTTCCTCACCCTTCGCTGGCAGCAATCCGCCGGCGGGCACTTCGTTCCCCTCGGCGGCACGGCCGGCTCGGGATCCGGTCGACTCACAGGGGTCGTGTACCTGGATGCCAACGAGAACGGCCGCTATGACGCCGGCGAGGCCGGTGCGCCGAACATCACGGTCATTCTCGATGGCCGCTTCTCCACACGCACCGATGCCAATGGCCGCTTCGACTTCCCGGCGGTTGCCGCAGGACATCACGTGCTCACCGTGCAGGCCGACAACCTGCCGCTCCCCTGGGCACTCACCAATCAGGGTCGCACCGAGGTCGAGGTCGGGACCCGCGATCGCGTCGATGTGAATATCGGAGCGATGCGGCTGAAGTAACGGCATCGCCGGGGCATTACCGGGGCCATCACAGGACGTTCGCACGATGGTTAGTCATTTGCCTAACTATCCGCGTTCGGACCTCGCATAGCCCGGACGCACCGGCCCGGCGCTGTTGTAATCTCGCTGGCCCATGACCAGCGTCGCACCGATGCGTGCATTGCCGCAGCGCGGCTCGCACCGGCTGAGCCTCGCCGCGGTGTTCTCCGCGAGCTTCGGCGTCGGCCTGGTCATCGGCTTTCAACCGCCGCTGATCGCCTTCGTGCTCGAGCGCGGCGGCGCCTCGAGCGTCGAGATCGGTGCGGTCAACAGCATCAGCACGCTGGCGGTGATTTTGTGCGGCCCGTTCTTTCCCGGCGCGATCAGGCGCCTCGGCCTGCGCCGGGCGACGGCCCTCGGCATGCTGGTCTCAATGGCGATGCTCCTCGTCATGCCGCTGGTGCCCGACTTCCAGGGCTGGCTGCCGTTGCGCTTCGTGACCGGCTGCGCGCTCGGCCTCGAATGGATTGCGAGTGAGATCTGGCTCAATCGCCTGAGCAGCGATGAGCGGCGCGGCACGGTGATGGGAACCTACGCCACGGTATTCGCAGCCGGCGTCATGGCAGGCCCGCTCCTGCTGCAGGTAACGGGCACGAGCGGCTGGCGGCCTTTCGGCGTCGGGGCACTGAGCCTGGCGCTCACCGCGCTGCCGCTGCTCGCGGCGCGCGATCCGCCGGCCGCAGCTGCGGATAGCGGCGATCGGCGCCGCTGGCTGCGGATTGCCCGGGCCGCGCCCATCGTGATGCTGGCCGCCGTCATTGCCGGGGTCGTGGAGTCGGCGTACGTGGCGCTGTTGCCGGTCTTCGCACTGCTGCGCGGTCTCGATGAGCATGCATCGCTGCGCCTCGTCACCGTGTTCCTGGCCGGCAATGTGCTGCTGCAGGTCCCGATCGGCCGCCTCGGTGATCGCCTCGGGCGGCAGCGCGTGCTCGCACTCTGCGCGGTCGTGTGCGTCGTGGGGCCGCTGCTGTTGTCCGCCACCCTGGGCACACCGTGGCTGGTGTGGCCGCTGCTGCTCCTGTGGGGCGGCACGATGTACGGCTTCTATACGCAGGGGATTGCGATGCTCGGCGAGAGGTATCCGCACGCCGAGCTCGCCGATGCCAACACCGTATTCGTGATCGTCTATTGCACCGGCGGCATCGCGGGCCCGCTGCTCGGCGGCATGGCGATGGATTACTGGACCCCGAATGGGCTCCTCGTATTCCTCAGCATCGCCCCGCTGCTCCTCGCAGTGGGTTGGCCGCAGCGCGGCCGGAGCATCGCCTCGTGAAGCCGGCCCGGCCCCGAGCCGCGGTGCTTACCATTCGAAGCCGGCCTGGAACTTGGTAGCGAGGTCCGACCCGCCGGTCGTCGACGTGGACACACCGGCGCTCGTATTCCAGTGCTCATCGATCTGATAGCCGAAGCTGAAGCCGAGGGCTGACTGACCGGCGTAGTTGCCGTAGGCCATGCCCATCCATTTCTTGCCGGGCGCCAGCTGCGGCATCGAGGGAACCGCGAGCGCTTCGGCGGTTCCCCGTGCCGCGAACGCGTTCACCTGTCCGAGCGCCAGGTCCAGCTGCTGCAGGTTCACAGCATCGGTTGGCTGGGTTCCAGGTGCCAGGTTGGTGATCTGGCGCTGCAGCGTCGCGCTGCCCACGCTGACGGTGTTGGTACGGTCCGCCACCGAACCCTGGCCGAGCGCCACCGAGTTGGTAGCGGAAGCTACCGAATTTGCACCCAACGCGGTGGCATTGCTGCCGGAAGCCATGGCGTTATTGCCCACCGCGGTGGTCGGATCGGCCGTGGCGCTCGCGCCCGCACCGATCGCCACAGCGCCGGCGTTGCTCGCGGTCGCGAGGCTGCCGATCGCGATGCTGCTCGCGCCGGTCGCCTGCGCATGGTCGCCGGCGGCGAACGCCTCCTGCCCGACCTGGCTGCCGGTGCCGCACACGATGCTCGTGCCGCTGAGATGGCAGGCGCCGGTCTGAATGAGCGTCTGCACCGCGGCGGCTACCGTCTGCACGTTCTGGTTCGTCTGATAAAGCTGGCCACCGTTCACCGCACCCGTGCTCGTGGCGGACAGGCTCGCGGCGGTGACGCCGTTGACGGCACCGGCGTTGCTGATGCCGCCGCCATTGTTGTTGATCCCGCCGGTGACCGACGCGCCGCCCGCCGTGACGCTCAGCGGGCCGCCTACGGTCGCCGCGCCAGTCGTGGCGAGAGTGGTCGTGGCGATATTGCCGGTGTTGCTGAGGCCATTGGTGCTCGTGGCGCCATTGACGGCCAGCGCGCCGCCAATCGTGGCGGCTCCGGTCGTCGACAGCGTCGTCGTCGCGAAATTTCCGGAGTTACTGAGACCGCTCGTGGTCAACGTGCCATTGACGGTCAGCGAGCCGCCCACCGTCGCTGCCCCGGTAGTGGACAGCGTGGTCGTGGCGATGTTGCCGGTGTTGGTGATGCCGTTCGTGGCAGTGCCGCCGGTCACGGCCAGCGTGCCACCGACCGTGGCGTTGTTGGTGATCGCTGCCGAGTTCAGGGTCGCGGCACCGCTCGTCGAGAGCGTCGTGGTCGCGACGTTACCCGTGTTGGTGATGCCGTTGGTGGCGGTGCCGCCGGTGACCGCCAGCGTGCCCCCGACCGTCGCGTTGTTGGTGATCGCCGCCGAGTTCAGGGTCGCCAGGCCGCCGACGCCCAGATTGCCTCCGACCGTGGCATCACCGCTGGTCGACAAGGTCGTCGTGCCGATATTGCCGCTATTGGCGATCCCATGGGTGGTCGTGGCACCGCTGACGCCCAGACCGCCGGCGACCGTCGCATTGCCGCCGACCGCGGCATTACCCGTGGTCGACAAGGTCGTCGTGCCGACATTGCCGTTATTGGTAAGGCCATTGGTGGTCGTAGCACCGGTAACGCCCAGTGTGCCACCGACCGTCGCGTTGTTGGTGATCGTCGCCGAATTCAGGGTTGCGGCGCCGCTCGTCGAAAGGGTCGTAGTCGCGACGTTACCCGTGTTGGTGATGCCGTTGGTGATAGTGCCGCCGGTGACGGCCAGCGTGCCACCGACCGTCGCGTTGTTGGTGATCGTCGCCGAATTCAGCGTCGCGGCGCCGCTCGTCGAGAGCGTCGTGGTCGCGACGTTACCGGTGTTGGTGATGCCGTTGGTGGTGGTGCCGCCGGTGACGGCCAGCGTGCCGCCGACCGTCGCGTTATTGGTGATCGCTGCTGAGCCCAGGGTCGCCATGCCGCTGACGCCCAGATTGCCTCCAACGGTGGCATCCCCGGTCGTTGACAGGGTGCTGGTCGCGATATTCCCGGTATTGGTAATACCGTTGGTGGTCGTGTCACCGGTGACTCCGAGCGTGCCAGCAACCGTCGCATTGCCTCCGACCGCGGCGTCGCCCGTCGTGGTGAGCGTCCCGGAGTTGACCGCACCGGGTGTGTTGAGGTTTCCACCGCTCAGGGTCGCCGTGCCGTCCGTCAGTATGGCACCCTGGACCGTCGCGCCGCTCGTGATGTTCCCGGTGCTCGAGATCGCGCCGGTGTTGCTGATGCCATTGGTCGTGGTAGCGCCGGTGACGCCCAGCGTACCGGCGACCGTGGCATTGCCTCCGACCGTGGCGTTGCCCGTCGTGGTGAGGGTGCCGGAGTTGACCGCGCCGGGTGTATTCAGATTCCCACCGCTCAAGGTCGCCGTGCCGTCCGTCAATGTGGCACCCTGGACCGTCGCTGCGCTCGTGATGTTCCCGGTGCTGGAGA
>JAFAKO010000099.1 GCA_019235245.1 Gammaproteobacteria bacterium
CGGATGCAGGCACTGTGCTTCGACGCCTACGGGGCGGCGCGTTCCGTACTCACGCTGCGGGACATCGCCATCCCGGAGCCCGCATCCGGCGATGTGCTGGTGCAGGTGCAGGCCTCCGCCATCAACCCGAGCGATGTGAAGGCGGTCGCCGGGGCTTTCCACTCTTCCCTGCCCCGTGTGCCGGGACGCGATTACGCGGGAGTGGTCGTCGCGGGTAGCGACGCGTGGAAGGGCCGGGAAGTCTGGGGAAGCGGACCAGGATTCGGTGTCAGCCACGACGGCGCGCACGCGCAGTTCGTGCTCGTGCCGATCGATGGGCTCTCGGTGAAGCCCGCAGGCCTCTCGATGGTGGCAGCCTCCACCGTCGGGGTGCCCTACCTCGCGGCGTGGTCATCGGTGGTCGAGGCGGCCGCCATTCAGCCCGGGGAGACGCTGCTCGTCACCGGCGCTTCCGGCGCCGTCGGCCGCGCCGCCACCCAGATTGCTCACTGGAAGGGAGCGCGGGTGATCGGAGCGGATATCAGGAAGAGCAGCTCGGATGCCGACCATTCGATCATCTCGACCGACAAGGATCTCACGGCACAGGTGAAGTCCCTCACCAACGGCACCGGCGTCGATGCGGTCCTCGACTGCGTCGGCGGCCCCATGTTCGAGCCCGCGCTGAAGTCACTGCGTCGCGGCGGTCGGCAGATCGCCATCACCAGCATCGAGAAGCGCCGTGTCGAGTTCGACCTCATCGATTTTTACCATGAGTCGTTGCGGCTGATCGGAGTGGACACGATGAAGCTGACCGCGCGCGATATCGCGCGGATCATGGACCAGCTGCGCGAGGGGTTCGAACAGGGGCGCCTGCGGCCACCCGCCACCACGACCTGGCCGCTCACCAGCGCGCTCCAAGCCTATGCCGCGGTCGAAAGCGGCGACTCCTCCACCAAGCACGTGCTCCTGCCTGCGCAGCCTGCGGCAGGCTGAGCTCAACAACAAACGCGTTCGTCAGGCCCGCGTGTCGTAGCGGTCGTGGTGCCGCAAGCACGCAATTGCTCGAGGCGCAAGCGGCAGTGCTCGCGCGGCTTTAAGGTAAATCACTGCAAACCAACACTTGTCATAAATTTCTTTCGCTTGTCGCTGTGATGCGACCACTTGCATGCGACACCGCAAGCGCATATTCATGAGCACGGTCCGGCACGTGTTGGATCTCTGTTGGTTGTTGTTTTAGCGAGACGCAGGGATGGCACGGGCCGAGGTCAGAGGGAACCGAAATCAGGCGAGGCCGCCATCGCCGGCTCAAAACGGCCCAGCAGAAGGATGTGACGTAATGCGCCTTGCGGATACTCCGCTCCGTCGTGGTTCGAGACTCGCCCGCGTTGCGCTGTGTTGCGCACTTACCGCGGCGCTGGCGGCCTGCGACGGCGGCATCACCGAGAACAGTTCGGGGCCCTCCGGAAGCGCGGCCACCACGATGCCGGCGTCCCATGGCGCCACCTCCACTCCACCCAGCCTCTTCCTGAGCGCGAGCCCGAGCAGCGTCAGCAGCGGCGGCACGGCGCAGCTCACCTGGTCTTCGACGAATGCGAGCAGCTGCACGGCTTCCGGCGGCTGGTCGGGGAATGAGCCTGCGGGCGGCAACGCCAGCACCGGGTCGCTCGCCAGCACCACCACCTATACGCTCAGCTGTACCGGACCCGGTGGCATGGCGAGCCGCTCGGTGACGGTGAGCGTCAATGTCGTGACGCTCAATGGTTCCTCCTGCAGCGCCACGAGCGGCGGGCTGACCTTGCGCGCGTCCGCGGCTCGCAAATCGGGCGCCTCTCCGCTGCTGGCGTTCTTTGACGCCACCGGCAGCAGCAGCAGCGCCGTGGCGGGTAACGCTACGACCTTCCAGGACATTTCCTACAGCTGGACCTTCGGAGACGCCGGCAGCTCCGGCACGGGCACCTGGACCTACGGCTCGAACGGCGGCCACAACCTGAAGAACGTGGCGACCGGTGGGGTGGCCGCGCACCTCTACGTCACCGGCGGCGCCGACGTCACCTACCCGGTGACCGTGACGGCCTACGACGGCACCAACACGGCGAGCTGTCAGCTCCATGTCACGGCTTACGACCCCGCCGGTGCCAATGGCTTTCCCGGAACTCAGACCACCTGCGTGTTCAACAACACCGCCGGCAGCGCCTGCCCGGTCGGGGCGGCGCTCTTTCGCACGCAGAATATCGACGCCGCGCTGAGTTCGGCCTTCGGCTCGAATCGCCGCGTCCTGTTCAACTGCGGTGACACCTTCAGCGGCAGCTATTCGATCAGCTCGGGAGTGAGCCGCGCCTCGATCGGCGCCTACGGAGGCTGCGAAGGCACCAGCACCGGTCGGCCGGTGTTTCAGAACAGCAGCGGCAGCACCATTTCTCTCGGCGCGAACAATCCGACCGACATTCGCATCGCCGATATCGACTTCGAGGATGGCAGCGGCACCGCGCGGGCCGTCTCCACCGCCGGCGGTCTCGGCGAGACGCAGATCACCCTCTACAACCTGAACTGCAACGGCATGCAGTCGTGCTACTACCTCGATCAGGCGAGCCAGAGCGGCCTGATCCAGAGCACCGCCACCGGCATGACGACGAGCGCCGGCACCTACTGGAACTACGCCGGCAACAACTGCCTGAACGGATCGGTCGCAGCCGGCTGCGGCGGGTCCGGCGGCTACTACGACGTCAGCTACAACGCACTGCTCGGCAACAGCTTGGACGGGCAGGGAGCAACGAGCGGCGGCAGCCCCATCGACACGGTGCGCGTGGGCGCCTGCCGGATGTGCGTGATCGCCGACAACACCTTCCGCAACGCCAACAACCTGGGGGCGGTCCTCAACCTCCACTCCGGCAACACCGCCGCGGGCCAGGCGACCTGGATCGGGCAGTACACCGAGCTCGTGCAGGTCTCCGACAACCTCTTCACCGGCGCTGCCGGTGCGCAGCTGGTCGAGACCGCGCCGCAGAACCCGTCGAATGATGAGCGGCTGCGCAACGTCGTGGTCGAGCGCAGCCTGTTCCTCGCCGTATCCGGGGGCGCCGGCCGACAGATCCTGGTGTCCGCGGTGAATGAGACACTGCGCGACAACGTGTTCAACGTCAGCGCTGCGGACGCCACGCCGCCGCAGTACGCCGCGCAGGTCGCACAGCGCGGCATGGAGCCGGTGCCGCAGTACGTGGAGCTCTACAACAATAGCTGTTACGCGCTGCAGACGATGGGCAGCTGTATCGGGTTCGATGGCACGGGTTTCGCGGCGCCCGGAAACAACAGCTGGGCGAGCAACACCCTCTTCTACGATAACGCCATGACGACCGCCGTGGTGGTCGACCACGGCAGCGGCAACACCGTCGGCACCAACAGTGCCGATTCGTCGCTCGATCCCCTGATGGCGGATGCGAGCGGTACTTTCGGCCTGATATCCGACTTCCAGCCGACCCAGAACTATGCCGGGGGCAGCGCGGTACCGGTGTGGTATGACGCACTCGCTGTGGCCTGGAGCCCCACCTGGAGCCTCGGCGCGGTCGCGCCCTGAGGTGCGCCTGCGGCGCGGCGCATGCCGCGGCTAGCGGGCCGCGTACACCCGACGACCATCGAGATAGGTCGCGAGCACGCGTGTGCGGTGCAGATCGAACGGGTCGAGCGCGAAGATATCGCGGTCGAGAATCACGAAATCGGCCCGCTTGCCGCGCTCGAGACTTCCGGTGGTGCGCTCCTGCCGCAGCGCGAATGCCGCGTTGATGGTGTAGGCCTCGACGATGGCCTCGAGCGCAATGCTTTGCTCGGGTAGCAGCGGCTCCTGCCCCCGCGAGGCGCAGCGCGTGACGGCGTGCTCCATGGCCTCGAACGCATCGAAGCTGCTCACATTCCAGTCGCTGCCGCCGGCAATCGTGGCCCCCGCATCGAGCAGCGAGCGCGCCGGATACAGATACTGCGCGCGCTCGGGTCCGATGTAAGGGAGCGTCGCCGCGACGATATAGGGATCCCGCTGCGCCCACAGCAGCTGGAAATTGGCGATGACGTTGAGCTCCTTGAAGCGCCGGTCGTCCTGGGGATCGACGAGCTCCAGGTGAGCGATCTGATGACGGTTGTCGCGAGCACCATTGACCTGCTTCGCATAGGCGAAGGCATCGAGCGAGGAGCGGACGGCGCGGTCGCCGATCGCGTGCACGTGCACCGTGAAACCCGCGGCGTCCGCCGCGGCCACGACCTCGTTGAGGTGCGGCTGCTGGTAGTACGTCGGCCCGCTGGTTCCGCTCGGTTTGCCAGATCGGTCGAGGTAGGGCGCAAGCAGTGCCGCGTTGAATGACGGGTACTCCATGTCGCCGTCGGCGAAGATCTTGACCGAATCCGCCCGCAGATAGTCGGGATCGATGCTCCAGCGTTTGCGGAACTCGATCGCCTCGCCGATCAGTACCTCGGCGGGTCGGTCCGTGCCCGTGAGGCCGAAGGCGCCGCGCACCCGCATGTTAAGCCGGTGCTCGTCGTAGAGCTTCTTGTAGAGCTGCATGTAATGCTCATCGACATCGGCATCCTGGACCGAGGTGATGCCGACTGCGCGCATGGCCGCGAACGCCTTATCGAGGCGCGCGACCTCGAGCGCCAGTGGGACTGTCGGCCTTGCCGCCAGCACGAGATCGAGCGCTGCATCGCGCAGCGTGCCGGTGGGCTTGCCGTCCGCGTCACGCTCGATGCGACCCCCGGTAGGGTCGCGGGTCGTCGCATCGATACGTGCGGCTTCGAGCGCCGCGGAATTCGCGAACACGGTATGTCCGGATGCGTCCTCGAGCAGCAGCGGCCGGTGCGACAGCATCTGATCGAGCTGCTGCCGGGAGAGCTCGAGGTTGGATACGTTGACACCGACCACCTCGAACCACGGCGGATGATCCGCCGGCTCCTGCGCCAGGCAGCGCGCCACCTCCCGCTTCACGGCCTCGGGGCCGAGCAGGCGGTCGTGGAGACTGCATTTGCCCAGATCCTGGGCGCCCTCTGCCGGGTGGGTGTGCGCATCGATGATGCCCGGCAGCACGACCCGGCCGCGCAGATCCACCACCTGCGTCTGCGGGCCTGCCAGCGCGCTCACCTCGGCATCGCTGCCGATGGCGATGAGAGTGTTGCCACGAGCGGCCAGCGCCTGCACGACGCTGCGGCCGGGATCCATGGTGTGTATGCGCCCATGCAGCAGGATGAGATCGGCGGCCTCCGGGCCGGCAGCGGCGGCCACGGCAGGGTGCGCGCAAAGCAACCACACCGCTCCTGAGCATAACCATCGCATGGATGACCGCAGCGTAACCCAGCCCCGCGGGCCGCGCCAAACCAGCTCCTGCGAGAAACCGCCGACAGCGGTTGGAGACATCGGCCGTCCGCAGCGCCCGGGTCGCTGCTCCAGACTTGCGCATGCGCAACAGATTGCGGCACGACGCTCACGCGTCCCCCCAAGGCGACGGACCCACCGCAAAGGTGCGCCGGTGGTGGTCGAGCCTCGGGGCGGGACTGGTGACTGGCGCGGCGGACGACGATCCGAGCGGCATTGCCACCTACTCCCAGGCGGGCGCCCAGTTTGGCTACCAGCTCGCCTGGACGATGCTCTTCACCTATCCCTTGATGGTGGTGATTCAGGACATCAGCGCCCGCATCGGCCGCGTCACCGGCCGCGGGATAGCCGGCAACATCCGCGCGCATTACCCCGGGTGGGTCCTGCAGCCGATCGTGTGGCTGCTGTTTGCCGCCAACATCCTCAACCTCGGAGCGGACCTCGGCGCGATGGCCGAGGCGGTGCGGCTGCTCGTCCCGGCACTTTCGGGCTGGGTGTGGATCATTTTTTTCGGACTCGCGTGCACCCTCCTGCCGATCCTGCTCTCGCACCGGATCTATGTCGGGGTGCTGAAGTGGCTCACGCTGGCGCTGTTCGCATACTTCGGAGTCCTCGCCGTCGTGCACATCGATTGGGCAAGGGTGGCGCGCGGCGTCCTGATTCCGCACTGGTCGTTCGACGTGCAGTTCTGGCTCATGGTCATGGCCATTCTGGGCACCACCATCAGTCCGTACCTGTTTTTCTGGCAGGCGACTCAGGAGGTGGAAGACACCAAGGCCCATGCGCAGCGGCAGCCGCTGAGGAGCAAGCCCAGCCAGGCAGCCTCGGCCCTGGCGCGCATTCGCCTGGACACGCTCATCGGGATGGCGCTCTCCAACCTCGTCGGCCTCGCCATTCTCATCGCCACCGCGGGCACGCTCGGGCAAGCGCGCATCGAGCACGTGCAGACCGCGGCCCAGGCGGCGGAGGCCCTGCGACCGCTGGCCGGCGATGCCGCATTCGCGCTGTTCGCCCTCGGCATCGTCGGCACGGGTCTGCTCTCGGTGCCGGTACTGGCGGGGTCGGCTGCCTATGCACTCGGGGAGGCGTGCCGGTGGCCGGTCGGGTTTTCCCGCAGGCCGCTCCAGGCGAAGGCGTTTTACACCACGATCGCGCTCGCCATGCTGCTCGGGAGTCTCGTCAACTTCGCCGCCATCAACCCCATGCAGGCGCTGCTGTGGGCCGCGGTGCTCAACGGGGTGGTCGCCGTGCCGGTCATGGTCCTCATCGTGAAGATCGCAGCGAGCCGCCGCATCATGGATCGCTTCGTCGTCCCCGCCCCGTGGCTGGTGCTCGCCTGGGTCGCGACGGGAGTGATGGCGGTCGCGACGCTCGGGTGGCTGCTTTCGATGGTGGCGATGCGTACCGCCTGAGTCACCCCCGGGTGCGTGCCTTGGGGATCGCCGCCACAAGCCGCGTCGCTCTTGCCAGGCGACTTTGCTTCGGGACAAGATGCGCGCTCCGCAAAGAAAGATCACCCCGCGTGTGGCGGGCGAGACCGCACCCTTTCAGGGATGAAACGCGCGCATGAGTACTGAGTTCTCGACCAGCGTCAAAGTGGACCCGGAGGCGCAGTCGCTGTGGCACGAGGTCGCCACCGCCTCCGACGAAGTCGCCGCCATTGTCGATCGGATCCCCGGCCTCACGGTCACCGGTGTCGAGACGCGCAATGAGCTCGAGCGCGCGGCAGCGTTGTTGCAGGCGGTCGCTGCGATCCTGCGCCGCACGGAGCGGCGTGAGGGCGCGCGCTACGCAACCGTCAACCGCAGTATCCTGGGTCCCGATCCGATTGCCTGACGTCCGCGGCGCAGCGGTGCGATGCGGCCGTTCAGTGTGAGATTTCCAGTTCCGCGATCAGCTGATCGCGCTCTTCCTGCCAGCGTTCGGCGGCACGCGCGAGGATCGGGTGGTCGCGCGCTTCACGGATCCAGTCCTCCAGCTCGAGAACGCGCCTGAGCTTCTCGCAGTGGCTGATGGCGCTATCGACCATCAGGGAGTCGTTCATGGCACGCATCCCATTGCGTTCACCTGCTGCTTCCATCGAATGTTTCACCTGCAGTCCCCCTTGGCTCGCAGCAACACTTTATCCAACGCCCCCCTGCGCTACTTTGAGCCGGCTCACACCGAGGGGTAAGCAGCCGCCGCATCGAACCGTAGGACCAGGCTTACCGGACATGTAAGGGCTTCGATTCGAGCCGTGCGCGACAGCATGACCATTTACGGCTGGCTGATCTTTCCACTCTGGCTGGCTGCGGTCGTGTACTGGGTCATATCGGCGCTCCGGCCGAAGCAGGGGGCTAGCGACAGGTGGTTGTGGTGGCGCGAGATCACGCTGCGTCTCGCGTTCTTCGCGCTCCTCGTTCTCGCAATCGAGCTCGCGGCGCTCGCGCACGCCGTGCCGAGCGCCGAGCCGCTCGCCATCACGAGGAGCGGGTGGCTTGGACCTGCGGGATTGCTGTTGGCAGCGATGGGCATCGCTCTCGCCATCGGCGCGCGAGACTGGCTCACCCGGCCGGACCGGCCGGAGCTCCTCACGAGCGGGCCCTATGCGCTCGTACGTCATCCGCTCTACGGTGGCCTGCTGCTCGCGCTGCTGGGCTCGGCGATGGCGCAGAGCTCGCTCTGGCTTCTGCCGCTCCTTCTTTACGGTCCCGCCTTCATCCAGAGCGCGCGACGCGAGGAGCACCGCCTGCTGGAGCAGTTCCCGGAGCGTTACCGTGACTACATGCACCGAACCAAGATGCTGCTGCCTTTCCTGCTCTGAGGCCCCGTCCCCGATCGGATATGATTGCGCGGGCGCCGGCGCGACTAATGAAAGAGTGACCCGGCTCAGTCCCAGACTCCGCTTTCCCCAGGATCCAAGGAGCGGCCGATATGAGTGACAGCAAGACACCCTTCCTCAGCGACGTGAAGACACTCCGCGAGCGCGCGCGCCAGCAGCTCGGCCGCGGTGCGGTGACGGCCACATACGTCGGGGACGTGAACAAGACCATCGACCTGCTGCAGAACGTGCTCGCGACCGAGATCGTGTGCGTGCTGCGCTACACCATGCACTCGATCGCCGCCGCCGGCATCACCAGTGAGAGCGTCAAGGACGAGTTCGCCCAGCACGCCAAGGAGGAACAGGAGCACATGACGGCCGTGGCCGAGCGGATCAATCAGCTCGGGGGTCGGCCGAATTTCAACCCGGAAGGCCTCGCGAGCCGCTCCGCCAGCCAGTACGTCGAAGGCGAGAATCTCATCGACATGATCAAGGAAAACCTGATCGCCGAACGGATAGCCATCGATCACTACCGCGAGCTGGTTCGCTATTTCGCCGACAACGACCCGGCGACCCGCGTCATGCTCGAGCGCATCCTGGCCGTCGAAGAAGAGCATGCCAACGACATGCACGACCTGCTCGTCTCGCATGAGGGCAAGCCGATGCTGGAGCGTTGAACGCTCGCTGAATGAGGCCAGCAGCTCGCACAACCCTGACCGCCCTGTGCGCGGGGGCGGCGTGCTGGCCGGCGCTGAGCTCCGCACAGCCTCCGGGCGAGGCAACCACCCCAGCGACCAGCTATGTGCGGCGGCTGGAGGGTGCGCTTCTTCTCCAGACGCTCAATGCGGAGCTGCTGAGTCACGACAGCGCGAGCGTGACGCTCCAGCACTGGTGCGAGGCACATCATCTCGCCTCGTCGGCGCGCATCACGGCCGAGAGAGTGCACGAGGCTGACAAGCCGATCACGGACATCCAGCGGCAACGGCTGCGCATCGGCGCTGCCGATGCGGTGCGCTATCGGCGCGTCCGGCTGCGCTGCGGCACGGTAACGCTGTCGGAAGCCGACAACTGGTACGTCCCGGCGCGCCTGACGCCGCAGATGAATCAGCTGCTGGAGAGCACCGATACGCCCTTCGGCATCGTCGTGCAGCCGCTGCACTTCCAGCGTCACACCATTGCCGCGGAGGTCTTGTGGCAGGCGCTGCCCGAGGGGTGGGAGATGACCCCGCCGGCGGCGGCGGATGCGGTGAGTGAGCCGTGCTTCCCGGCACAGGTGCTGCAGCACCGTGCGCTGCTCACGCTGCCCGATGGCACACCATTCAGCGAGGTCGTCGAAACCTACACGAGCAGCGTGCTGAGCGTGCCGCGGCTGGCGCCCGCACACAGCTGTTGACGGCCTGCGCCGCCGTCCGGCTTGCAATCGCCGCGCGCGCGGCTGCATGCTGCGCGATCAACAACAACACGGCGCGCCCCATGACAAGACTCCTGTGCCTCGCGCTCGCCCTGCTCTCGTGCGCCAGCTTCTCGCTGGCGGCTGACGCGCCACCGGCGATCGCCGCGGCCTTGCAGGCGCTCGAATCGGTTCATGCGCTCACGGAAGTCGCGCTCTCCCCGGACGGCCGGCAGCTGGTCTACGGCACCAGCCTCACCGGAAGCCGTGGCGGGAATGAGGTCGAGGTGTCGGCGCTCTTCCTCGCCGATGCGCACGACGGCTCGCACGTGGTACGCCTGACCGCCTGTCCCGGCACGGCATGCGATGAGCACAGTGTTGCCTGGTCACCCGACGGCACCCGGATCGCGTTCGTCACCACCGATGCCTCCGAGCAACCGCAGCTCGCGCTCGCGAATGCCAGCGGCGGCGCCGTGCATACCCTCACTCGAGCGCACGGCCCGCTCGACACCCCGCGCTGGTCTCCCGATGGCAAGCGCCTCGGCTTCCTGTACGCAGTGGGAGCGCCCCGGACCCCCGGTCCGCTCCACCCGCTGGCGCGCGATGCGGGCGTGCTCACCGAGACGGTCTACGAGCAGCGCCTCGCGGTCATCGCCGCGGGCGGTGGCGAGCCGGCGCTGCTGGGGCCGGCCGATCTCAATATCTACGAGTACGACTGGTCGCCCGACGGGCGGCGCTTCGTCGTGAGTGCCGCGCACGGATCCGGCGATGACAACTGGTGGCTGGCCGAGCTGTACCTGCTCGACGCGCACAGCGGCACGCTCACCCCGCTCGTAAAACCGGCGCTGCAGATCGCCTCGCCGCGCTGGTCGGGAGATGGGCGTCGCATCGCCTATATCAGCGGCATCATGAGCGATGAGGGGATCACGGGCGGTGACGTATACGTCCTCCCCGTAAGCAGTGGCACCCCGGTGAACGTCACGCCGGGCCTGAAGATTTCGGTGCAGACCATCACCTGGAACGGATCGAGCAAGGACCTGATCGCGACCGGGTTCGCCGCCGGCGAGGGGGTGCTGGCCACCATCGACGTCGATGCGAAGTCGCAGCAGGAGCTCTGGCGCGCCCCGCAGATGATCTGGAGCAATACCCTGGCCGGCCTCACACCCGGCGATGCCGGGGTGGCGCTCTCGCGCGATGGCCGCTTCTCGGCCGTCATCCGCCAGTCTTACACCTCACCGCCCGAGGTCGAGACCGGGCCGCCCGGTCAATGGAAGCCGATCACCCGCCTCAACCAGGCGGTGCGCCCGCTCACCGGTAAAGCCAGCAACATTCACTGGCGCAGCGATAACTTCGAGGTGCAGGGCATGCTGATCGCACCCCCCAGTGTCACACCCGGTGCGAAGTATCCGCTCGTCGTCAAGATCCATGGCGGCCCGGCACACGCCCATTACCCGCTCTTCCCCGCGAGCCCGGACTCCTACGACGCCGTCCTCGCCAACCAGGGATACTTCGTCTTCAAGCCGAACCCCCGCGGCAGCTACGGTCAGGGCGAGGCGTTCGCGCAGGCCAACGTCAAGGACTTCGGTTACGGCGATCTGCGGGACGTGCTGAGCGGCATCGACGCCGTCGAGCGCAGCGCACCGGTCGATCCCGCGCGCGTCGGGATCTGCGGCTGGAGCTACGGCGGCTACATGACCATGTGGGCGCTAACCCAGACCGATCGCTTCAAGGCGGCGGTCGCCGGCGCGGGACTCTCCGACTGGCTGAGCTACTACGGCACCAACAACATCGACACCTGGATGATTCCGTACTTCGGCGCCTCGGTGTACGACGATCCCAAGGTGTACGAGCGCAGCTCACCAATCACCTTCATCAGGAAGGTGCGCACGCCGACGCTGCTGGTCGCTGGCGACCGGGATGCCGAAGTGCCGATCACCCAGTCGTACGAGTACTGGAACGCCCTGCGGCGGTTCGGAGTGAAGACGGAGTTCGTCGTCTACCCCGATGAGGGTCACGACTTCTTCAAGCGCAGCGACCAGATCGACGTCATGGAGCGCATCGTCGGCTGGTTCAACGCCTACCTCAAGCCCTCGGGTTAGCGCGCGCCGCTCACCAGGGAAACTCGCGCCCGTCGTAGTTGTAGAAGCGGCCGGAGTCCGCGCGCGTCAGCTTGCCGATCAGGCGGCGCATGGCGCTGACGCTCTGCTCGGGTGTGAGCTTCGCGTTGGAGCCGCCCATGTCGGTCTTCACCCAGCCGGGGTTCACCACGACACAGGTGATTCCCCGGGACTGGAGATCGATCGCGGCGGTACGCATGACCATGTTCACCGCAGCCTTCGAGGTTCGATAGAGCAGGTAGCCGCCGGAGGTGTTGTCGGCGAGCGAGCCCATGCCGCTCGTGATCGTCAGCATGATCCGGCGCTCGCTCCGCGCCACCTGCTCGAGAAACGCCTCGCACATGCGCGCCGGGCCGAGGAGGTTCGTCTCGAGGACCTCCATCCAGTCGTCGTAGTCCAGTGAGCCGATGCCCTGGCCGGTGCCGCCGAAAATCCCGGCGCCGTTTATGAGAACGTCGATGCGGTGACCCTTGAGCGCGGCGGCTGCCCGCTTGACGCTCGCGGTATCGGCCACATCGATCTCGGTGACACGCAACGCACCTGGCGGGTGGGCGGCGAGATCCTTCAACGCCCGCGCCACACCCGGGTTGCGGCAGGCGGCGATCACCTCCCAACCCTCTGCGAGGTACTGGCGGGTGAATTCCAGTCCCAACCCGCGGTTTGCACCGGTGACGAGTAGCGTCGGCATGGTGATCCTTTCTCGCGCGCTGCGCGCTCAGGGCTTGATCATGACTTTGAGCGCCGTGCGCTCATCCATCGCGCGGTAACCTGCGGGGACTTCCTCCAGGGCGATCACGCGGTCGAACACTCTGCCGGGCTCGATGCGGCCTTCGAGGATGTCGGCGAGCAATTCCTCCATGTATGCCCGCACCGGCGCCGGGCCGCCGCTCACGGTGATGTTGCTGTAGAACATCGGTCCGCCGGCGGCGATCTCTTCGTAGTGCGGCACGCCGACGCGCCCGATCGCGCCGCCCGCGCGCACCAGTTGCAGCGCCGTCGTCATCGCCTCCTCCGAGCCGACGCATTCGAGGACCGAGTGCGCGCCGTAGCCGCGCGTGAGCTTACGCACCTGCTCGAGAGCATCCCCGCCGCGCTCCGTCACGATGTCGGTCGCGCCGAACTCCCTGGCGAGTGCGATGCGGTCCGGGTGGCGGCCGAGGACGATGATCTGTTCCGCGCCCAGGCGTTTCGCGGCGATCACCCCGCACAAGCCGACGGCGCCGTCGCCGATCACCGCCACCGCGGCGCCATCGTGCACCCTGGCGCAGACCGCGGCGTGGTGGCCGGTGCCCATCACGTCCGAGAGGCTGAGCAGCGATGGCAGCAGACTGTCATCTCCCGCGGTTCCCGGCGCAAACAACGTCCCGTCCGCCTGCGGAACGCGTAACGCCTCGGCTTGCGCGCCCCCTGCCTCGCCGATGCCAAAGAACCCGCCATGAATACAGGAGGTCTGCAGTCCCGCCTCGCAGAAGGTGCACGTGCCGTCGGAGTACGCAAAGGGCATGATCACGAGGTCGCCGCGCTTCACGCTGCGCACCTGCGCGCCAACCGCCTGCACAATCCCGATCGCCTCATGCCCCATCGGGCGGCCGGTCGGCGCGGCCGGCAGCTCCTTGTAGGGCCACAGGTCGCTGCCGCAGATGCAGGCGCGGCTGACGGTCATTAGGGCATCGGTGGGCTCGGCCAGTTGCGGATCGCGGACGTTCTCGACGCGGACGTCGCCCGCGCCGTACATGAGGGTTGCGCGCATGGAAGCTACCTCGCGCCTGCTGTATGCCGAAGCGGCTGCGGCGCAATCATAAATGCCATTGCGCTTCGTCGCCTCCTCCCTGTTGTACGGCTCACGCCAGCGTTGCGCAGGAACCGACCTACGGGTCAACCACCACATCACCGGTGCCGCCTGCTCGGTGTCGGAAGGGATCATTGTGTCTCGCAACAATGGAGGTGTGAGATGGCCAATGAGTCTTCGCAACGTGGCGGCTCGGGCAACTTCGCCAACGACCCCGCTCGGGCGAGCGAGGCGGGCCGCAAGGGTGGCCAGCAGTCCGGCGGTAACTTCGCCAACGACCCGCAGCGGGCGAGCGAGGCGGGCCGCAAGGGCGGTCAGCAGTCCGGTGGCAACTTCGCCAACGACCCGCAGCGTGCCAGCGAAGCCGGCCGCAAGGGCGGTCAGCAGTCCGGTGGCAATTTCGCCAACGACCCGCAGCGCGCCAGCGAAGCCGGCCGCAAGGGTGGAGCATCCCGGGGCGGCAATCGCTGAGTCGTGACCCCTGTGAGCCGGCAGTCAGCGACTGGGGCTGCCGGCGCGCGGGGCCGCGTACACGGTGGCGGCCGGGCGCCGGAAGACCAGGTAAGCGAGCAGCGCCACCGACATCGAGATCACACTGGTCCAGAACTCCGCCCGGTGCGAGGGCGTCACCGCCATGGCGATCAGCACCGCGAGCACGCCGGCGACCGCGAGGTAGCTCAGCCAGGGAAACATCCACATCGGCAGCGCCGGTACTGAGCCCGCCGCATCGCGGGCCTTGCGGGTGCGGATCTGCGAGACCGCGATCGCCAGGTAGATCACGGCGATGATGGCGCCGGAGGAATTCACCAGGAAGGCGAACACCACGCTCGGCGACAGGATCGCCGCGATCACGCCCGCGAATCCGACCACGCTTGCAAGCAGCACCGCGCGGGCCGGTACGTGCCGTTTGTTGGTCCGCACCAGCCAACGCGGCGCATCGCCGCGGCTGGCGAGCACGAACAGCACGCGCGAGGCGATATAGAAGGATGAATTGAGGCACGACAGCACGGCGGTCAGGATCACCGCCGCCATGAAGGTGCTGGCGTATGGGAAGTGAATGTGGTCGAGAGCGAGTGTGAAGGGCGACTGCCCCGCCACCACCTCCGTCCAGGGCACGACGCAGGTGATCACGAAGATCGAGCCGACGTAGAAGATGACGATGCGGCTGATGATGCTCGAGGTCATGCGCGCGACCGCGCGTGCCGGCTCGGGCGATTCCGCAGCCGCGATCGTGACCACCTCCGCCCCCATCATCGACCAGATGACGGTGGTCACCGCCGCCAGCACCGCGAACCAGCCGCGCGGTGCGAAGCCCCCGTACGCCGTGAGGGTCGAGAAGGTCGGCCCGGCCGGGGAGCGATAGCCGCAGGCATAGGCACCGACCGCGATGATGAACGTGATGATCGCCACCACCTTGATGGAGGAGAACCAGAACTCGAACTCGCCGTAGGCGCGGGCTGACATGAGGTTCACCGCCGTCATGAGCAGCATCAGCGCGGTGCCGATCTGCCAGGCGGGCCACGGCAGCCAGCGCTGGATGATGCCGGCGCCGGCGATCGCCTCGACCGGGATGACGATCACCCAGAAGTACCAGTAGAGCCAGCCGATCGAGAACCCGGCCCAGTTACCGAGCGCGGCGCGCGTGAATTCCGTGAACGAGCGGACCTCCGGCATCTCCACGGCCATCTCGCCCAGCATGCGCATCACCAGCAGGATCAGCAACCCGGTGAGCACATAGCTCACGATGATCGCCGGCCCCGCCGCGGCGATGGCCACACTGCTGCCGACGAACAGGCCCGCGCCGATGATGCCGCCGATGGTGATCATCGCCACGTGGCGCGGCCGCAGCGAGCGGCTGAGTGCGGGCTGATCCGCCGGCAGGGCGGCCGTGAGGTCATTCATCGCACATCGAGTATACGGGCGATGGCGCGGCGCCGCTAACCGCCGAGCAGCCCCGCCGAGACATTCACGGCGAACCCGAGGATCGACACGTTGAAGAGGAAGGAGATCAGCGTCTGCGCCGTGACCACGCGGCGGATGGCCAGGTGGCGTGTGTACACGTCCGATGTCTGGCAGGCGGCGGCGATGGTGAACGAGAAGTAGATGAAGTCTCCGAACACCGGCTGCGGCGTCTGCGGAAACTGCAGCGGCGGATCCTCCAGCGCGCGGTAGAACATGCTCGCGTAGTGGAGCGTGAACATGGTCGCAACGAGTATCCACGAGTCGACCACGGTCGCGGTCGCGAGCGACACGTGCAGCACTCGCTCGGTGCTCGTCGCGTGTTTGACGGTTGCCAGGAACGCCAGGATCGCGGCGAGACTTGCGACTGCCGCGATGGTCACGATGAGCAGGATGACCGGCGCCGAGGGATCATCGTCCTGGTAGCGGGCATGGATGCGCCGGGCGTCGAGACCGAGCATCCAGCTGTACACGAGGATGAGGAACAGCAGCACCCCGACGTTCCAGGCGGTCAGGAGCCGTGCCAGCAACGACCATTGCGCCGGGGCCGCGAGGAACATCACGACGCCGGCGATCGTCCCCAGCCAGAGCCTGGTGTGACGGACGGTGGCGTTACGAAGGTGCCCCAACGCATTTTTCCTGCCCGGGCGACGCCGGGAAGTGTAGCGGGTCGGCAGCCGGTGCGAACCCCGCGGCCGGCGAGGTTGCGGGGATCGCTCGCTGGTGAGTATGGTGGCCCTCCTTCCCCAGGCCAGGGAGACCGTGCCGTGTCCTCCACCAAGCGAACCCCGCTCGCACTGCTGCTGTTGTTGACCATCGTCGCCGCTGCCGATGTCTGGGCTGCGGACGCCACCTCCGACGGGCTCGCTGCCGCGATCGCGAGCAACGCGCGCACCCCGAAATTCATCGCGCGCGACAAGTACCGCCATCCGCTCGAGACCCTGCACTTCTTCGGGCTGCGGCCGGACCAGACGGTGGTGGAGATCTGGCCCGGCGGCGGATGGTACATGGAGATCCTCGCGCCGTATCTGCGCGATCACGGGCACTACTACGCCGCCATCGAGCCGCCGGAGCTGAGCAGCGACTCGAAGGAAGCCACGGAGTTGGCGGGCGTCATCCGCAAGCGCATCGCGGACGACCCGACTCATTTCGGCAAGGTGACGGTCACGGAGTTGCACGCGCCGCAGCGCACCGAGATCTGCCCCGCGGGCACCGCGGACCTCGTGCTGACCTTCCGCAACGTGCACAACTGGATCGAGGAGGGCAACCAGCAGCAGCAGTTCGATGCCTTCTTCAAGGCGCTCAAGCCCGGCGGCGTCCTCGGGGTCGTCGAACACCGGGCAAAGCCCGGCGTCAGCCTCGCCGAGATGAACAAGTCCGGCTACGTCGATGAGGCCTACGTGAAGAAGCTCGCGACCACGGCCGGCTTCAAGTTCGCCGGGGCGTCCCCGGTGAACGACAATCCGCGCGACACCAAGGACTATCCCAAGGGCGTGTGGACGCTGCCCCCGACGCTCACACTCGGTGACCAGGACCGGGAGAAGTACCTGGCGATCGGCGAGTCCGACCGCATGACGCTGAAATTCGTGAAGCCCGCAGGCTGACGGCCCGCTCAACCCCAGAGCGCGCGCTCGGGCGGGTGCATGCGTGCCCCCTCGTAGCGGATCGGCGGGGAGTGATCGAGGCGCTGCAGCAGCGGTCCGTCGAGATCGACGTGGCGGCAGCGCTGCGCGATGAGAAAGGCCGGCGCCATGGCCAGCGAGCTGCCACACATGTTGCCGACCATGAGGCCGAGACCGCGGCGGTGCGCCTCGGCGGACATGGCGAGCGCCTCGGTGAGGCCACCGCACTTGTCGAGCTTGATGTTGATGTACTGGTAGCGGCCGACCAGCGCTGCGAGCGAATCGCGATCCGTGCACGACTCATCGGCAGCGAGCGGTACGCCGGTCACGAGCCCGTCGAGGGAAGCATCCTCGCCGCGCGCGACCGGCTGCTCGATGAGCCCGACGCCGAGCCGCTGCAGCTGCGGCAGGAGTCGCTCCAGCTGGGCGCGTGACCACGCCTGGTTGGCATCGACCAGAAGCTGCGCCGTCGGTCGTTCCTCGCGCACGATGCGCACCACGTCCACGTGCCGCTCGGCATCGAGTTTGAGCTTGAGTATCGGATAGGGTGCGGCCTCACGCGCCCGCCGGCGGGTATCGGCTTCGCTGCCAAGTCCAATGGTGAAGTCGGTGGTGACGGGATGCAGTGCGCCGAGGCCCGCGGTGGCAGCGGCCGGCACCGAGCTCTCCTTGGCTCGCAGGTCCCAGAGAGCGCAGTCGAGCGCATTGCGCGCCCCGCCCGCCGGCAGCAGCCGCAGGAGATCCTCACCGCGGATGTCATCGCGCAGCTGGCTCTCGATGCTCTCGAGCTGGGCCGCCATGCCTGCCGGCGTCTCGCCGTCGTAGTCGACGCCGGCCGCTTCCGCGCGGCCGCGGGCACCGTTCTTTCCGGTGAGCTCGAGGAAGAGCACGGGGAGCCTATCGATGCAATCGCGTGCCGTCGCAAAGGGCTCGCGCAGCTCCCAGCTGTCGAGACGCGTGCTGACAGCAATCATACCTTGGCGAGTGCCTCGGCGAGCGGCGCTACCCCGCCACGCAGCGGATCGCAGACCGGCAGCGCGAGCTCGCGGGCAAGCTTGCCGCGATAGGCGTCCCACTCCGCCTCGCTCAGCTCGGAGGAGTTGATGCTGATGCCCACGCAGCGGATCGCGCGGTTGGTGAGACGGCCCGCCTGCAGGTAGCCCTCGATGACCACATCGAGCGGTGGGATCGGGTAGTCGGGATACTCTTCGATGGTGCGCCGCGCGGGATCGTGACACAACACGATGGCGTCCGGCTGCGAGCCGTGCAGCAAGCCGAGCGTGACCGCCGCGTACGCCGGATGGTAGAGCGAGCCCTGCCCTTCGATCACATCCCAGTGGTCGGCGCGATTGTCCGGGGAGAGCGCCTCGGCTGCCCCGGCGAGGAAATCCGCCACCAGCGCATCCACGGCGATGCCACTCCCTGCGATGAGGATGCCCGTCTGGCCGGTGGCCCGGAAGGTCGCCGCGAGGCCGCGCGCCTCGAGGGCGCGCGTCAGGGCGAGTGCGGTGTACTTCTTGCCGAGCGCGCAGTCGGTGCCGACCGTGAGCACGCGCTTGCCGCTGCGCTTGCGGCCGCTCGCGACCGCGAAGTCCCGCACCGGGTGGCGCACGTCGACGAGCCGCACCCCGCGCCGCTCCGCCGCCGCGCGCAGCCTTGGTGAGCTGCCGAGCCGGGTATGCAGGCCGCTCACCGCGTCGAGGCCGGCCTCGAGCGCCGCCTGCAGGTCATCCTGCCAATGCTCCGGGAGCTGTCCGCCGGTCGGTGCGACCCCGATGACGATCGACCCTGCACCCCGGGCCGCGGCCTGCGCGGGCGAGAGCCGCGGGAGCCCGAGCGTTACCCGACCGTTGGGGTGCGACCACTCACCGAGCACATCGTCAGGGCACCAGTCGCGCAATCCGAACGCGGTCTTGCAGTCGGACTTGAGTACCGCATCCCCGAGGTACAGCAGATAAGGCTTGCGAAGCACGTGCATGGCTGCAGAACCCGAAATCGCACCCGCTCCCGATCATGCCACAAACACCCGCGCCCCCCCGCGCGCCGCTCACTCCTCAGGGGCGCGCCAGGTGCCGGTCGAAGAAACGCACCACGACGCGGTACACCTCCTGCGACTCCGGCAGGTCCGGATCGAAGAAGAACGCGTGCCACATCCCATCCCACACATGCAGCTCCGCCTCGACCCCGGCACGGGTCAGGGCCGCCTGGGTGGCGAACAGCGAGCTCACCATCCCGTCGCGGGACCCGGCGATGAGCAGCGTCGGCGGAAAGGCGGCCAGCAGCGCCGGCGAGTTGATGGGCATCACCAGCGGGTCCGATGCCGATGCGTCGCTGAAATACGGCGATTCCAGTGAGGGGGCCTCGGTCGGGGCTGGCGGCCGCTCACCGGCCAGCAGCGGGGCCACATAGCGCGAGTCCCCGGTGGGCGGCGCGGCAGAGCCGCAGAACGTGCCGATCGCCCCGGGCAACGGCAGCTGCAGCTTCCGCAACCACGCGATCGATTCGGCGGCGAGGTAGCCGCCGGCCGAGCAGCCGTAGATGCCGATATCGGCCGACCGGTGCGTCTTGAGGAGCTCGCGGTACACGGCGGCCACATCCTCGCTCGCTGCAGGGAACTTGAACTCCGGCGCCATCCGGTAGGCCACGGTAATCACCGTGATCCGGCCGAGACCCGCAATCGGGATCGACTCGGTGAGTGCCCCGTTGTCCTCACCCCACAGGAAGCCACCGCCATGGAGGTTGATGAGGACGCGCTTGCGGTTCTCGGGCGCCACACCGGCGGTCGGGGTGATCACCCGCACGTTCACGCCACCCAGCACCTTGCGCTCGATGCTGACGGGATAGAGCTGCTGCGCCCGCGCGACGTACGGGGCGTTCTTGTGGTCATCGAACTCGCGCACCAGGCGGATGTCGGCGCCCGGCGCGGGGCCGGGGTCCGGATGCGCGAATATCTCGATGAATCGCCGGCGCGACTTCTCACTCATGAAGTGCGATGGCGGCACCGCGCTCGCAGGCACGTAGGCCACTCCCTCCGCGTCCACCTTCGGAGCGCTGGCGGCGCTCTCCGCCGCGCCCACGGGCGTGAGGAACACCCACGTGAGGAGCATCACGAGTGTCCGGCACAGCCGGTGCTTCGGCGAGCAGACCTGCGACATGGCAAACCTCACTGTTCGGTGTGTTGGCATAGGGCGAACATGCGCTAATCTCTGTGCCCGCCACAACCCGGCCGTGCAGCATGGCGACCTCCCCCGAACCCGTCCGCTCCATCTCGCTCGCAGAGATCGAGCGGGCTCGATCGACCATCGCGGGTACCGTGCTGCGCACCCCGCTGGTGCGCTTCGATGCGGGCGCCGGCGTACCTGAGATCCGGCTCAAGCTCGAGAACCTCCAGCCGACCAACTCCTACAAGCTGCGCGGCGCCGCCAACGCCATCGCCCTGCTGCCCGAGGCAGCGCGCCAACGCGGCGTCTGGACCATCAGTGCCGGCAACGCCGGACAAGGCGTCGCTTATGCCGCGCGGCAGGCCGGGGTGTCATGCTCGGTAGTGGCGATAGAGACGGCGCCGGCAGCGAAGATCGCGCGCATGAAGGCGCTCGGCGCACGGCTGGTCACCGTTCCCTACGCGGTGGCGTGGGCCGCGCTCGACGCACGTGCCTTCCCCGGCATGGAAGGCACGTTCATCCATCCGTTCGATGATCATCACTTCATCACCGGGCACGCCACGATGGGACTGGAGATACTGGAAGATGCTCCGGATACCGCCGTGGTCATCGCCGCCATTGGCGGCGGCGGCCTCATCACAGGCGTCGCGAGCGCTATCAAGGCGCTCAATCCGCGGATCAAGGTCTTTGGTGCGGAGCCCGAGACCGCCGCCCCGGTCGCACGCTCCTTCGCCCAGGGATCGCCGCAGGCATTTCCCGAGTGGACGGCGTCCTTCGTCGATGGCGCGGGCGGCAAGAGCGTGTTTCCCCGCATGTGGGAGCGGATGCGTCCGGTCGTCGATGGTTCGATCGTCGTGAGCCTGGAAGAGACCAAGCGCGCAGTGCGCATGCTCGCGGAACGATCGCGCGTCGTCGCGGAGGGCGCAGGCGCCCTGGCGCTCGCCGCGGCCCTCACCGGCAAAGCCGGCGCCGGTCCCATCGTTGCCATCGTCTCCGGCGGCAACATCGATCTCGAGAAGTTCTGCGAGATTCTCGCAGCGGCCAGGAGCTGAAGGCCGCCGCGAGCGGCTCACGCGCTCGGCGGCGTGCCTGCCAGGTAGCGCACGAGATGATCGACCAGGTCGCGTGCGTCGTCCTCGGCGCCGATGATGAAGGTCGATTTGCGCCGGCGTAGCACCGGTAGTCCGATCGCGTACATCCCGGGCGCTGCGGTGATCACACCGCCGTCGTGGCGCAGCTCGCCCTTGCGATCGAGCACCGGAACCTCGAGCCAGCGATAGTCGGGACGAAAACCGGTAGCCCACACGATCGAGCGGACCTCCCCGCTGCGCAGGTCGAGCGACAGCCGCGGCGCTGCCGGCGCCTGCGTAGGCTCGAACGGCTCCGCAGCGTGCCCGACATCGAGCGCGGCGGTGCGCGCCCATTCATCGAAGGTGGCGAGGAGGCGCTGCATCTTCAGGTCCGCGAGCGCGAACTGGTTGCGCAGCCCGCCGGAGAAGAGCGCCGCGCCATCGCGGATCGCAGCCACGCGGCCCACGATCTCGACGCCTGCCGCGCGCAGCACATTGAGATCGAGTGTCGCGTGCTCCGGGGTCCCGACGAGCTGCGGCGAGGGAAGTCCGCGCGCACGCTCGAGCTCATCGATCTCATCGTAACGCTGACTCCAGACCCCCGAGTGCTCCATCCACCACAGCACGTCCCGTCCGCGGTAGTTGCGCGGCAGCCGCACGTGCTCCCCGACCGCGAGGATCACGCTGCGCCCCGAGCGGCGGATCTCATCGGCGAGCTGCACGCCGGTGGCCGAGGCACCGATCACGAGCACCCCGCCCTCGGGCAAGCGGCCGGGATTGCCGTAGTCGAAGGGCGTCACGGATACGATGCGCTCCGGCACCGCCTGCCGCAGCTGCGGGACCCGCGGTACGTTGGCGGCGCCGCTCGCGATCACGACGCAGCGGCAGCGCAGCTCGCCGCGGTCGGTCGCGAGGTGGTAGCCGCCATCGATGCGCCGCAGCGCGGTGAGGTTGGTATGCGTGCGCACGGGCGCCGCGGCCGCCGCCGCGAACGCCGCGATGTGCCCGATGAGCTCCGGCATGCTCATGAAGCCATCGGGGTCCGCGCCCGTATACGGGTGGCCGGGGAGCCGGCTCTGCCAGTTCGGTGTCAGCAGGTGCAGCGAGTCCCAGCGCTCATGGCGCCAGGAGTTGGCCACCTCGCCGCGCTCGACCACCGCGTGATCGATCGAGTGCTCGGTGAGCACGCTGCTGATCGCGAGCCCGGCGTGACCGGCGCCGATCACGACGGCCGTCAGGTGTTCGATGGCGAGCCCCGTGTCGGGCCGTGCAGTCCCGCTACACCACTTCGACGGTGACGTTGCAGGGGTTGGTCACGATGTCGTAGACGGCCGAGCGCTTCTGCGATTGCGCGACCAGTGCCTCGATGTCCTTCTTGGACGCGTCCGCATCGATGTGGAACGTCACCTTGATGTCGTCGTAGCCGTTGCGCACATCGCCATCGATGCCGAGTATCCCGTAGAGGTTCATCTTGCCCTCGAGCTTCGCCTCGACCGAGCGCAGCTGGATGCCGCGGTTCTGCGCGACGGTGGCGACACCGGCGGTCAGGCAGCTCGCGAGGCCGACCAGCACCAGCTCGACCGGGGTCGCGCCGTGATCCTCGGAGGCGAAGATCTCCGGGTGATCGGTCTCGAAGGAGAACTGCGTCTTGTGCCGCTGCTCATCCCCGAGGCCGTGGAATCCCTGGACGGTGGAGGTGGCGTGCGTACCGTTCTGCCATTTGCAGGAGGCGCGCCAGGTGAATTTGGCGGCATCGGGCGCGTTCTTCAGCGCTTCCCGCGCGGCCAGCAGTGCGTCGATGTTCACGCCGTTATTTACGCTCTGAGCCATCGGCTGTCTCCTAGGATGAGGTGGAAGGTCTTGTAGATTGCCTTCGTCGCGCTAACCCGCCGAGCGTACCGCTCGCCCCACCAGGGAACAAGCCGCCGGCGCGTTCCTGCAGCAATTTCCTGGCCATAAGGTCATGAGGTCCCCAGAAAGCCTATGATTCCGCCCTGCAGCCCGCCCTGCAGCGAGCGACCGGGAGGCGCCTCCGTGGAACAGTCACGCCCCTTCGGCTTCCAGACCCGCCAGGTTCACGCCGGCCAGCGCCCGGACCCCAATACCGGCGCCCGCGCGGTGCCGATCTTTCAGACCACGAGCTACGTGTTCGAGGATCCTGCCTCCGCCGCCGCGTATTTCAACCTCCAGGAATATGGCAACACCTATAGCCGGATCATGAATCCGACGCTCGCGGCGTTCGAGGAGCGCGTCGCGAGTCTCGAGGGCGGGTGCGGTGCGGTCGCCTTCGCGAGTGGCCTGGCGGCGCAGGCGGCGGCGCTCTTTACCCTGCTGATGCCGGGTGACCACGTGGTGTCATCCGCCGCGCTCTATGGCGGCACCGTCAATCAGTTCAAGCACGTGCTGCGCAAGATGAGCGTCGAGCTGAGCTGGGTCGATCCCGATGATCTCGCTGCCTGGAAGGCCGCGGTGCGACCGAACACCAAGGCGTTCTTCGGCGAGACCATCGGCAACCCCGGAGGCAACATCCTCGACATCGAGGCGGTCGCCGCCATCGCGCACGCGCACGGGGCGCCGCTGCTCATCGACAACACCTTCGCTACCCCCTACCTGTGCCGCCCGATCGAATGGGGCGCCGACATCGTGCTGCACTCGGCGACCAAGTACATCGGCGGCCACGGCACCAGCATCGGCGGCGTGGTGGTCGACTCGGGCGAGTTCGACTGGTCGAACGGCCGCTTCCCGGTGATCGCCGAGCCCTCGCCCGCCTATCACGGGCTGCAGTTTCATGAGACCTTCGGCACCTATGGCTACCTCATGAAGCTGCGCTCCGAGACCCTGCGCGATCTGGGCGGCTGCATGAGTCCCTTCAATGCGTTTCTCTTCCTGCAGGGACTCGAGACGCTCTCGTTACGCATGGAGCGCCACGTGGCGAACGCGCTCGAGATCGCCCGCTACCTCGCCGCGCACGAGCAGGCGTCCAACGTGAGGTACGCGGGCCTTGCCGATAGTCCCTACCACGCGCTGCGCAAAAAGTACCTGCCGCTCGGCGCCGGGTCGGTCTTTTCCTTCGATATCCGCGGCGGACGCGAGGCGGGGCAGGAATTCATCCGCGGTGTCACGCTGTGGTCGCATCTCGCCAACGTCGGCGATGCCAAGAGCCTCGTGATTCACCCGGCGAGCACCACGCACCGGCAGCTGAGCGAGCAGGAGCTGCGGGCGGCGGGTGTCGGGCCGGGGACGATACGACTCTCCGTCGGAATCGAGGATGTCGCGGACCTGATCTGGGATCTCGAGCAGGGCTTTGCGCGCGCCCGGGCAGCCGCAGCCGTGGAGCGCGCGTCATGAGCTTCGACCTCGCGCGCTACCAGGATCCCCACGCCATCCAGCGCGTGCTGCTCGATGCCAAGACCATCGCCATCGTGGGCCTGTCCGCGAACCCGCTGCGCGCGAGTAATTTCGTCGGCTTCTACATGCAGCGCCACGGCTACCGCATCATTCCCGTCAATCCGCGCGAGGCCGAGGTCCTCGGCGAGAAGAGCTATCCGAGCCTGCGCGAAGTGCCGGTCCCGGTGGACATCGTCGATGTCTTCCGCGCTCCATCAGCAGTGCCCGGGATCGCCCGGGACGCCGTCGCGATCCATGCGAAGTGCCTGTGGTGCCAGTTCACGGTGATCAGCGAGGAAGGAGCGCGTATCGCAGAAGCCGGCGGACTCACCGTCATCATGGACCGGTGCCTCAAGGTTGAGCATGCGCGCTACGCCGGGCGCATGCACTGGCTGGGCTTCAACACCGAGCGCATCACCTCCGTACGCGGGGCGCTGCAGTAGTCGGGCGGTTGCTGCCAGCTGCCGCTCGGCGGCCCGGCCGGCCGGCAGCACAGCACCCCGAGCTGGCCGTTCGAGAGCTTTCGAGAGCCCGAACACATCGCGTATCAAGGGTCCCGCGGTCGCCGGTAAAATGCGCTCGACGAACGAGGAAGGAGCAGCATGGCGGCATACATCATCGCCAACGTTCAGGTGACCGATCCCGCGGTCTACGAGGAATATCGCCGCCAGGTCCCCGCCATCATCGCGGCCTACGGTGGCCGCTTCCTGGCACGCGGCGGTCAGGTGGAGGACCTGGAAAGCGGTGCCAATCCGCAGCGGGTCGTCGTGCTCGAGTTTCCCGACATGGCGCGGCTCAAAGCCTTCTACCACTCGCCCGAGTACCAGCCGCTGATTGCGCTGCGCCAGCGCGCGTCCCGCGCGACGTTGTTCGCCGTCGGCGGCGTTTGATCAGGAGTGTCGCCCGGCTGCCCTTGCTCAGCGGTCTTTGGTCGCACGCTAGGCTTGCTCATATACCTTGAGTCGGACGAGTACGGTCGCGAGGAGCGGGGTGGGCACGCCTCTCGCCGCCGCCCGCCTTACCAGATCGCCGACGATCTGGTCAGCCTCGATGCGGGCACCGGATTTCATGTCGCGGTACATCGAGGAGGTGAGACTCGAGCTGCGGTCCGTGAGCAACGCCAGCACCTGAGACTTGAACGGGTCGGCGAGTGGGCGCCACTCGGCGCCGACCGTGGCGGCGACCTCATCGAAGAGCCGACGCACGAAGTCCTCGCCTCCGGGTGCGCGCGCGACGCGGCCAATGTCACCATCCATCAGACAGGTGATGGCTCCGAGGCTCGCGAGCATCGCCCACTTCTCCCACATCTCCCGCTCGATCTCGGTCGATAAGCGCGCATCGAACCCGGCACCGCGCATGAACTGATCGAGCGCCACGATGCGCTCGGAGCGCGCACCGTCCCATTCGCCGTAGGACAGGTCGTGAAAACTCGCCTGGTCCACGATCCGTCCCTGCTCATCGAGGCTCGTGGCGATGCGCGCCACCCCGCCCAGAACGCGCGGCGCGCCGAAACGGGATCGCAGTGCGTCCATGTGCTGCATGCCGTTCAGCACCGGGAAAATCATGGTGCGCTCCGTCACGCAGGGAGCGAAGTCGGCGATCGCGGCATCGAGCTGATACGCCTTGACCGCCAGCAGGATCACATCGAAATCACCCGCTCCGCGGCCCTGGCTGCTCAGGATGAGCTTCACCGGGATGGTGGTTTCACGACCGTGGCTGAGGATGGTGAGTCCACGCGTGAGCTGCGTGGCGCGGTGCGGGCGCACGAGAAAGCTGACGTCCCGGCCCGCTGCGGCCAGCCGGGCGCCGAAGTAGCCGCCGACGCTGCCCGCTCCCACGATCAGGCCTCTCATATCCGCTCCCCCCTATCCGGGCTGGATGTCGATTGTGGTTGTGTGGCAGTCGGGTGTCACTACACCCGGTGGGAGAGCCGTATGACCTCGTGCGCATGATCCCTGCGCATACCGCATGCGCACCTCTCATGCGCATGACCCATGCGCACGACCCATGCGCACGACCCATGCGCATGCCTCATGCGCATTCCCCATGCGCATTCCCCATGCGCATCACCCCTCCGCACCCTTTCGGCACATTCACCCCCCATTCACCTCGCGTATTGCATGGTTTACGTGTGCCGGGCAGAGTTCGATCTCGTTCCTCAGGAGGCGAAGCGCAATGCTCAAGACAGCTGCTGCCACGTTGCTGATCGTGGCGTCGGTCACGTTCGGTGCCCTGTCCTTTCCGACCCCTGCGAGCGCGCAGATCGGCATCGGCTTCTCGATTACCTTCGCCCCGCCGCCTCTTCCGGTGTACGAGCAGCCGCCCATCCCGGCGCCGGGCTACATCTTCATACCGGGGTACTGGTATTACGGTCCGTACGGCTACTACTGGGTCCCGGGCACCTGGGTCGAGCCGCCTGAGGTGGGCCTGCTGTGGACGCCGGGCTACTGGGGCTGGTCGGACGGGTTCTTCGTCTGGAACGCGGGGTATTGGGCGCCGGAGGTCGGCTTCTACGGAGGGGTCGTCTACGGCTTCGGATACCCGGGACATGGGTACGAAGGCGGTGAATGGCGCGAGAACCGCTTCTGGTACAACCGCGAAGTCAACAACGTCACCAACGTGCACATCGAGAACGTCTATTCCAGAACGGTCGTCAACAACGTCACGGTGACCAACATCAGCTACGTGGGCGGCCCCGGCGGGCTGTCAGCGCAGCCGACGGCGCAGGAGCAGCGGGTGGCCCACCAGCACCACGTCGCAGCCACTCCCGCTCAATTGCAGCATCGGGAGACCGCGGCCTCGCGACCGGAGCTCGTCGCCTCCATGAATCACGGCAAGCCCCCGATCGCCGCGACTTCGAAGCCCAACAATTTCCAGTCGCACGCGGTCGCCGCCACCCGGGCCGGCGGCCCGGTGATGGTGCATGCGACCGACCTGCCCAAGCCCGAGGCGCCGAGAGCCGAGACTCCACCGCATGCAACGAACACTGCCGCGCCCAGACCCGCCGCGCCCCCGCCGGAAGCGGAATCCCAGCGGCAGCAGGCGGAGCTGCAGACGCGGCACAACCAGGAGCGTGAATCGCTCGCGCAGATGCAGGAGCGCGATCACGCCTACATGTCGCAGCAGAACGCCAATCAACGGCAGATGGCGACCATGGAGCACCAGCACCGTCAGCAGACTCAGTTCCTGGAGCAGCGTCAGGCGAACGAGATGCAGAACCTGCGCGCACCGCAGCCCCCCCATGCGGCGCCGCCGCCCCATGCCGCACCGCCGCACGCGGCCCCGCCCGCTGCACCGCGAAACGAGCCGAACCGACACTAGCCACGGTCCTCTTGCGGTGACCGCCAAGGTCGATCAGCCGAGCGAGGCGGGCGAGTACGACCCTGGCATGCAGACGCTGCTGCAGCTCCTGTGGGGAGAGGGTTTCCTGTCCCCCGGGGGCGCAGCCGAGGTCGCCTGCCTGCTGGAAGGCAGCAGCATCGACGGCTGCAGAGTGCTCGACATCGGCTGCGGTCTCGGCGCGGTCGATGAGCTGCTGGTCACGCGGCATGGCGCCCGCTCGGTGCTCGGCGTCGATGTCGATCCGGACCTGCTTGCCACCATGGACCGGCGAATCGAGCGCGCGGGACATGCCGCCCGGATCGCGACGCGTTGCGTCGAGCCCGGCCCCCTGCCGCTCGAGGCGGACAGCTTCGACGTTGTCTTCTCCAAGGACGCGATCGTGCAGATCCCGGACAAGCCCGCGGTGTTCGCGGATGCGCTACGCGTGCTGCGCCCCGGTGGCAGCCTGATCGTGAGCGACTGGTTGCGCGGCGGCAGCGGCGCCTATTCCGCCGAGATGCTCGAATTCTTCCGCCTCGAGGGAATAGCCTACAACATGGCGACCATGGCAGAGACCATCGAGACGCTCGCCGGCACCGGCTTCGTCGAGATCGAGGTACGCGACCGCAACGAGTGGTACCGCGAGCTGGCGCGCCGCGAGCTCGCATCGCTCGAGGGAGCGCTGCGGCCGCTCGTCACCGAGCGCATCGGCGCGGAGCGAGCCGGGCACTTCATCAGCAACTGGCGGCAGATGGTGCGTGTGCTCGAGCGGGGGGAGCTGCGGCCCGGCCATCTGAAGGCGCGCAAGCCCGCGCGTCCGCCCTGAGCCAGGCGAGGTCCGCCCGCAGGCGCGTGATCTCGGCTTCCAGTGAGGCGAATGATCTCTGCGCAGCCGTTCCGCCCGGATGAGCCACGGCTGCGTGCAGAAGGCCCATGGCCCGCGACTCGAGCGCGGTGATCTGCTCGCGCAGCCTGCGACTCGCCTCCCCGTACTGCGCCGCCACCCCCGTGGTGAGCTGCCAGTCCACCGCGTGGGCCTGATTGCCGAGCGATACGCCATCGGGCGCGAAGTTCACATCCATGGTGGGTGCTCCGTCGGTAAGGTGCGGGGAGGGTAGGCCTCGTGCGGTCACCGCGTCAGTCGCGGGGCGGTGACAAACGGGTCCGCGCTCGCCCGGCCGGGCCCCGGTCAGGCGAAGTTGACCGCGTTCGTGTTCGCGCCGCTCAGAACGATCCCGACCCGCTCGCCCTCGCGCGGCTCATAGCGCCGCGCAAGGAGCGCCGCGAACGCGGTAGCCGCTCCCGGCTCGGTGACGATGCGGAGCGAGTCCCATACTCGCTGCTGCGCGGCGCGGATCGCCTCGTCACTCACCAGGATGGTCTGCGCGGCGTAGCGCTGTGCCAGCGGAAACATCAGCTCGCCGACTTTCTTCGGCGCGAGGGAGTCCGCGGCAATACCGCCCGCCTTGGCTTCGACGGGCCGGCCGGCCGCGAGCGCCCGCGTGAGAGTCGGCGCCGTCTCGGGCTCCACCGCGATGAGGCGCAGGCGGTCCTGGTACCACGCCGCCAGTCCGCCAAAGAGTCCGCCGCCGCCCACCGGCACGAGCAGCGTGTCGAGACGCGCCTGCTCCTCGAGCTCGAGCCCGAGTGTGCCCTGGCCGAGGAGCGTCTCCGCCTGATCAAAGGCATGTACCGGCAGTGCACCGGAGCTCGCGGCCCACGCCTCGCTCGCAGCCAGGGCGTCCGCGTACCGATCGCCCGAGACCGTGAGCTCGGCGCCGCTGTCGCGGATTCTTGCGATCTTGGCGGGTGAGGCGACCGTCGGCACGAAGATGCGGGCGCGCTTGCCGAGGCACTGCGCTGCATAGGCGACCGCCACTCCATGGTTGCCTCCGGAGGCGGCGACCACCCCGGCTGCGGGCACCGGCCGCAGCAGCAGGTTGGCGAAGGCGCCGCGCGTCTTGAAGGAGCCGGCACGCTGCAGCAGCTCCAGCTTGAGGATCGCCTGGAAGCGGCCGAGCGCGAAGTCCGTGGCGTCGGTCTCGATGACCGGAGTGCGGCGCAGGTATCGACCGATCACACCGTGGGTGCGAACGATGCCCTCGCGGCTGATCATTGGGCGATGAGATCGATCTCGACCGCCGCTCCGAGTGGCAGTGCGGCAACGGCCACCGTGGTGCGCGCCGGATAGGGCGCGGTGAAGTGCCGGGCGTACACCGCGTTCATCTGCGCGAAGTGCTTCATGTCGGTGAGATAGACGTTCACCCGCGCGACATCCGCCAGGGTCTTGCCGGCGGCCGCGAGCACCGTACGCAGATTCTCGAGCACCTGCTCGGTCTGCGCGCTGACATCGCCCTCGATGAGCCGGCCGGTCGCGGGGCTGAGCGCCACCTGGCCGCTCACGAACAGGAACCCGCCCATGCGCACGGCGGCCGAAAACGGACCGACTGGCGGTGGCAGGCGATCGCTGCTGATGGCTTCTCTCGGCATGGGCTGCCCTTCCCTGTCGATGCGCTGGCGCGCAGTGGTATTATCCCGGACACTTAGGCAATCGCCTAAATGCTACTTAGCCAAATGCCTAAATGTCAACCGTGAGTGCCGATCGCATGCTGCGCGCGCTCGCCAACGAGCGGCGCCTGCAGATTCTCGAATGGCTGCGCTCCCCGACCGAGCATTTTCCTGCGCAGGTGGATGGGGACCTGATCGAGGATGGGGTGTGCGGCGTCCTCATCGCACAGAAGCTCGGCGTGAGTCATCCCACAGTGAGCGAGCATCTGAAAATCCTGGCCGCTGCCGGCCTCATCCGCGGCAAGCGCATCAAGCAATGGACCTTCTACCGGCGCGATGAGCGACGCATCGGCGAGCTGAAGCGCCGCCTACTCGCGAAAATCTGACGGGATGCACCATGAAGATACGTGACCTGGCACTTGCGGATTACGCGCAATGGCTGCCGCTCTGGAACGGCTATAACGCCTTCTACGGTCGCAGCGGCCCGACGGCCTTGCCCGAGGAGGTGACCCAGATGACCTGGAAGCGCTTCTTCGATGCGAGCGAGCCCATGTACGCCCTCGTCGCGGAGCTCGAGGGCACGCTGATCGGGCTCACCCACTACCTCTTCCACCGCAGCACGACGCTCCTCGGGCCGATCTGTTACCTGCAGGATCTGTACACGACCGCCGAGCGGCGGCGCACCGGAGTCGGACGCGCGCTCATCGAGGCGGTCTACAGGCGCGCGCACGAAGGCGGCTCCGCGCGGGTGTACTGGCAGACGCACGAGACCAACCTCACCGCCCAGCGGCTGTACGAGCAGGTCGCAGAGCGCTCAGGCTTCATCGTCTACCGCAGGAATCTCCCCTGAATTGAGTCAAATTGCGGCCGCGCTTGCTTTTCCTGCCTACCCTATGTAGAGTTACGATTATGGGTAAAATGGATCGCGACGTACGCATGTCGCTCCAGACTCTCCGGGTCCTGGATGCGTTTCTCGCGAGCCCGGCGGAGGAGCTCGCCGGCGCCGATGTACACAAGCGCAGCGGCCTCGCCTCCGGGACTCTCTACCCCATTCTCCTGCGTCTCGAGTCCGCGGGCTGGTTCGTGAGCCGCTGGGAGCGCATCGACCCCTCCAGCGCCGGGCGCCCGCGGCGCCGGCTCTATCGCCTCACCTCGAGTGGTCTCGCGCGCGCGAGCGAAGTCTTTGCCAGCTTCGGCAGAGGTGTCCCCGCATGAATGGCCACGACATACTCACAGCACTGCCTGCAGCGCCCGATCGTCTTGCCCGCCGCCTCATCCGACACGCCGCGCGCAGCACGCCGCCGGCCTTGGCGCAACGGCTGGAGGAAGAGTGGCTCGCGGACCTCGCAGCCCGGAGCGCCGCGCTGTCGCAACTGCGGCTGGCACTCGGATGCTGGTGGGCGGCGAGCGTCATCACCCATGAATTCGGTGCGGTGAGCCTCGCCGTCGCCCCAGGCTCCGGCGGCACCGTCTCGAGCTGGACCCGGAGTACTCGCGGACTCTCGCGCCGCACCGCCGCGCTGATCCTCATTTCGTGCCTGCACCTGACCTTGGTTTATTTCCTGGCAGTGGGGCTCACGCAACACGGTGCGGAAGTGGCACCCCCGCCCTTCCAGGTCGAAGGATTCCAGACGGACCCACAGCGGCATGAGCCGCCACCGCTCCCGCCCCCCACCCTGCGACACCTCGAGAAATTCGATCCCGTGCCCCCTGTGGTCATCGTGGACGACCCACGCGACACGGGCGTCACCGGGGATGTACGGGTCGACCCGTCATCCCACGAGGAGAAAGTCGCGCCTCCGCAGGTCGATCGGGTGATTGGCGGCCCGGGGAAAGGCTTCCCCGACACGACGGACTATTATCCCGACGCCTCGAGACGGCTCGGCGAGACCGGAGTGGCGGCGGTGCAGGTCTGTGTGGACGAGCGCGGCCGCCTGGCCTCTGACCCGGCGCTCGCGGAATCCTCCGGCATCCGTCGTCTCGATGCGGCCGCACTCACACTCGCCAAGGCAGGCTCGGGACACTATCGGGCCAGCACGGAGAATGGCCGCCCGGTGAGCTCCTGCTTCCCGTTCCGGATCCGCTTCAGAATGATCGGCGACGCGCGCTGACCGCAGAAGTCGTTGCGATCTCCTCGAGCACCTCGCGCTCGACCGCCGGGCTGCGCTCACCGTCCGCCGTTGCAACGATCTCCCGCGGGATGAGTCGCAGCACCCCGAACATCAGAGCCGAGGTGCCGGTCGCAGCGACCACGCAGTAGGTGAAGCCGTGGGCCGCGCTGCTCGCGTACAGCTGCGTACCGACGAAGTCGCCGCCGCGGTAGGCGAGCTCATACATCCCCGCGACCAGCATCATCAAAGCGCCCTGCAGCCCCGGCGGACACGAGCGCATGGAAAGATCCCAGAACGCCGTGAACGCGAAGCCGTTGGCAAGACCGATCGGTACCGCGAACCACAGTGCGCTGGCATTCGAATGGATGAAGAGCAGCGGAATCGCTGCCGGCAACCACAGCAGCGTCGCTCCCCACAGCAGGGTCCTGAGCGGAAAGCGCGTGCAGAGCCAGGCGTACACGGCCGCCGCCGGGATGTAGCCCGCCTGCTGGATACCCAGAAAATCCCCATACACCCAGTCGGGCGCGTGCAGGTCGTTCGCCAGATAGAACTGCAATGGCGTGTTGAATCCCGGGCTGAATTGACTCAGGCACACGAGCAGCACCGCCGGGTACGCGGCGCGGTGCGTCACCAGGCGCTTGAGGTCGCCGAGTAGCCCCGCGCCCTGCGCCACGGGCAAATCGTAGGCATGGCCGAAGAGCGCGCGCGGCTTCCACAATCCGTATACGGCGATCGCGGCGCTCAGCACCGCGACCAGGCGGAAGGTGAAAGCGGGCGTGAGCAGCGCGAGGAGTCCCGCGGCGAACGCTCCCAGCACGTACGGCGCCGAGGACACCGCGTTCCACAGGGCGCTCAGGCGTCCCGACATGAGCTGCTCCTGGCTGATGAGCGCCAGCAGGCCGCGCGCCGCGGCCGCGACGAACCCGAAGGAGAGCATGACGGCGAGCATGCTGAAGAGCAGTCCCCAGTAGCTGAGGGTCAGCGTGCTCATCAGCAGGAACAGCACCGCCGTGATCGCGCCGAAGATCATGAAGAAGCCGCGATCGCGCAGGCCGAAGGGGTTCCACAGGTCGCGCGCCAGGCCGAAGAAGAACGCCAGGTAGACCGGCACCGCGGTCAGCAGGCGGAAATTCGCGATCTGCTCCGGCGTCGCCCGTACCTGGTTCTTGAGCATGAAGGAGGTGCCGATGTCGAGCAGAAAGCCGTTCGGCAGCACGAAAAAAACCAGCAGCGTGAGCGGTGTGAAATAGAGGAACGCCGTGCCCGCTCGTGAGGGCGGCGCAGCCGGTGCAGTCAGGTCGGCGCGTGCCCGGTGCATGACGCAGCGGACACTATCATGGTGGCGCGATGCGGTCGCGTTGACGCCTGCGACGCCCGGCCGCGCCGTATTGGCCGAGGTACCGCCCCGTGGCGTAACGTTGCGTGGCGCACGTGCCGTGCGTTCAGAACACACGCAGGCCCCCAATGAGCACACCCAAAGAGCTCGCACACGACTGGGTGAATGAGCACCGCCAGACGCTCTCCGCCTGGCACCGCACGATCTGGGAGTTCGCCGAGCCCGCGTGGCGCGAGTACCGCTCGGCCGGGTGGTTCGTCGAGCGTCTGCAGCGTGCCGGCTTCAGCGTCGAGGCCGGGAGCGGCGGCATGCCGACCGCCTTCGCGGCGCAATGGTCGAACGGTCCCGGTGCGACCGTCGCCGGCTACGCCGAGTACGACGCCGTCCCGGGCAATTGCCAGGCCGCCGCCACCTCGCGCGGCCCGCGGCCGGGCCTATCCGAGTTCGCGCCCGGTCACACCGATCCGCACTCGGCGCTCGGCATCGGCGCACTCGCCGGCATCCTCGCGGCGCAGCACGCGATGCAGAGGTCCGGCGTGACCGGCACGTTGCGCTTCTTCGGGGAGCCCGCCGAGAAAGTGCAGGGCTCGAAGCTCGTCCACGGCCTCAGGGGCTACTACGACGGCATCGATGCGATGGTGAGCTTTCATCCGTTCTACATGCTGCCGCTGTGCAACACCACGCGCTGGGACACGCACTGCGGCGCGTATTGCAGCCGCATCTACTCCTTTATGTGCGATGAGCCCGAGACCTGGAGCGCGGCCGCACACGACAGCCCGATCGCGGCTGCACACTCGGCGGCGCGCGCGCCGGGAGCGAACGTCGCGCTCTTCACGATGTACTCGCTCACCAAGTCGACGATGGAGTCGATGCTCGCTCACAGCGGCGGCTGGTCGCTGAATGAAGCGATCCTCACCGCGGGACAGGCCACCGCCGACAATCTTCCGGCGCAGCTCGCACAGATCACCTACGCCTGGCGGGCACCGGAGGTGCGCATGGCGAATGCCGTGCTCGAGGTGCTCGACCGCAACGCCGAGCACGCCGCGGCGGTCGCGCACTGCCGGCTCGTCAAGCGCTGGGTGTCACGTACCCGGCCCGGCGTCGCGAACCATGTGCTTGCGCGACTCGCCTATGACAATCTCGTTGCGGTCGGCGCACCGCATTACGATGCGGCGGCGGTGGCCCTGGCGCAGGAGATTCAACGCAACCTGGGTCTCACCCCGATGGGGTGCCCGTTCCTTCCCGCCTGCGAGCAACTGGTCGATCCGCAGGTCGCCGAGGCCACGCTGCGCGAGCAGATGCCCGCCTGGCAGACACACTGGACCTCGGACGACTACGTCGAGATGAGCTGGTACGCGCCCACCGTGAGGCTCTACATCGCACGCCCGATGCTCGCCGTGCCCGCCGGCTATGCCGGTTATCCGGCGTGGGTGTCGAACGCGCTCGGTGGCCTCGCCCCCTGCATCGATCCGACGATCCTGGTGGCCGGCAAGACCATCGCCGGCACGCTGCTCGACCTGCTCACCCGTCCCGAGACTCTCGCTGCCGCGCGCGCCGAATTCGCGCGGCGTACCGCCGGCGAGCGCTTCATCGCGCCGCTCCTGCCGCGGGACTTTGCTCCACCGATCGACTACCGCTGGCCGGAATACATCAGCACTGCGCGCGGGCCGGACTGGTGGATCCCGGCTGCGCACGAGCTCGAGAGCGGGCGGTCCTCGGTCCAGGGGGCGTGATGCCCGAGTCAGAGCATCCGACCGTTTACACCATCGGCCATTCGACCCGTCCGATTGGAGAGTTCACGGCGTTGCTCGCCGAGGCGGGAATCGAGCTGCTGGTCGATGTCCGGGCGATTCCGCGCTCGCGCACCAACCCGCAGTTCAATCGCGAAACATTGCCCGCATCGCTCGAGGGTATCGGGGTCGGCTACGAGCATCTGGCCGCGCTCGGTGGCCGGCGCTCCCGCCAGGGCGCAGCGCCCTCCCCCAACACGTTCTGGCGCAACGACTCATTTCGCAACTATGCGGATTACGCCGCGACGGAGCCCTTCAAGTCGGGGCTCAGCGCGCTCGAGGGCGAGGCCGGGCGGCGGCGTTGCGCCATCATGTGCTCGGAAACGCTCTGGTGGCGCTGCCACCGTCGCATCATCAGCGATTACCTCATCGCCGATGGTTTTCCGGTGCTGCACATCATGGGCCCGCACAAAACCGAGCCCGCGGTCTTGACCCCCAATGCGCAGCGGCTGGTCGATGGCACGCTGGTCTATCGGGAGTAGTGACCGAGGCTATCGCGGCGCGGGAAGAGATATGGTGTCCGCGGAGCGGGCTCTGAGGACCGGCGGACTTCCCCCGACGCTGAACACCACGGTGGTCCTGCGCGACGGGCAGCACAAGGGATCCGCCGCAGCATAACGAAGGTACTCCGCCTTCAGCTGCCGCTCGCTCTCGATCGTGACACGGGTCAGCGCGCCGTCCGTGCGGCTGTCCATGAGGGCTGGCGACAGCGTCCCGGCAAACACGCCGCGCTCGAACACGAAGTACTGGTACTGCCGCGGACGGCACATGCCGTCGTAGTCCGCCGTGGCGCCGATGGCGCGGATATGCCCGGACTCGACCGCTTGACCGATGAGATCCCAGCCGTGGGCATGCAGCTCACGGTCCTCATCCGACTCAACCGGCCGCGCGCTCTGACGGCAACGGGGATCGGCGTTTTTCTGCCCCTGCGGAACGGACGGCAGTGCGGCTCCCGCAGCGTTCCACCCCTCGAACGATGGTGAATCGAGCCAGGACCCGGGCACGGGCGCCGGTGCAAGCGCAAGTGCCGCCGCAGCTGCGAGGACTGCGATCGCTGACATCGCGATGAGACGCATGACCAGAGCATATCGCATCACTGTGGCGGCGCCCTGAGCGCCGCCGTGTGCGATGGTCCGCAGCATTCATCGGTGCCATGATGCGGTCGCGATGACCCGTTACGACGCCATCATCATCGGCACGGGGCAGGCCGGACCCTCCCTCGCCGCGCGCCTCGCGGAGAGCGGCCAGCAGGTCGCGGTCATCGAGCGCGGCCGCTTCGGCGGCACGTGTGTCAACAACGGCTGCACGCCGACGAAGACGCTGATCGCGAGCGCCTATGCCGCCCAGCTTGCGCGTCGCGCGAAGGAGTACGGCGTCGACAGCGGCCCGGTGCGCGTCGACATGGCGCGGGTCAAGGCGCGCAAGGATGCCCTGGTCGAGAGCGGCACCCGTTCGGTGGAGAAATGGCTGACCACCTTACCGCGTGTCACCCTCTACCGCGGCCATGCGCGCTTCGTCGGTCCGCGAGCCGTGTCGGTCGGCGCGGAAACGCTCGAGGCCGAGCGGATCTTCATCGACGTCGGTGGCAGGCCTCGCGTGCCGGACCTGCCCGGCATCCGCGAGGTGCCCTATCTCACCAGCGAAAGCATGATGGACGTCGATTTTCTACCCGGGCACCTGTTCGTCGTCGGCGGCAGCTACGTCGGGCTCGAGTTCGGACAGATGTACCGTCGCTTCGGCGCCCGCGTCACCGTCATCGAGATGGCTCCGCGGCTGGTCGTCCACGAGGACCCGGATGTCTGCGATGCGATTCGGGACATCTTGTCCGAGGAGGAGATCGATATCCGCCTGAACGCGCGCTGCCTGGCGCTCGAGCGGGCCAGCGACGGCATACTGCTGCGCCTCGATTGCGCCGAGGGCGCCCCGAGTGTGCTGGGAACACACGTACTGCTCGCCGTCGGGCGTGTACCGAACACCGACGACCTCGGCCTGCGCGCAGCGGGCATCGAGACCGATGAGAAAGGCTACATCAAGGTCGATGAGACCCTCGCGACGAGCGCGCCGCACGTCTACGCGCTCGGCGACTGCAACGGTCGCGGGGCTTTCACGCACACGGCCTACAACGACTACGAGATCGTCGCCGATAATTTGCTGAGCGGTGCCCATCGCAAGGTCACCGACAGGATACCGATCTATGGCCTGTTCACGGATCCACCGCTCGGGCGGCTCGGCAAGTCCGAGACCGAGGCTCGCGAGGAAGGCTACGAGATCCTGATCGGCCGCATGCCGATGACCGATGTGTCCCGGGCCCGGGAGAAAGGGGAGACCAAGGGCTTCATGAAGGTCCTGGTCGATGCGCACACCCGGGAGATCCTCGGTGCAGCGATTCTCGGCGTCGGCGGCGATGAGGCGGTGCACTCGCTCGTCGATGCGATGTATGGGCATCTGCCCTATACGGTGGTGCAGCACGGCGTCCGGATCCACCCGACGGTGAGCGAGCTCATCCCGACGATGCTCGGTGAGCTGACCCCGCTCAAGTAGCGGCGCCACGTCGGCGGTGGGGCGCGCCGGCGAGCCGCGTGGCGCGCGTTGGCCCCTCAGCCGCTCGGCGCTTCCTTGCGGGTCTCGGCCTGGCTCGCTGCCTCGGGCTTACTCGCTTCGGCCGAATCGTTGCGCGCGGCGTGCTCGAGCAGCGCCTGTGCGAACAATGCTTCCACCGGTTGACCTGTGCGTGCCTGAATCCAGCGGAAAGCCGACTCGAGTGAGGCCGCGCTCCAGAGCGTGCGGCCCTCGGCCGATGTCACGTCCCAGGGCGCAAACGTCATATTGCCCGGCCGATAGCGAATGATCCGGGTGATCCCCTCGATACTCACGCGCCATACGTTCGGTTGAATCTCTTCAACACTGTAGTCCATGACTCGCTTCCCCAAAGAAACATCCCTGCAATAAACCCGATACTTGTTCTTCTTCGATGTGTACAGAATAGACCAAGCGAGGGGCGCGCACCTCTTCCGCGTGACAGAGCCCGTGCATTGAACATATTCGGACGAGGAGATCGCACCGCGGCACCATCGCCCCACCATCGCCGCACTTTCGGCACACCTTCGGCGCACCATTGCCGCACCATTGCCGCACCATTGCGCACCCGTTCCCTGCGCAGACCGTGAGCGCACGCACGCGGCTCATGCAAAAGCACCGGTCGTGGTCAAGGCGCTAATGCAAGATCCCCAGGGCCTGAATGAGGCTTTGTCCGACTGCACCGCGCACGAATTCCCGCTGAGATGGCTCCATGAAGGCTCGCCCGCACCTCCTGCTCTTGCTGGCTCTCGCCACCATTGCCGGCTGCAGCGGCAGCGGCCACAGCAGCGCTCCCATGTCCAGCCCCTCCGGCACCACCGCGCAGCGCGGTGCGCTCATCGACAATCCGCCCACCAAGGTGGCGACCTACGCTCCGAGCGATTTGCTGCAGCTGCTCAGTGGGAGTGACGTCGGCAAGGTTTTCCTGCAGATCGCCTATACGCCCAAATGCACCATCACCGTCTACCACCTCACGTATGACACCTCGGACCCGAAAGGCAATATCACCCCCGCCTCCGGCGCCCTGATGGTGCCGAGCAGCACTAGCGACAGCTCCTGCACCGGTGGCCGCCCGATCGTGGTCTACGCGCACGGGACCACCACGAACAAGGCGTTCAATCTCGCTGATCTCTCCGTCGCGGACAGTGGCGAAGCGGTGATCCTCGCGGTGGTGTTCGCCGCCGAGGGCTACATCGTCGTGGCGCCGAACTACCTGGGGTACGACAACTCGACGCTCAGTTACCACCCGTACCTCATTGCGGCACAGCAGTCGAAGGAGATGATCGACGCCGTGACGGCGGCGCGGGCCGCGCTGCCCACCGCCGACGCGCCGAGCTCGACCGATGGCGGCAAGCTCTTCGTCACCGGTTACTCCGAGGGGGGTTATGTCGCCATGGCGACCCACAGCGCCATGCAGGCAAGTGGCATGACCGTCACCGCCTCGGCGCCGATGTCCGGCCCTTACGCGCTGAGCGCCTTCGGCGATGCCATTTTCGAAGGCGAAGTGAGCGCGAGTGCGACCGAGAACGTGGCGCTCCTCGCCCCGGCTTACCAGAACGTCTACGGCAACATCTGGTCGAACCCCGCCGATATCTTCGCGAGCCCCTATGACACGACGGTCCCGACGCTGCTGCCGAATACTGCGGGCCTCGGCACGCTGCGGTCCGAGGGGAAGTTTCCGTCGGTGCTGTTCAGCAGCACTCCCCCTGCTCCGAACTATGCGATCTACACCCCCGCCACTACACCCGCGAACCTGGCGAGCATTTTTGCCTCGGGTTTCGGCACGGACTACCTCATCACCAACAGCTACCGCGCGGCGTATCTCGAGGACGCATTGATGCATCCCGATGGCGGCTTCCCGACGCTCACCGATGGGCTGCCGCCCGCCTCCCCGGGCAACGGACTGCGTGTCGATCTCAAGACCAACGATCTGCGCAACTGGTCGCCGACGGCCCCCACGCTGCTGTGCGGCGGCAACTCCGATCCGACGGTGTTCTTCTTCAACACCACCCTCATGCAGAACTACTGGACCGCGCATGCGCCTGCGACCGCGCCGGTGATTCTCGATATCGATTCCGCCCCCGGGAGCAACGATCCCTACGCCACCCTCAAGACGGAATTCAGCGTCGCCAAGGGCATCATCGCGGCGCAGGGTGGCGAGGCAGAGGTGCTCGCCGCCTACCATGGAACGCTGGTACCGCCCTTCTGCCTGAGCGCAGTCAAGTCGTTCTTCGACGCCCACTGAGCCCGGCGCCTGCGCATCCCGCGGCTGGCCGCCGGTGCGCGCTGTTGCGCGCCGGACGGTAGTCCCCTAGCGTGCGCGGCAGCGCGTCCGACAGCGAAGGCACCCGCATGCAACGCGATGAGGTCCTCGACCGTCTCGAGAAGTACGTGAAGCCCTTCCGCATCACGAGCGGCAAGGGGTTTCGGCTCAAGCATTTCGATCCCGGCGACACTGGCGGGTTGCGCCTGGACAAGAGCGAGGCCGTCGAGCTCCTCGACCGCGGCACCGAATGGCTGGCGCGCGAGCAGGAGCTGCTCTATGCGCAGGACCGCTGGTCGCTGCTGCTCATATTCCAGGCGATGGACGCAGCGGGGAAAGACAGCACCATCAAGCACGTGATGTCGGGCATCAATCCGCAGGGCTGCCAGGTGTTCTCCTTCAAGCAGCCCTCGGCGGAAGACCTCGATCACGACTTCCTGTGGCGGCACGTCAAGTGCCTCCCCGAGCGCGGACAGATCGGCATCTTCAATCGCTCCTACTACGAGGAGGTGCTGGTGGTGCGCGTGCACCGGGACACGCTCGAGGAGGAGAAGCTGCCGCCGCAATGCGTGAGCAAGCAGATCTGGGCGGAGCGGCTCGCGGACATGGCGCACTTCGAGCAGTACCTGGCGCGCCAGGGCACCATGGTCCTCAAGTTCTTTCTGCACGTCTCGCGCGCCGAGCAGAAGAAGCGCTTTCTCGAGCGCCTCGACAAACCGGAGAAACACTGGAAGTTTGCGGTGTCGGACGTGCGCGAGCGCGCCTTCTGGCGCCACTACATGCACGCCTACGAGGAGGCCATCCGCGCCACCGCGTCCAAACAGGCGCCCTGGTTCGTCGTGCCGGCCGATAACAAGTGGTTTACCCGCCTGGTGGTCGCGGCCGCGGTGGTGCAGGCGCTCGAGGGACTCGATCTCTCCTACCCACGCATCACCGCGGCGAAACAAAAGGAGCTGAACGCCGCCCGTGCGATGCTGGCGAAGGAGCGTTGAGCGTTTGAGCGCAGGCGGCGGCTACCCGCTCCCACGGCGGCGCCGCAGCGCGTCATCGAGGTTGGAAATGCGAAGCCCTTCTCCGATTGGGAAACTGCCACGACATTAATGTTAAGTTGTGCTTGGCAAATGGGGCGAATTGCGAAAACTGGCCCGCATGTCCCATGCATTGCCCAACGATCTGCCGCAGACACTGGTCGACCGGCTCCGCGCCGAGGGTGTCGCCACGCTCGAAGCCTGGGTGGCCCTCGGACGCCGTCGCCGTCAGATCTTCGGTGTGACCCGCGCGGCGGTCGAGCTCCTCGACTCGCTGGCGAAAGCGGCACTGAGAGCGAAGTCCTAACCGTCCGGGTGCGCGTGCGGCGCAGCGTCGCTTCGAGCCTCACGGCATCGCTCCGCCACCTCCGCGGGTCGCGGCACCTCGCGGCGCTCTCCTGCGATGTCGCGCGCACGCTCGCTGCCGTCATGATAAAAATGACTGGCGTCAGGGTCCGATCCGATCATCAGGGGATTAGCTTGTTGGAATCACAGCACCGCACCTGCCTCGCAGGCAGGGCTAGCCGCAGCGCCGTCACACGCGCTACGGCTCACTGCCTGGCGGGTATCGTCCTCTCTCTGACCACCGTCGCCGCGCTCGCCGGCACGCTCACGATCGTGGACTCCGAGGCCCGCTACCCCGAGGGACCCCTGTGGCGCGACGGCAAGCTCCTGTACGTCGAATACGCGACCGGCAACATCAAGTCCTGGGACGGCACGCGCGTCACGGTGTACTGGCACCAGGAGGGCTGCGGCCCGAGCGCCCTCATCCCCTTCAACGGCAGGCTGCTCGTGGCCTGCTACGACACGAACTCGCTGGTGGAGCTCGGCGAGGGCGGCAAGGAAGTGCGCACCGTGCGCGCCGATAGTGGCGGCAAGCCCTTCATCGGCCCCAATGATTTCACTGCTGACGGCCACGGGGGAATCTACTTCACCGCTTCCGGCGTCTACGACCTCAAAGCGCCTATCACCGGGACCGTGCTGCACATGAGTGCGGACGGCAGGAGCATCACGGAAGTCGCCAACACCATCCATTACTCGAACGGACTGGTAGTCGCGAAGGACCAGCAGCACCTGCTGGTCGCCGAGATGCTCGCGGGCCGCATTCTGAGCTTCCCGATCGGCGCGGACGGCACGCTCGGCGCGCGCACGGTCTGGGCGCGTCTGCAGGATCTGGCCGCGCCGACAGCGAACGAGGATGGCTACAACGGACCGGACGGCCTGAAGCTCGGTCCCGACGGCAATTACTACATCGCCCAGAATGGCTCGGGTCGCGTGCTGGTAGTGAACGAAGACCGCAAGCTCGTGCGCACCATCGACGTGCCGACCCCGTATCTCACCAACATGGCCTTTGGCACCCACGGGGTCGTGTTCCTGACCGGCGCCTTCGAGCAGTGGAAGCCACCCTATCCGGGCGTCGTCTATCGCTGGACGCCCTGAGGGCTGCGCGCCTTCCTCACGCCACTCTCAATGGCAGGCGTTTTTCGCGCCCTTGAGGAAGGGCGCGAGCGGCAGCCGCTCGACGGTGACTTCCTTGCCGGTCAGGACATTACGGCTGCGGGTGGTGCTCGCCATGAAGAGCGAATTGTAGATCGCCTCCTCGGTGGCTTCGGCGACCGCATGAAAGAGCGGCGAGATGGCATCGTTCGAGAGCTCGGCGAACTGGGCAACGCCGGCGCGCTTCGCTGCCGATCGCACCACATCGGCCGCAGTCGAGAAGGCAATGACGTAGTCGCCTGAGCCGTTGGAGAAGCTCGAGCCCGTGCGGGCGATGCCGGACACCGCGCGCCGGGCGAGCCGCGCGAGATTCCGGTCCGAAAGCGGCGCGTCGGTGGCCACCACCACCATGATCGAGCCATCGGCCCGCCGGTCGCCGAGCTTGTCCTGCAGGTAGTACTGGTGCAGCTCCTCGCCGATCCTGCGGCCAGCGACGCTCAACACGCCACCGTAGTTCGTCTGCACCAGCACCCCCACGGTCCAGCCGCCCGCGAGCGCCGGCACCCGGCGCGAGCTGGTGCCGATGCCGCCTTTCCAGCCGAAGGCGACGGTGCCGGTGCCGGCACCGACCGCGCCCTCCTCGACCGCGCCCGCGTGTGCGGACCTGATGGCGTCCAGGATCTGTGCCGGGGTGAGCGCTCGCCCGCGGATGTCGTTGAGATAGCCATCATTAGTCTCACCGACCACCGCATTGACCGACATGACCTTCTCGTTGCCGGGTTGCGCGAGCGTCCAGTCGAGAATCGCCTCCATTCCACGAGCGACCGCGAGTGTGTTGGTGAGTACGATCGGGGATTCGATCTCGCCGAGCTCCGCCACCTGGCTCAGGCCCGCCGACTTGCCATAGCCGTTGAACACGAACACCGCGGCCGGCACCTTGCTCTGATACAGGTTCCCGCCGTGCGCAAGAATCGCGGTGGCACCGGTACGCACGGTGTCGCCCGCGATGAGAGTCGTGTGCCCGACGAGCACGCCGGCGACATCGGTGATGGCATTGAGCGGGCCCGGGGTGAGTATCCCCGGCGCGATTCCCAACTGGCGCGCCCGCACGTGATCGGATTCGCGGATGCATTGCGCGCCGGCGGTGCCGGCGAGCCCGAAAGTGAGCGCGGCGACGACCGGCGCGAGAAGCCGCGAGCGGAGCGGACGGGGTAATTGGTTGCAATTCATGGATGCGCATCTCCTTACACATGCCCGGTAGCGGCGGGTTAAGATCGCGGTCCTAGGATGGAGGAACCGAGCTCTGCACCGCCAGCCGAGTCGCCCGCGGCGGCCTTGCGGGCGCCGCCGGACGCGGCTGTGGGTCTGAACGCGCCGTTGCGTCTGCTCGGCCACGCCGTCGTGCAGCATCCGTGGCGGATTCTCGCGGTGTGGCTGATTGCGGTGCTCCTCGGCGCATGGGGAGCGCACCGGCTGCCACAGGTGACGCTCGGCGTCGAAGGCGGCGCACCCGGCAGTCCCTCCAAGCGCGCGACCGACGCGCTGCGCGATGACTTCAACAACCCCTTCATCGATCCGCTGGTGGTCGCCGTGAGCGCACCGCATCTGCAGGTCGACGCCGCGCCGTACCTCGACTGGGTCAAGGAGACGGGCCGCGTACTAGCGGCGCTGCCCGGGATGCGCGACGTCCGCAGCTTTGCGGATGACAAGGACACGCGGCTGCGCTCGCCCGATGGCCACGTGACCACCCTCCTGCTCGGGCTGCGCGCCACCAGCCACGCCGATCGGCAGCAGGCCGTAGTCGCAGTGCGCGCGAGTCTCACCCCGCGCCGCGCCGCACTGCTGGCGCTCGACTCCGCGGCGCAGGTGGCGGTGACCGGCAATGCCGCCGCCGACTTCGATGTGAACACCTGGAGTGCGCGCGGCGGAGATCGCGCTGAGAAACAGGCGCTGCCACTCACACTCGCGATCCTGCTGGTCGCCTTCGGCACGCTGGTCGCCGCAGGGCTGCCGTTCCTCACCGGCATCGCGACCACCACCGTCTCGCTCGGCAGCGCCTTCCTGCTGGCGGAGGTGATGCCGGTCTCGAACCTCCTCGGCAACGTCGTCACCATGATCGGGCTCGCGATCGGTATCGACTACTCGCTCCTCATGGTGACCTACTACCGTGAGCACGCCGAGTCGGCACCGGTTGCCGAGAGCGTCGTGGCAGCGGTCGCCCGCGGCGGGCGCACCATCGCCTGGTCCGGGGTGACCGTGATCATCGGACTCCTCGGCCTCCTGCTGAGCCCGCTCCTCGAGACCCGCACCGTCGGCATCGGTGGCGCGCTCGTCGTCTGTGTCTCGGTGCTCGCCGCGCTCACACTGCTGCCGGCAGCACTGACGCTGCTCGGGAGCCGCCTCGAGTGGCTGCCGGTCATTCCGCGGCACCGCGGCCGGCCGCGTCTGCTCGCCTTCTGGCGGCGGCTCGGCAGCTGGATCGTGCGCCATCCGTACATCACGCTGCTGCTGGCCGGTGGTGTGGTGCTCGCGCTGGCATCGCCACTGCTGCGGATCCGGACGAGCTTCGCCAACCAGCGCTGGTTCCTCCCGCCCGGCATGGAATCGCGCCTGGGCGCGGACCTGGTCACGGCGGTGCGCGGCGACAACGCGGCGAACGCGATTTATCTCCTGGTACGGAGCGAGGACGGGCGGCCGGTCCTCGATCCGGCGCATCTGCAGTCACTCTTCGACTACTCGGCATCGCTCGAGCGTGATGCGCGGGTCGGTGCCGTGAGCTCGCCGGTCAACCTGCAGGCCGGACTCGAGCCTGACGACTACCGCACGCTCTATGCGGACCCCGAGCAGGCGCTGAAGGACTACCCGGAGATCGGCCAGCTGTTCGTCAGCCGCGATCGGCGTGCAGCGCTCTTCGAGGTCACGCCCGCCGACCGCGCGAGTGCCGCGGACGTCCTGCATCTCTCGCGCGAGCTGCAGACTCGCGCGCCTGCCGGTGCGTTCAGCGTGCTGGTGACCGGCGCCGCGGCCGGCTACGACGACTTCAACAACGAGATGCTGCATAGCCTGCCGCGTATCTTCGCCTTCGTCGTCGGCGCAACACTGCTGATGCTGTTCACCGCTTTCCGCTCCTTCCTGCTGCCGGTGAAGGCCGTGCTCATGAACCTGCTGGCCGTGGCCGCGGGTATGGGGGCGGTGGTGGCGATATTTCAGCTCGGGTGGCTGAACGGTCTCATCGGGCTCGAGCACCCGGTCGCCTCCATACCGCTGGAGATACCGCTGATGGTGTTCTGCATGAGCTTCGGGCTGTCGATGGACTACGAGCTGTTCCTGCTGTTTCGCATCCAGCAGGAGTTCTACCGCGACGCAGACAACAATCGCGCCACGGTCGAGGGTCTCGCCAGCGTCGCACCCGTGATCACCGGCGCCGGGCTTATCATGGTGGTGGTGTTCGGGGCGTTCGTCGGCGCGGCGCTGCCGGTGCTCAAGATGATCGGCGTCGGCCTGTGCGTCGCCGTGCTGGTGGATGCGACCGTGGTGCGGGCACTGATCGTGCCCGCCGTGATGGCGCTCGCCGGCCGCTGGAACTGGTACCCGGGAAGGCGGCCGGTGTAGCGGCGGAGGATTCGATGGCAGCGGTGCGCGCGGCGGCGGTGGCTGGAATGTTCTACCCGCAGTCCCCGGCGGAGCTCGGCGCCCAGGTTCGTGCCTGCCTCGGGTCTGTGGCGCCGCCGACCGAGAACGCGGCGCGCGCCAAGGCACTCATCGTGCCACATGCGGGGTACGTGTATTCGGGCCCGATTGCCGCCAGCGGCTACCGTCGCCTGGCCGAATGGCAGGCAGACGTTCAGCGCGTGGTGTTGCTCGGTCCCTCGCACCGCGTGCCGCTCGCCGGGCTCGCGGCTCCCAGCGTCGACGCATTCGCCACCCCGCTCGGTGAGGTCGAGCTGGACCGCGGCGCGCTGGCGCGCGCGCTGGCCCTGCCGCAGGTCACCGAGAGCGACGCCGCCCATGCACGCGAGCACTCGCTCGAGGTACAGCTGCCCTTTCTGCAGGCGCTGCTGCCGAGCTTCCGTCTCGTCCCCTTCGCCGTAGGCGATGCGACCCCCGCGCAGGTGGCGGAAGTGATCGAGCTGCTGTGGGATGGACCCGAGACTCTCATCGTCATAAGTTCGGACCTCTCCCACTACCACCGCTACGAGGAGGCGCGCACGATCGACCGGTCGAGCGCCAAGAGCGTGCTGGCACTATCACCCACCCTAGGCTACGAGCAGGCCTGCGGAGCGGTGCCGATCAACGGGCTTCTCACCGTCGCGCGGCATCACCGGATGAAGGTCGAGATGCTCGATCTGCGCAGCTCCGGCGATACCGCCGGCGATCGGCTGCGCGTAGTCGGCTACGGCTCCTTCGCATTCAGCGAGGCACCCGCGTGATCGACCTCGACCTCGGGCGCGCGGTGCTCACTCTCGCCCGCTCGGCCATCGCCGAGCAGCTGGGCATCGGACGGCTCGAGGCCATGAGCCATGCGACACTCGAGCAGCCTTCCTCGACGTTCGTGACCTTGCGGCAGGCCGGTCAGCTGCGCGGCTGTGTCGGCTCGTTGCACCGTCTGCGGACGCTGCGCGATGACGTGCGCGCCAATGCCGTCGCGGCGGCCTTCCGCGACCCGCGCTTTGGCCCGCTCGAGGCGAGCGAGCTGCCGCAGACCTCGGTCGAGGTGTCACTGCTCTCGGTGAACGAGCCGATCGAGGCAGCCTCCGAGGATGAGCTGATCAGCCGTCTGCGCCCGGGGCTCGATGGGGTGACGCTCGAGTACGGCGGCCACCGCGCCACGCTTCTCCCGCAGGTGTGGCACCAGCTGCCCGAGGCGCGCGACTTTCTCGCCGCCTTGAAGATCAAGGCCGGGCTTGCGGAGGATTTCTGGAGCAGCGGCGTGAGGGTGAGCCGCTACGGAGTCGTGACCTGGAAGGAGCCCGACCCCTTGAAGCCCGAATCCAGCCACTGACCGCTAGCGCTCGGTGAGCCGCACGGCGACGCGACGCGCGCCCCACTTGCCCGGAGCTCCCGCAAACCTGCCGGAAATCTGCGTGCCGCACCGATCGCAGGCGCCCGAATTGGTGAGTTTCCAGCTGAGCAGCTGATACCAGTCGCGCTCGATGACACACGCGCCGCAGCCCGGGCAATGAGTGCTGCCGCCCGCGACGTCGTGCACGTTACCCGTGTAGACGAAATGCAGGCCGTTGGCGAGCGCGATGCGCCGTGCGCCTGTGAGCGTCGCCGGCGGCGTCCGCGGCCTGTCGAGCATCTTCCAGTCCGGGTGGAACGCGGTGAAATGCAACGGCACGTCCGGCCCGAGCTTTGCCGCGATCCATTGGGTCATCCGGTCGATCTCGGGATCGCTGTCGTTCTCTCCCGGGATGAGGAGCGTCGTGATCTCGAACCATACGCGCGTCTCGTGCCTGAGGTACTCGAGCGTCTCGAGCACCGGCGCGAGCTCGCCCCCGCAGACCTTATAGTAGAAGCGCTCGGTGAAGGCCTTCAGATCGACGTTCGCGGCATCCATGTGCCGGTAGAACTCGCGGCGCGGCGCCTCGCACATGTAGCCGGCCGTCACCGCGACGCTGCGGACTCCCGCGGCGCGGCAGGCCTCTGCGGTATCGATCGCGTACTCCATGAAAACGACCGGGTCGTTGTAGGTGAAGGCGATACTGGCACAGCCCAGCCGGCGCGCCGCCGCAGCGAGTGCCTCGGGGCTGGCGCTGTCGGCGAGCGTGTCCATTTCGCGCGACTTGGACATGTCCCAGTTCTGACAGAACTTGCAGGCGAGATTGCAGCCGGCGGTGCCGAAGGACAGCACACTGGTGCCCGGCAGAAAATGATTGAGCGGTTTCTTCTCGATCGGATCGACACAGAAGCCGCTCGAGCGGCCGTAGCTGAAGAGCTTGATCGCGCCGTCTGCGGCGCCCCGCACGAAGCAGAGCCCGCGCTGGCCGTCGCGCAGCTTGCAGGCCCGCGGGCACACATCGCACTGCACCCGCCCGTCTTCGAGCGTGTGCCAGTAGCGGGTCTCCATGACGGAGGGATCTGCGACGCTGCGCACGGACGTCGCCGGCGTGTCCATGGCGCGATTATGCACCCGCCGCCAGGCGAGCGTTCATGGCACACTCGCGCACCTTACGAGGAGTTAACTCCAGCATGCCCCTCGTTAGTGCCGGACTGCTTCTCTATCGTCGCCGCGGGTCGGTTGTGGAGGTGTTTCTCGTGCACCCGGGTGGGCCGTTGTGGGCGAGGAAGGACGATGGCGCCTGGTCGGTGCCGAAGGGCCTCGTGAATGCCGGGGAGGAGGAGCTCGCCTGCGCGCGGCGCGAATTCCGGGAAGAGACCGGCTTCGAGGCGCCGCCTCAGGGCACCGAGCTCGACCTTGGGATCCACCGCCAGCCGAGCGGCAAGCGGCTCCACGTGTGGGCGATGGAAGGCGACTGCGACGCCAGCCGGCTGAGCAGCAACCTCTTCGAGATGGAGTGGCCACCGAGATCCGGGCGCACCGCGCGCTTTCCCGAAGTCGACCGCGGCGAGTGGTTCGATCGCGCGCAGGCGCTCACCAAGGTCGCTGCCGGGCAGCGACCGGTCATCGAGCGGCTCTACGAGGAGCTGGGCTGAGGGTGTGCGCAGAGTTCGTTTGGCGAATACTTAGCTGATTGACTAAGTATCGCGGTAACGTCTGATAATCGCCGCTCCCGGCGTCTACGCGGCGTGTTGGCGCACCCAGCGCACGATGTCGGTTTTGGAAAGCGCACCCGACTGACGTGCGACCTCCCGCCCTCCCCTGAACAACGCCAGGGTTGGAATGCTGCGGATCTGGAACTCGGTCGCGATGGCAGTCTCTACATCCGTGTTGACCTTCGCGAGACGCACGCTGGGCTCGAGCTCTGCGGCGGCCGCGTCGTACTGCGGGGCCATCATCTGGCAGGGACCGCACCATGGCGCCCAGAAATCCACCACGACGGGGACATCGCTGTGCCCCACCTGCCGGCGGAAGCTCGAGGTGCTGAGCTCGAGCGGATGGCCGGTAAAGAGCGCCTGGTGGCAGTGGCCGCACCGTGGCGTCTCGCCGAGCCGCGCGGCGGTCACGCGGTTGATCTTCTCGCAGTGAGGACAGACGACGTGCAATGCATCGCTCATGCACGCGGTATAGGGGGCCGATGGGGAATTTCAAGGCCCGGACGCGCTACCGCAGACGCCCTCCGCCTAACGGCGCTCGCCTAGACCCCTGCGCTCCGCGGCAGCTCCTCGGAGAGGCTGCGCAAATCGGGCACGACGAGATCGGCCGACAGCTCCCAGGGATCGAACACCCGGCGCGGATCGCGCCGTAGCCACGCGGTCCTGATGCCGCAGGCCTTTGCACCAATCACGTCGAAAGGATTGGCGGACACCAGCCAGGAACCCTCCGCGGCCCCGCCGCTGCAGTCCCGCAGAAGGCCATACACCGCGGGGTCGGGCTTGAAGCTCCTCACCCGCTCGGCGCTCAAAACTGTCCCGATGTGCTCGCCGATGCCGGCGTTCTGGAGCAGCGAGCGCACGGAACGCTCGGTGCCGTTGGTGAGCGCCACGAGCCTCGCCCCCGAGCGCTGCAGTTGCCGCAGTCCCTCCGGCACGTCCTCAAACGCCGGCAGGCGCAGGTATGCCTCGAGCAGGGCACGCTCCGCTGCCTCGTCCATGCTGACGCCGAGGGAGCGTTGAACGTACGTCAGCGCCTGGCGTGTGCAGGTGTCGAAATCCTCGTAGCGGCGCATCAGCCCGCGCCGGAAGGTGTATTCGAGCTGCTTCGCGCGCCAGAGCTCCGCGGCAGACTGCGCGAGATCACCGAACATCCTGCGAAGCTCACCCGCGATCCCCGCGGTGTCGACGAGCGTGCCGTACACATCGAGCGCAATCACCACGGGCGCCTCACTGTGGAATCGCGAGCTGCCCCGACTTGGAGAAGGGGATCGGCGGCAGCCAGGCGATGTCCGGATTCACGCTGCCCGAGAGGCGATAGCTCGGCATATCGCCGCCGCGGAACAGACGCATGGCGAGGTTGGGTATGCTGGAGGCGAGATCGGTGGTGACGATCAGGTCGAAGTCGCTCTCGCCGTGCGCCGGAACGTTGAAAGGCGCGCTGCTCTCGCCGCGACCCACCTCGACCCCCTCGATCTGCAGCGCGCAATTGACCGACTTGATCGGCAATGCGCGGTCGTTCGGGTTCTGCACGTGCAGACCGACCTTGAAGCGTTGCTCCATGACCTGGGCATCGACGAGCTCGACGGAGGTCGGCGTGATGTCGGGTGCCTGCAGGCGCGTGACCGCACAGGCGCCGAGCAGCATGACGGGTACGACCCACGCCAGGTGTCGCAGCGGCCGCCGCATCAGGACATGGCCCCGGCGCTCGGATGCGTTCCCTCGGGAAGCGGAATGAACTCGGCGGCGTCGCTGTCCGGAAGCTTCATCCGGCCCGCGCGCCAGTCGGCCTTCGCCTGCTCGATGCGTCCCTTGGAGGAGGATACGAAGTTCCACTCGATGTAGCGTTCACCGACCGGCTCACCGCCGAGCAGCATGAGGACGCTCGGGGTGCGCGCCTCCACCACTGCCGGCGCACCTGGCCCGAACACCATCATGTGACCCGCCGCGACCGCCTGCCCCTCCGCGCTTACGGCGCCGGATACCAGATACGCGCCTCGCTCGGGGTATTCGCGCGGCAGCGCCACACGTGCTCCGGCCGCGAGCGCGACGTGCACATAGAAAAGCGGCGAGAGTGTCTTCACCGCCGCGCGCTGGCCGAAGGCCTCGCCCGCCAGCACCCGCAGCCACGCACCGCCCTCTTGCTGCACCGGCTGGTCCGCTTCAGGGTGGTGGGCGAACACCGGCTCGGTCTCCTCCTGCGCATCGGGCAGCGCCACCCAGGACTGTATTCCATGCATCGGTCCGCCCTCGCGCCGCGCACGCTCGAAGCGCTCCGAATGGGTGATGCCGCGCCCGGCGGTCATCCAGTTCACTTCACCGGGGCGAATGGGCTGCTGCGAGCCGAGCGAGTCACGATGCATGATCTCGCCCGCGAACAGGTAGGTCACCGTCGCGAGCCCGATGTGCGGGTGGGGCCTGACGTCCGCATCGCGCGGCAGGCCCGCCGCGAGGTTCACCGGGCCCATGTGGTCGAAGAATATGAACGGCCCCACCATGTGACGCAGCGGGCTCGGCAGGACGCGGCCGACCTCGAAACGTCCGAGGTTGCGTCGCCGCTGATCGATCAATAGCATGCCCGGACTGCCCTAACTCGACGCCCGATCCGGCTGACCCTCCGGCGCACCGCGCTGGAGAACGTCCGGCAGCGGCTGTCCCTCGTCCGTGAAGGACAGGGACACCGAGTTCAGGCAGTGCCGCTCGCCGGTCGGTGGCGGCCCATCGGGAAACACGTGGCCCAGGTGGCTGCCGCAGCGCGCACACACTTCCTCGACCCGGATCATTCCGTAGCTCGTGTCGCGCAGCCGGCGGATGTGCGTCTCGTCGTAGGGCTTGAAGAAGCTCGGCCAACCAGTACCCGAATCGAATTTCGCGCTCGAGCGAAACAGCGGCAGACCACAGAAGCGGCAGGTGTAGATGCCTTCGCGGTGATTATCGAGAAATACCCCGCAGAACGCCGCCTCGGTGCCGTGCTCGAGGAGCACACGGCGCTCGTCCGGGGTCAGCCCCGCGGTGATCTTCGCCCGCTGCGCATCGCTCGGCGGTCGCAGGTCGAACTTGCTCATCACACTCCTCGCTGCTCGCAGATCCCGAGGCCGGAGGTGTGATTGTAGAGCGGATTGCCCGCAGGCGGGTGACTTCGCCTCGGTCTGCGCTGCCGCAATCGTCGTGGGCGTGCGGCGCGGCGCTATTGCATGTGCTGACCGCCGTTGATGGCGATATTCGCTCCGGTGACGAAGGCCGCTTCCTCGCTGGCGAGATAAGCAACCAGGCCTGCGACCTCTTCGGGCTTCCCCAGCCGGCCCACGGGGATCTGCGGAATGATCTTGCCGTCGAGCACCTCGCGCGGGATCGCCATCACCATCCTGGTGCCGATGTAGCCCGGAGAGATGGTGTTGACCGTGACCCCCTTGCGGGCGACTTCGAGCGCGAGTGACTTGCTGAAGCCATGCATGCCGGCTTTGGCAGCGGCGTAATTGGTCTGGCCGAAGGCGCCCTTCTGGCCGTTGACCGAGGAGATGTTGATGATGCGCCCCCAGCCGCGATCGACCATGCCGTCACAGACCTGCTTGGTCATGTTGAAGCACGAGTCGAGATCGGTGTGCATCACCGCGTCCCAGCTGGCGCGATCCATCTTACGGAAGGTCATGTCGCGGGTGATGCCGGCATTGTTGACGAGCACCTCGACCGGCCCGACCTCGTCCGTGATCCTTTTGACGCAGGCGACGCAGCTCTGCCACTGCCCCACATCGCAAGGGTAGGCGTGAAAGTCGCAGCCGCGCTCGCGCATCCTCCGCAGCCACTGCTCCGCGCGCGTGTTACTTGGCGAGCAGGTAGTGACCACCACGTAACCGAGCGCAGCGAGCTTCACGCAGATCGCCTCACCGAGCCCACCCATACCGCCTGTCACCAGTGCCACGCGCCGACCCGCAGCCATCTCGCTAGCTCCTTGCATGCAACTGACAGGAGCATGATGCGTGCTTTGCCGGCACCGCTGTATCCGCAACTGCGGCCGTTCGATCGTGGAATCTACCTAGGCCTTTTCGATTAGAGTGTGGTCATGCCACCTGCAGCCGGAGCACCGCCGGGCCCGCAAACCGAAGCGGCCTCCGGCACGCCCCGGCCGGTCCTCATCTACGACGGCGACTGTGCCTTCTGCGCGTACTGGGCGCGCTACTGGCAGCAGCTCACCGGCGACCGTGTGAGCTACCGCGTCTACCAGGAAGCGGCGGCCGAGTATCCCGAGATACCGCTGAGCGACTTTCAGCGCGCCGTGCAATACCTCGCGCCCGGGCGGCGGCGAGCGAGCGCGGCCGAGGCGAGCTTCCTGACGCTGAGCCATGCGCCGGGCAAGGCGCAATGGCTGTGGCTTTATCGAAGGCTGCCGGGATTCGCCTGGGTCGCCGAGCGCGCCTACGCCTTCATCGCCGCGCACCGCACGGCTTCCTTTCGCATCAGCCGATTGCTGTGGGGCGCGCAGTACGCGCCCCCGCGGTACGAACTCGTCTCGTTCCTCTTCCTGCGCGGCTTCGGCCTCATCTACCTCGCCGCCTTCCTTTCCTTCGCCGTGCAGGCGCAGGGCCTGATCGGCAGCCACGGCATTCAGCCGCTCACCGAGCTCACCGACGCCGCCGCTGCCAACCTCGGCCGCGGGCGTTTCTGGCAGATGCCGATGGTGTTCTGGTGGAGCAGCAGCGACCAGGCGCTGCGTCTCGTGTGCTGGGGCGGTGTAGCGGGTTCGCTGCTGCTCGCCTGCAACGTCCTGCCACGACTCGTATTGCCGCTGCTCTACCTCCTCTATCTGTCGCTGCTCTATGCCGGGCAGACGTTCATGACCTATCAGTGGGACACATTTCTCCTCGAGACCGGCTTCCTCGCGATCGTGCTCAGCCTGGCGACCCTTCCGGGCATCTGGCTGCTGCGCTGGCTGCTGTTTCGCTTCATGTTCATGTCCGGGGTCGTGAAGCTCCTGAGCGGAGATCCCAACTGGTGGAATCTGTCCGCGCTCTCCTACCACTTCCTCACCCAGCCGTTACCGACGCCGCTCGCCTGGTACGCCGCGCGGCTGCCCGCCGGCACGCTCACCTTCGCCACCGGAGCGGTCTTTGTAGTCGAGCTCGTGCTGCCCTTCCTGATCTTCTCGCCGCGCCGGCCGCGGTTCGTGGCCGGCGTCGGCATCCTGCTCCTGGAGGCGTGCATCCTGATCACGGGCAACTACAACTGGTTCAACCTCCAGACCATGCTGCTGTGCCTGCCGCTTTTCGATGATGCGGCCCTGCGCAGAGTGCTGCCGCCGCGGCTGCTCGCTCATGTGCCGCCAGGCACTGCGCAGCCGCGCCGCAGCCGCACCCAACGGCTCCTCATCGGTGGCGTCGTGTCGCTGCTGGTGCTCTGCAGCTGCACCGAGATGGATATGCGCTTCGGCGGGCGCCCGCCGGCGCTCGCGCAATCGATCGATCGCTTCTTCGAGCCGTTCCACATCGTCAGCAGTTATGGGCTTTTCGCGATCATGACCACCAAGCGCGACGAGATCGTGATCGAAGGCTCCGCCGATGGCATCGAGTGGCGCGAATATGAGTTCCGCTACAAACCCGGAGACCTCGCGCGAGCGCCGCCCTGGAACATCCCGCACCAGCCGCGTCTCGACTGGCAGATGTGGTTCGCGGCGCTCGATGATCCGCGCACCTTGCCGTGGTTCTGGCGCTTCCTCCAGCGCCTGCTCGAGAACGAGCCCACGGTCACCGCGCTGTTGCTTAAAAATCCCTTCCCCGAGCGGCCGCCCCGGTACCTGCGCGCGGGCTTCTTCGAATACGACTTCAGCGATGACGCGGCAAAAGCGCGCGGGCGCTGGTGGCAGCGGCGCTGGCTCGGCCTTTATTTCCCGATAGTCAGCCTGAAAGATCACGATAAGCAATCGCAATAGTCCGCCGGGAACTTTCGTTATCACCCCTTGAATGGCCGCCCCTGCGGCGACTGCGTACGCCGCAGTCTGCGGTAGTCGTATAATTGGGATTGGGTTGGCAACAGGAGATCCGCCTTGGCAGACATGGACCACACCAGCCACGGAATGCCGCAACGCGATGCCGTCGCGATCGCAGCGCTGGCAGAAGAGACCCAGACTGATGCGACTCTCGTGCAGTGCCTCTTCGAGGAGGAACTGGAGACTCTCGAGGCGCAGTCGAGCGTCAAGAGCTTCATCGGCCTCATCGCCGCACGACGCGTCAGGGACCGCCTGAAGGCCGCGCCCAACGCACCTGCCCGTACCCAGTCGACCCCGCGCGCCGCCCGCCGCACTCCCGCTGCCTGATTCGCCGCGCTTTTCGCCACCGCAGTCACCTGAACTCACCTGAATCCTCCGCCGCCCCCGCCGGGGGGTTCGGCGCCCTACTGAGCCGGTTATTGAGTTAGCCGCACGACTCACTCACCATTACCCCACGGGGTCGCAAAACAACCTCAATGGCGATCTTGACGGGGCGCGGCGTGCGGCCGCTGCGAGGATGGGTGCATGAGCTTTACCCTGCGTTTAGTGGCCTGCGGCGTGGCACTCGCCGTCGTGATCTGTGGCTGTCAGACCATCGAGCGCGTGGATCCACGCAAGCGGGCGGCTGAGGAGCGCACCCAGCAGCTGCAGCGGGTGCAGCTCGAGGTGATGCGATTCGCCGACGAGTACGTTGGGCGCTCGCGCGAGGTGGTGTACCAATTCCAGAGTGGATTGACGAGCCCGGAGGAGCGCCTCGCCGCGCAGAACTGGATCGTCCAGCAGGCGAGCTCCGCCTACACGATCGCGAGCGGTGCAAATCCGGTGAGTAACGCGCTCGACATGGTGGTGCTCGCCTCGCTCAGCCGCATGGTGATCGATGACGAATGGGTGCACGGCGAGTACGGCGAGCGCGCCCGCGCCGTGCAGCAGACGCAGCAGGCACTGGAAAGCGAGGCCTGGCAGCTCGTCGATGGCATCCTGACGCCGGAGCAGAGGGGTAAGCTGCGCGAGCTCGTGATGCAATGGCGTGCGCAGCATCCCAAAGTCAAGGCGGTGGCCTACATCCATTTTCGCGACTTTGCCGAGTCCTTCGGCATCCCTGAGACCGCAGCTGCGGGAGGATCCTCGAGTCTGCTCTCGATCGTCGGCATCGATCCGCTCTCCAACCTGGATCCGGCAGTGAAGGAGATCGCGCAGACGCGACAGCTGGCCGAGCGTGCCATCTACTACATGCAGCGCACCCCGGACCTGCTCGACATGCAGGTGGGGCGTCTCACCTATCAGTTCGCGGTGATGCCAGAGAATCGCTCGCTGCTTGCGAGTGTCGACCGCGTGTCGCTGATCGGCAGCGCTTCGGATCGGCTCGTGGACGATCTGCCGCGGCTGCTAGAGCGCGAGCGCTCGGCGCTGGTCGCGCAACTCACCGCTGCCCTCAACAGCCAGAGCGCCACCCTCGGCACGCTCGCGGGGCAGCTGCGCACGGCGCTCCAGGCCGGCACCGATACCGCGACGGCCGTGAATGGAGCGTTGCAGACCTTCGAGCGCATCAGTGGTCAGTTCGCGCCCAAGCCGGACTCTGGCCCACCGAAGCCGCCGGGGCCGCCGTTCGACATCCGTCACTACACCGAGATGCTCGCGCAGGCGGCTGCCACCGCCCGTGAGCTCGAGACGCTCGCGCAGCGCAGTGACGTCCTCGCACCCGCGCTGCGCTCGGCGACCCAGGATGCCGGCGCCCAGGTGCGCGGGATCATCGACCGGCTGTTCGTGCTGCTGGTCCTGCTGGTGCTGGTGATTGCGGCGGCGGCGTTGCTCGCGGCGCTCGCCTACCGGCGTCTCAGCGCTCGCTTCGAGCGGCCGGCTGCGCGGGCTTTGTAGCGAGCGGCGCGCGCACCGCGCGGATGCACGGTGGCGAGCAGGTAGAAGGGATCTCACCGCAACGGGGTTGGCGGTTGACTCACGCGGATGCTTTGGGAAGAATCCGCGCCCGGTCGTTCCGCCTCAAGGTACAAAATGATGCCGTCCCTGCGCCCGCTCGCGTTGCTCCTGCCACTGTTCGCCCCGCTACCCGCGGCTCTTGCTGCCAGCACCGTCGTCACCGCAGCGCACATGATCGATGTGCTGAACGGCAAGGTCATCGACCGGCCGCAGATCCTCATCACCGATGAGCGCATCGCCAGCGTCGGGCACCAGGGCGATCCGGTACCCGCCGAGGCCAAACGGCTCGACCTCGGAGCGCGCACGCTGCTGCCGGGCCTCATCGACATGCACGTGCACCTCACCTCGGACCCGCTCTACAGCGGCTACCGCAGGCTGCAGTTCACCGACGCGTTCTGGATGACGGTCGGGGTCGCCAACGCGCAGCGTACGCTTGCGAGCGGTTTCACCACGGTGCGCAACGTCGGCTCGAGCAACTTCGACGACGTCGGCCTCAAGCAGGGCATCGAGAAGGGCTACATCGAGGGTCCGCGCATCGTCCCCGCCACCTACGCCATCGGCTCCACCGGCGGCCACTGTGATGACACGCAGTTTCCTCCCTCGATCATCACGCCGAGCACGCAGATCGGTAACTCGCCGGATGAGTACCGGCGGCTCGTGCGCCGGATGCACAAGTACGGCGCTGAGGTGATCAAGGTGTGCATGACCGGCGGTGTGCTCTCCAAGGGCGACAGCGTCGGCGCCCAGCAGCTGTCGCTGGAGGAGATCACGGCGATCGTGGACGAGGCTCACCGGCTCGGCCTGCGGGTCGCCGTGCATGCGCACGGCACCGATGGCATCAACGACGCCCTGCGCGCCGGGGTCGATACCATCGAGCACGCGAGCCTCGCCGACTCCGCGAGCTTCCAGCTCGCGAAGAAGCGCGGCGCCTGGTTCGACATGGACATCTACAACGATGATTACATTCTGGCCGAGGGCGAGAAGAACGGCGTCTACCCGGAGAGCCTGGCCAAGGAGAAGATGATCGGCCGCAAGCAACGCGAGACGTTCCGTGCGGCGCACGCAGCCGGGGTAAAGATGCTGTTCGGTACCGATGCGGGCGTCTACCCCCACGGCGACAATGCGCGGCAGTTCGCCAAGATGGTCGAGTGGGGCATGACCCCGATGGAAGCCATCCAGGCGGCCACACGCAACGCCGCCGAGGCGCTCGATCGGACCGCGGATGTCGGCGCCATCGCGCCCGGTCGCTACGCGGATCTCATCGCCGTGGACGGCGATCCGCTGAGCGACGTGCGGGCACTCGAGAAGGTCGCCGTCGTGATCAAGGGTGGTCGGCTGGTCAAGGGCAGCGCGGCCCCGACGAGCAACCCATAAAGACTGGGCACGGCTCGCAAAAGGCCCGGACGTCGCCGTCCGGGCTCCTTGCCGCGATTGCGCGAC
>JAFAKO010000105.1 GCA_019235245.1 Gammaproteobacteria bacterium
TGGTGCCGGGCCGCGCGCTGGCCGGCGCTGCCGGCGCCGCCAGAGGCGGTCGCCGCCTATCTCGCCGCGCTCGCGCCCACGCACGCGCGCAGCACCTTGCGGCGGCGGCTGGTCGCGATCGGCCAAGTCCATAAACTGGCGGGCCACACCTGGACCCCGGCGCATCCGGCGATCCGCGCCACCCTGCGCGGCATCCTGCGCCAGCACGGCACCCCGTCGCGCCAGGCCGCGGCGCTGACCATGCCGGAGATCCGGCGCTTGGTCGCCACCTGCGACCACGGGCTCGCCGGGCTGCGCGATCGCGCGCTGCTGCTGCTGGGCTACGCCGGCGCGCTGCGCCGGGCCGAGCTGGTGGCGATCGCGCGCGAGCACATCGGCTTCACGCCCGCCGGCCTGCGGTTGCTGATTCCGCGCGCCAAGGGTGACCCGGAAGGGCAGGGGCCGAGCTCGGCATTCCCCAGGGCGAACGCCGCGACACCTGCCCGGTGCGGGCGCTCGCAGCCTGGCTGCAGGCCTCGGACTGCCGCTACGGCCCGGTGTTCCGCAAAATCGATGTCTGGGGCACGGTCGAGCAGCGGGCGCTGCACCCGGACGCGGTGCGCCAGATCCTGCGCAAGCGGGCGGCCGCGGCCGGGCTCGCCGTCGCCACCACGGAACGGCTGTCGCCGCGCGGGCTGCGCGCCGGGTTCGTCACCGCCGCCTACCAGGCCGGCGCGGCGACGAAGCAATCATGAGCCATACCCGGCACCGCGACCTCAAAACCATGCGCGGCTACGTGCGCCGGGCCAAGCTGCTCAGCGACAGCCCGGTCAAGCTGCTCGGCCTGTAGCGTGGACGGCGACCCGGCGCTTGCGGCCACCCGGGCGAGGGCAAGGAAACAGCGCGGCCGGCGCGCGTTCATGTCATGGCCGGCAGGCCCGGGACGTGGGACCGGCGCCGCACCGGACGACGTGCCGCGTGCCGCCGACGTGCTCTGTCTGCCGCATCCGGACTGGTTGCAGCACAGCCTGACGGTCACCGGACCGGCCGCCGCCGTGACGGGGATCCGCGCCGCCGCCAGGCCGGCGTACGATCAGCGTCGCCGGCGCCCGCATCCTGGCCAATCAACTGCGCGACGCGGTGTGGGCGCAGCACGAAGCCGCGGTCAGCCAGGTCGGGGTCTCCAAGGCCTGTCCCTTCGGATCCCGGTGCCGTTCGCGATCCGCTTACCGCGATCCTGCGGCTGGGGCCAGACGACCCGCAGTCGCTCGCTTGGCTGTGGGCGCACTGGGGCACCACCAGGAGCTTGCGCCATGTCACGCGCGCGTCGAGCAAGCCCGGTTGCCGGCGGGGCAGGCGGCCTTCCGGTGCCGCTTCTGGGCGGCCGACTGGACCCCCCGGCCGGCGCTTGCCACGCTACGGCGGCGCTGGCTGGAGCTCAGCCTCACCGTCCAGCCAAGCTATTGACCGCGCGGCAGCCAGTCGCGCGTGGCGCCTGAAGCGCACCGCAGATCGGAAACGTTCAAAACCGCAACCGCAAAGCAGTCGCGTCAGTCTATGTCCGGCATTCTTGTTCTGGCGACGCACGATGCGCCGGCGCTATGGCGATCCGGTGCTGCGGCTCGTCATCCAAATTGGCAACGTGCAGATTGAGCCGGTAGCGCCGCGCCTGCTGCGCGTGCGTGCGGGAAGCGATCAGCCCACGGTGCGCGAAGCGATCCGACGCGCCGGCGGATGCCTGGATGGACCAAATGCTGCTACTGGGTCGAGGCAGTCAGGTTACGGCAGCTCGAAACGGAGCTCAGGGGCGGGGCCTGATCTGTTTCGATGCTCGTTACTCGGGACGAGTGTCTAACTATTCTGTGCCCTTACAGCCACGACCCATTGTCGCCGTCCGCGAATGGGTGAAAGCCGGCTGGGGCCGGGGTCGCATACCGGCCATAACCAGCGTCATCAATCACGCGCGGCGCATCGGGTTGGACGGTCATCGCGCGACAGCCGACCAAAATCAGGATGCCGATGACGACGAGGCCAAACAGTATCGCCTTCATGGTGGTCCCTCCGTCCATATCAAGCGGCAGCCGCATGCAGGCCAACCGGCACGAGCCTCGCACCGCTATTGCGGAAGCGAGGAGCGCGTGGTGTCGGTGATGGCGCTGTGGGTGAAGGCGGCGAGGATGCCGATGGCAAGCGAGACCAAGGCTGCTTGCATATCGATTGTGGAGATCCGCTGCGCCCCGCCGAAGCCGAGGAAAGCGATATCGAAGAGGATAGAACGCACCATGGCTGCCACGGCCGCCGATTTGTTGGCGGCGAGCTTGGTCCTCGTTCGTCGTGTCAGGCTGTGAGCTAGCTCACGCGCGTGCCCGCTCATCCCGTGACGCTGTGACCTTTGTCACGGTGCATTCGATTTTTTTGCTGAAGAGGTCGTGCGGCACGGTCGGGCGCGACTCAGGGAGGAACCAGGAAGCGACGCTGGCTGGGAACGGACTTCTATTTGACCAAAATAGACCCGCGAAAATTTATATATTGTTCAGCCACTTAGCGAAAAATAGACGGGGGAGGGTTGGCGTGTGAGAATGGGTCCCTGCCCATGGTTTTTCGCCGGCAAAATAAAGGGTCGGGGGTGTCGTGAGGGTTATGCGGCGGGCGAGACGGACAGAGCATCCGCCACAGAGTGCGCGAAAACCCGCAGAGAACCTAGACTTTCTCACAGCACCATTTGCCCAGCCCACAAATTGGCCTACAAAGCTGGCCCTACTGAGCACCGAAATCTTGCATCAGAGCCAGCGGTCAGCGGGGTGCATGACTCGATCGTGCCCGGTTTGGGGAAGGTCGACGGCATCTATTTCGGTAAAATAGATGCAATTGAGCAGGCGCGAGGCGCGGCTGTGCTAGACCGAACTTTGCCCTCGTTCGGCGACAAGTGGTTGATCTGGCTTGCTTACGGCGGTGACTGCCTGGCTACGCGGTGATCGCGATCCCGAGCAGATCGAGCGCCCGACGCTGAATCCGTGTGGGAGTGGCAAGGATAGCGGTGATGCGATCGCGCCCGAGACGGACG
>JAFAKO010000255.1 GCA_019235245.1 Gammaproteobacteria bacterium
GGAGCTCCCGGGTCTGCGTGTCGGGGTTGCCTGGCAGGGCAATCTCGCGGTGGAGAAACTGATCTGGGCTCGGGGGCGCTCGATTCCACTCGCAGCGCTCGAGCCGCTCGCACAGCTGCCCGGCATCAGCCTGGTATCGCTGCAGAAAGGGCCGGGGCTCGAGCAGTTGCGCAGCGTCCCCTTCGCGGAGCGGATCACCGATCTGAGTGCCGATCTCGATCGCGGACCGGACGCCTTTCTTGACACCGCCGCCGTGATGGCGGGTCTCGACCTCGTCATCAGCTCCGATACCTCGGTGGCGCATTTAGCCGGTGCCCTGGGCCGCCCGGTGTGGACGGTCCTGGCCGCCTCTCCCGAGTGGCGCTGGGGGCTCGAGCGTAGCGACAGTCCCTGGTATCCGACCATGCGTCTGTTCCGGCAAACGGCCGATGGCGACTGGAACCCCGCGGTAACCACGATCGCGGCGGCGCTCCAGAAACTCAGCTCAGTCGCTTGACCCGAACCTTGCGATGCTTGTCGGCGACCAGCCAGAGAGAGCTCATCGCACCGTGCTCGATATGCACGTCCTCGCCGACTGCGAATTGAACCCTGGGATTCACCTCCGCCTCGACCCAGACCTGTCGGTTATCGAGCATGAAGATCCACTCGCCGGCGGGTGCCCGGCGCAGCTCGGAGATTTTCCCCGTCAGCACCTCATCTTTGGTGTGTTGCACCACCACCTGGTCGCGCTTGCGCTCGATGTCGGCAGTCATGCCGAAGCGATCCGCCTCGATCTGCGGCAGTGCGCTCACGATGGCATCAAAGCAGGCCAGCCGCGGCGCCGGGCTGCTCTCAGCCGCACACCGCCGCAAGGCATCGTCCGGATTCTCGGTCGCGGCGAGTGCCGGCAGGCAACTCGCGGCCAGAAGCAGCGTGAGGCCGTGGCTTGCAGAACCGGTCATCGCGAGCCCAGCACGGGGGCGCCCGCGCCGTAATAGCGGCCGATGCCGAGAGTGAGGGCACGGACGAGATCGCGCTCCGCAACCGACAGCAGCGGGTTCCAGATGTCGAAGATGAGAATGATGCGGATTTCGTCGCTGTCGTTCCAGGCTTCGTGCTCGATGCTGTCGTCGAACACCCATGCCTCGCCTTTCTTCCAGGTACGCGTGTGTGCGCCCACCCGAAAGCGGCAACCCTCGGGTATCACCAGAGGCAAATGGACGATGGATCTGGTGTTGGTCGTTCCCGTGTGTGGCGGCAGCCGGGTGCGCGGCGCGAGCACGGAAAAGAAGGCGCCCGGCGCATAGTGGGGGATGTCGCACAGGGGCAGCCCGGCCAGTACCGCAGCAGTCCTGGGGCACTTCTGCAGGTGATCCGGGATGTGCGCGCCATCGTGCCAGAGTGGATAGACACTCCACCGCAACGAATGGTTGAGTGATGCCCACTCATCGAGCGGTGTGCCGGGCGGGGAGTCGACGTAGGGTTTGAAACCTGCACGGTCGGCGGCTAGCGCGGCGAGCGCTTCGGCGGCGATTTCCTCGGTGGCCGCTTCCAGGCGGTCGAGCCACGGGAAGTCCTCGCGTCGGAAGAACTCGCTCTCGGAAAGATAGGGAAACAGCAGCTGCTTCGGTTGGCTGTGATAAACCCGTCGCTTTCGCAGGTAGACGTCGCGACAGGCGTCGAAGCGCAGCTGGTCGGCGCCGGCGTGCCGGGAACGCACGGCTGCGACCTGCTGCTCGAGGAAGCTCTCGAGCTGCTCGCGGTTGTCGAGCACGACCTGCCGGGCACGCGTGAGCGCTGCCGCGGCCTGTTGCGGCGCTGGCGCGCCCGATGCCACCGAGTCGAGCGCCGCTTCATAAAAGAAAAACGCCTGTTTGCCGTCTCCGAGACTTTCCAGCAACTCGCCCTTGCGCAGCAGCGCCAGCACATACCGCGGATCGATGGCGAGCGCGTTCTCCAGCGCCTGCGCCTCGGACTTCTGGTCGCCGAGCGCGCGACAGGCGTTGGCGAGATTGAGATGCAGAACCTTCGAATGGCCATCCGCCGCGACCGCTTTCTCGAAGAGCTCCCGGGCGCGGCGCGTATTGCCGCTGCGGTACATGTAGCCACCCGCGGCATTGAGGACGAGCGGCTGCTGCGGCGCGCGCGCCAGGGCCATCTCGATGAGCTTCAGCGCCGTATCGGGCGGTTGGCCCCTGGAGACCTGCTCGATGGCATCCGCCAGGGCCCGGGCTTCGGTCTCACTGATCGGGATTGCGTTCACGGTAGCGGGCGCGGAGTCAGCGAAGCCCGTAAGCCGCCGCCACGAGCGCTCCTACCTGCGCCCCCATGCGGTTGCCCACCTCGGTGGAGTTGCGGAAGTGCACCCCATCGAGGATGCGAGCCTCGGATACCTCCTTCACGACAGCCTCGGTGCTGGTCCACTGACGCGTCATGCCGGGGGCGGTGTTGCTGGTGCTCATCAGGATCGGCAGGGGTCCGCCACCGATCTCGGCGCGAATCACGGTGGCGATGGTCGCCGCGATCACGCAGTGCGCGCACGGATATTCCGGATGCAGCGGCGTAGCGATCAGCGGCGTCCAATCCGGGTCGCGCTCGGTTGCGGGGTTACCGTTGAGGTCTCCATTGCGGATGGCGGTGATCGGGCGCCAGAAGTTGTAGTGGTACTTCGCTTCGAGAGCGGCGATCTCGGCGTCGTTCATCGCTGCGGTCACCGCGGCGTAGAGTCGCGCGTTACGCGTGACCTCCCGTCCTGGCGCAATAGCGATGGAATGCACGACGCCCATGTGGACGTCGGGTAACGCCGTCGCCCAGAACCGCGCGATCGCGGTTTGCTCGGGAGTGCGGCCCTCGTTCGTGGCAGAGCCGACGAGTTTGATCTCGTTGTAGTCTCGCGCCCAGAGCGCGCTCGTGAGCGCGGGCGGCGGGCCGGGCCGAAACTGTGACGCGCTCTTCATGAACCAGGGCCGGTGCTGTGCGAATGCGTAGCCGAGCGGAAAAGTCGTCGGCACGTAGACGCCGGGCGAGGTCACCGGCCGGTAGGGCTCAGGTGTCCCGATATCGTCGCTGTGTCTGGCGAGCACATCCGCGGCGGCACGCTCGCCGATGCTGATTCCGCGGGTGCGCGCCTCGGCCGCTGGAATCGTCGCCAGCGCCTGCGCGTAGGCCGCCTCGGTTTTCTCCTTCAGGGCAGGCGCTTCGTGCAGCAACACCGCGCGGCTCGCCCCGGCAATCGCCGCGTCGATCGAGGCCTCTTCGGTCGGGCCCAGATCGACCCGGTCGCGCGGGTAGCGCGCAGTGATCGCGTTCACCGCCTCGTACACCGCATTTTGCGCGAGCGCCATGGTTCGAATCGTGTTCGGACCATCCGTTGCGATCTCGGTGGTCGTGTCGGCCCAACTGGCGACGGACTCGGCGTGCGCGCCAAAGGCAAGCAACAACAGGGACATCGACGCGAATCCGCGAACGAGCCTGCTCATACTTCTCCCGGCTCACGAAGCGCCGCAGCCGAACGTGCGTATCGGTTGCATACTAAACGGCTCACGGCGCCATGGTCGCGCCGTTCACCGCAGCAGCATCCCGCTTCATGGCCGAAGCGGTCCGCTTCACCGAAAAGTTATGCGGCGCTTGCGGGAAATCAGGCTGCGGAGGGCGCGTCGAACCCGTACCAAAGTTTACTGAGGCGTCCGGCGGTCCTCGAACACTACCTTGCCGCCGACGATGGTCTCGAGCACCTTCACATCGCGAATCTTCGCCGGCTCGATCACGAGGACGTCATCGCTCAGCAGCACCATGTCGGCCAGCTTCCCTGGCGTGATCGAGCCTTTCTCCCGCTCCTGAAACTCCGCGAACGCCGAGCCCATGGTGTAGGCCTCGATGGCTTCCTGGATGGTGAGCTTCTGTTCCGGAAACCACCCTTCCGGGTGCTTGCCATCGAGCGTGGCGCGCGTCACCGCCGCGTACAGGCCGAGCAGAGGATTCAGCGGCGCAACGTCCCAGTCGGTACCGAACGCCAGGCGCACGCCGTGATTGAGGAAGGTTCGGAACGCGTAAGTGCGGCTCGCACGATCGTGCCCGATGCGCGCCTCCGCCCAGCGGCCATCGTCGATGGCGTGATAGGGCTGCACGGAGGCGATGACGTGCAATCTCGCCATGCGCTCGAAGTCTTTCTCCGCCATGTGCTGCGCGTGCTCGATGCGCCAGCGCCGATCGGCGCTCGCGGTCGGATGCGCGCGCTCGACTTCGGCGTAAAGATCCAGGATCGCGGAGATGCCCTGATCGCCGATCGCGTGGGTACACAGCTGCAGGCCGGCGGCATCCGCCTTCATCATCCGGTCGCGCATCAGCGATAACGGGTGCATCTCGTCGGAGAGCAGACCACGGTTGTTCGGCTCATCGAGGAAGGGCTCGAAGAAGTAAGCGGTGCGCGAGCCCAGCGAGCCGTCCGCGAAAGCTTTCACGGCGCCGATGCGCAGGTACGGACTCCCGAAGGCGCGGCGCACACCCACTTTCACGACGTCATCGACCTGGGTGATGAGCGGCGCGGCGTAGATGCGCGTCGTGAGCTCGCCGTGCTCGAGAAGCTCGGCGTAAACCGCGATGTCCTGCGCTTCCGCGACCATGTGCTGCACGCTCGTCACACCGACTGAGGCAGCGTGTGCGAGCGCGCGCCGCACGGCTCGCATCCGCTGCTCGTGGCTCAGCGGCGGAATCACCCGATCCATGAGATCCAGCGCGGCATCCTTCAGGGCGCCGGTGGGCTCGCCGTGCACATCACGCACGATCACCCCGCCTGCAGGGTCGGGCGTCGCGGCCGTGATCCCCGCGGCGCGCAGCGCCGCCGAATTCGCCACCCCCATGTGACCGTCGTACCTCGACACGAACACCGGCGTGCTGCCGGTCACCGGGTCGATCAGCTGCCGGGTTGGCGGCTGCGGCGGGCTCCATTTGGTCTCGTCCCAGTCGCCGCCGGTGATCCATTCGCCCTTGGGTGTCTGCGCGACGCGCTCGCGTAGGCGGCGTGTCATTTCCTCGGCGCTGGTGACGTCATTCAGCTGCACGCTGTCCAGCTGCATGCCACCGCTCACGAAATGTACGTGCGCGTCGTTGAAGCCCGGGAGCAGGAGCTTGCCGTGGCCATCGAGGACGGTGGTTTTCGGCCCGCGCCAGGCAGCAATCTCCGATTTGGATCCGACTGCGACGATGCGATCACCGAGCACCGCAACCGCCTCCGCCGTGGGTCGCGCCGCATCGACCGTCCAGATCTTTGCCTCCGTTACGATCAAATCGGCAACCGGTTGTGCGGCGAGAGCCGGCGCACAGGATCCGGCCAGGCACATGCCGACGAGGAATTTTTTCACGCCCGCCCCCTGACCCGCCGCGGTAGTGCGGGCCCGGGAGCATCGCATGTCAGCTCACCCTTTACGAGGCGGCTGCAACCTTGCGCGCTGCGCCCAGGGCGTTTGCGGATCGGTCAGCGGTTCGCTTTGCTGTAGTCGTACCACACCGCTTCGATGTTGTTGCCATCGGGATCGAGCACGAAGGCGGCGTAGTAACCCGGCCAGTAGTCGCGGTAGCCGGGATCGCCGTTGTTCCTGCCTCCGGCGGCAACTGCGGCCTCGTGGAAGGCATGCACCTGCTCTCTGCTACCCGCCTCGAACGCGACATGCAGAGGTACGGTGGCCTTTTCCCGGCTGATCCAGAAATCGGTGTGCTTGCCGTCGTTGAAGCCCGCCGCCTCACCGTGCTCCATGTTGCTGCTGTAGCCGAGCGGCGCCAGCGCCTTGAGGTAGAAGGCCTTCGATTTCGGATAATCGCTAACGGAGACTGAGGTATGGGCGATCATGATCTGCTCTCCATGTGAGAGAGAGAGACTGCGCCGGGCGGCAACTGGGTGCCATCAGACGAAGTGCCATCGGAGGGCCGGAAGGCTTCCCCGGACGGCCACTCCTTGACCACCCGGGGAGCCTCCTGTCACCGCCGAGTCATCCGAGACAAGCAAGCGACGCCGCGATTGAATCGTTGCGCAAGATAATGAGTCAATCTGTCGCTCCCGGCGGACACGCCGCGGCTTCGGATCGGCCACCCACAGCCGCGACGCGGGAGTGCGGCCATGATTCAATCCGGTAGAGCTCACGGTCACGACTGTGATGCAATGGGCCATGAGTGCACGCCAGGTGTGTGGGCAGCGGGTCACGTCCGGCTGTCTCCTGGTTTGCCTGCTGCTGTCGCCGGCTGCCGGGGCACAGGAGAGCGCGGTCGCGGTACCGGGTGGCGGTACGGCGGCAAGCGCAAGCGGGGCCACGCCTCACGGCCGCCCACGCGTCGGCCTGGCACTCGCCGGCGGCGGTGCCCGGGGCGGGGCGCACATCGGCGTGCTCAAGGTCCTCGAAGAGCTGCACGTTCCCATCGACTGCGTCGTCGGCACCAGCATGGGAGCGCTGGTCGGAGGCGGTTATGCCTCCGGCATGCCGGCGGCGGACATCGAGAAGTTCGTCAGCAACATCGACTGGAAGTCGGTGGTCGGAGGCGTCGGCAGCCGCCAGTTCGAGCCGGCCGAGCAGAAACGCTTTAACGATGCGAGCGGCTCGATTGAGCTCGGTGTGAAGAGCGGCAAGATCGTGCCGCCGAGCGGACTCATCGCCTCGAGCCGCATCGAGGACGTGCTGCGCGCCTACGTGGCGAAGGCACGCACCGTGCCGGATTTCGACCGCCTGCCCATACCCTATCGGGCGGTCGCCACCGACATGCTGAGCGGCGACATGGTGGTGCTCGATCACGGCGACATCGCCACCGCGATGCGGGCGAGCATGGCGATCCCGGGAGCGTTCACGCCGGTCATCACCGATCGGTACGTGCTGGCGGACGGTTTCATGGTGCGCAATCTGCCGATCGACGTGACCCGCAAGCTCTGCGGCGACGTCGTCATCGCGGTGAATCTGGCCAAGCCCAATGCGAAGCGCGAGCAGCTGGTGGGACCCGGGAGTCTCATTTCCCGCAGCAACGACATCATGTCCGAGGCGAACGAGCGCGTGCAGCTGCAGACACTCACGGAGCGCGACATCCGTATCGATGTCGACCTCAGGGACTTCAGCGCCGCGGACTTCGAGCGCACCGCCGAGACGATTCCGCTCGGCGAGAAAGCAGCCAGGGCTGTGGCAGCGCGTCTTGCCAGCCTGTCGGTGTCGGCCGAGGAATACGCGGCGTGGCGTAGCCGGGTGACGGTGAGCCAGAAACTCGAGATCAAGGTCGCCGACGTGCAGTTCCGCGGCCTCCAGTACGTGAACCCGGAGTACCTGCGCACGCTGACGCGCGTGCGCGCCGGCAATACGGTCGATGTGGCCGCGATCAGCGGTGATGCGGCACGGCTCGCAGTGCTCGATGAGCTCGAGAGCGTCGAGTATCGGCTCGAGGGCGATCCCGACAACCCGACCCTGGTATGGGAGCCGCGCGAGAAGCAGATCGGCCCCGATGTGCTACGGCCGAGCATGGGAATATATGCCGCCGGGGGCGGCGAGCTGCGTTTCGAGCTCGAGGCGCAGTATGTGCGGCGCTGGCTCAACTCCTTCGGTGGCCAATGGCGTAACCGGGTGCAGCTCGGCACCTCGAGCTCCTTCACGACCAGCCTGTACCAGCCGCTCGAGACCGCCCAGTTGTTCTTCGTCGAGCCTGCCGGAGACATCGGGCGATCCATCGAGGACATCTACAACGAGTACAAACGGATCGCGCAGTATTTCTTCATCGACTACGGCGGCCGCGCCGACGTCGGTGTCAATCTTGGCTCGGATTCCCAGCTGCGCGCCGGCTACTTCGCCGACCGCCGGCGGGTCGAGGTCGACACCGGCAGCGAGCTGCTGCCGACCGGCGAATTCACCGACGCGGGCCTGGTCGCGTCAGGATTCTTCGACAACCGCGATTCCTCGAGCTTCGCGACCCAGGGAACCGCCGCGCAAATCGTCTATTTCCGCTCCGCTACGGGTCTCGGCGCGAGCCGCAGCTGGGATACACTCGAGGCGGCGGCGCGGCACGTCATACGCGCCGGCGTGACCACGCTGTGGCTGACGGCCGCCGGAGGCTCGGAACTCGGCAGCACGCTGCCCGCCGACCGCGCCTTCTCGCTCGGCGGTCCGCAGAGCTTCCCTGGTTACTCCCCGGGAGAGGTACGAGCCGACAAGTACTGGAGCGTGCAGGGCACCGCGCTCTGGCGCGTCGCCGACATCCTGCCGATCGCCAACCAGGCGCTGTACGGCGGCTTCGGTGTGGAGGGCGGTCACGTCTACGAGCGCATCGATCGGGTCGCAGACGGGGCGCTCTATGGGATATCCGGCTACCTGGGCGGACGCAC
>JAFAKO010000304.1 GCA_019235245.1 Gammaproteobacteria bacterium
GTAAGGGCGGAGCTCCTCTCCCGGCACCTCTACATGAAGGACTTTGCCGCCGTCACCGGGAGCCGTACGAGTGCCGGCCATTCTCTCGCCAAGGGTGCGCCGGGTCATCCCGCGCAGGCGTCGCCCCTCCCCGACAACGTGCCGCACCTGTTTCCGACCGCGCGGCTGGACGTTACGCGCGTGCGCGCTATCGATGCCGACGTATATTTCCGGGCAACCTCCATCGAGGCGGGCGCGGTCCCCTTCACGCAGCTGGTGCTGCACGCGCGGCTCGACGATGGGGTCATCAGCCTCGAGCCGTTGCGGTTCGACATGGCGCAGGGGCATCTGCGCGCGGACATCCGCATCGACGCACGCACGCAGCCCCCGGCGGTGCGCGCGGAGTTACGCGCGGCTGACGTTCAGCTCAGCCAGTTCAAGGGCAAAGCTGCGGGAGCCGCGTCGCCTCTCGACGGCGTGCTCGATGCGCGGGCGGTGCTCGAAGGCAACGGAGACTCGGTGCATGCCGTCATGTCAGATGCAACCGGGACGTTCACCGCCATCGTGCCGCGTGGCGACGTGCGCGCCGCGTTTGCCGAGCTGACCGGGGTGGACGTGGCAAAGGGAATCGGGCTGCTGATGAAGAAGCCCGACGACAAGGCCGCGATTCGCTGTGGCGTTGCCCAGTTCGACGTCCGGGCCGGCACCGCACATGCACAGGACCTGCTGTTCGACACGCAGAACGTCCTCATCAAGGGAGAGGGTCAGATCAATCTCGGAAACGAGAAGCTCGATCTGACCATCCAGGGCCAGCCGAAGAAAATCCGCTTCTTCCGCGTGCGCGCGCCGATCGAGGTCGGAGGCGAGCTTCTGAAGCCGTCCTTCAGGCTCAAACCCGGCCCACTGCTGGCGCAAGGGGCAGCGGGGGCGATACTGGGTACTCTGCTCACGCCGGTGGGCGCCATCCTCGCATTCGTCGATCCGGGTCTCGCGAAGAACCAGGACTGCGCGCAGCTGCTCGCGCAGGCGCAGCAACGGCAGCCGAAGCAGCCCTCGCCCAGCCGCACCGCGCAGGCACAACCGGGAGAGACGAGCAGATGACCGAGTCCAACACAGCGCCGGCGCCGGATGAACGGCCCGTGCCGGATGCGGTCGCGCAGAACATCTCCGACATTCTCGAGCTCGAGAGCCGGGAGCTTGCGCGCACCACCCGGGCGCAGCTATGGCTCGAGAGATTGAGCCGGGGGCTCGCGCGTCCGGCATTTCCGGTGGGGCTTCTCCTCTTCGTCGTCGCCTGGATGAGCATGAACGTGACGGGCGGCTCTGTCGGAATTCCGCATTTCGACCCGCCACCCTTTGCGTGGTTGGCCGGACTGCTGACCCTGATGGGCGTCGTCGCGACCACTGTCGTGCTGATCGGCCAGAGCCGCCAAAGCACCCTAGCCGAGCAGCGCGCCCATCTCGATCTGCAGATCAGCCTCTTGACCGAGCAGAAGGTCACCAAGCTGATCCACCTGCTCGAGGAGCTACGTGCGGACCTGCCTGGGGTGCGGATGCGCCACGATCCACACGTCTCGGAGCTGAAAAAGCCCACCGACCCGGCGCAGCTGGCTTCGGCACTGCGTGAGCGGGACTCAACCAATGACGCCGGCGACCGCGGCCGGGAGGGGACCACATGACCAGGCGCAACGATCCGTCAAGGCGGCACGGCACGCCCCGCGCCAGAGGCAAGGCACCGGGCTCTGCGCGCACTCCGGGGCGCCCGAAGGAGTCCGGGAGCCGCCAGCAGCAAGGCGATGGTCAGCGCTCGCAATCGGGAGATCCGCGGCTCGATGCGGAGCTCACGCATGGCGACGTACCCACCACAGAGAAGCCGACACGATCAGCCACAGCATTCCAGCGAGACTCAGTGCGAGCGCCGTGGGGTACCGGGCCAGCGTCAGCCATGCGACCAGCGCGAAACACAGCATCCCCCAGCCGCCAAGGGCCGCCCCCGCCGCATCCAGCGCTGCCGCTTTACGCCCGCGGGCCCGGCAATTGATGCCGGCTTTCTTCTTTTTGTCGGTCTCGTTCCGCTCGATCAGTGTCGCGGTGGCACCGAAAAGGGCCGGGAATGACAGAAACAGTCCGCCGACGAGCGCACCCCAATGCCGGGCGACGAGACCGGTGCCGAGCGTGACGGCGCCGCCGATGACGAAGCGCGCGCCGAACTGTGACCAGTGCGACTCCTTCAGGCTCGAGAAGTCGAGCGAGGGGATCACGTCGTTATGGCTTGCAGGAAAAGTCCCGCGGCGAGAGCCGCAAGTCCCCAGATGGCGAGCCCGGCGAGTGCGACCAGCCACGGCGACCAGCGGGCGGTAGCCAGCAGGCTCTTGGCAAAAGAGACATAGAGCACGAAGCCGAGGCTGCTGAGAATCATCGAACGGGCTTCGAGCGAGGCGAAGACGGCTCCGGAGGTGCCGACGGTGAGCGCCAGGGTGGCGAGCGCCACCGAGGGCGCACCGCCAAAGATGCCAGCCAGCCGGCGGGGCCGCACCACATCGCCCAGCACCGCGAAAGCGCTGACTACCGCGCCACCGAGCAGAAAGCGCCATAGCAAGTCCATCGGCTCGAGGTTACCAGAGCCATGGCGCTCCGATGCCCGGCGCACCGCCCGAGTTCCTGTGAGCCTTGACCGCCCCCGGGTTCGCTTGGCTTATACTGCGCGCAGACTCAGGAAGACTCGTGGAACCCGATCCTACTCTCAAAGCGCGACCCGTCAGATCGCGCGGCAAGGTTCGCGACCTTATGGACAAGGTTACGCCCGCACCGCCCCCGGGTCCGGTCGATGAGGTCGATCACCTCGATCATCGAGCTCTCCTCGCGGCGATCGTCGAATCATCGGACGATGCGATCGTCAGCAAGACGCTCGAGGGCCGTATTCTTTCCTGGAACCCGGGTGCGACGCGCATTTTCGGCTACCAGCCCGCAGAGGTGATCGGCAAACCCATTACGATCATCATCCCCGAGGAGCTGCATGGCGAAGAGCTGCAGATCCTCGCGAAGCTCAGGCGCGGCGAGCGCATCGATCATTTCGATACCGTGCGAGTCACCAAGGATGGCCGGCGCCTCGCCATATCGCTCACTGTCTCCCCGGTGCGCGCGGCCGATGGCACGGTCATTGCCGCGTCCAAGGTGGCGCGTGACGTCTCCGAGCGTAAGCTCGCCGAGCAGCGCCTGCGCGACAGCGAGGAGGCCTTGCGCCTGGCAGATCGCCGCAAGGACGAGTTCCTCGCGCTCCTCGCTCACGAGCTGCGCAACCCCCTCGCGCCGATCCGCTATGCATTGGCCGCCAACAGGAAGCCGGGACGCACGCCCGAGCAATGCCGCCACGCCGAGGAGATCATCGAGCGCCAGGTGACTCACATGAGCCGCCTGCTGGATGACATGCTGGACATCTCGCGCATCACTCGTGGCACGCTCGAGCTGAAGAAGAGCCGCGTCGAGCTCACCTCGGTGATCGGTGCGGCCATCGAGACCGCACGCCCGATGCTGGATGAGAAGCATCACACCCTGGTTCTCGACCTTCCGACCCAACCGGTGCAGCTCGAAGCCGACGGGGTACGTCTCGCGCAGGTTTTCTCCAACCTGCTGATCAACGCGGCGAAGTACACCGACCCGGGCGGGCACATCCGGTTAGGCGCTACCCGGCAAGGCGACGGTGTCGTCGTCACGGTGACCGACAACGGCATCGGCATACCCGCAGAGCTGCTGCCGCGTGTATTCAGCATGTTCTTCCAGTCGAGCGCGGCGCTCGCCCGGGCGGAAGGCGGCCTGGGTGTCGGACTTTCGCTGGTGCGTGGCCTCGTATCGCTCCATGGTGGGACGGTCGAGGCCCGCAGCAACGGCCCGGGTCGCGGCAGCGAATTCATCGTGCGCCTGCCGGTTGGCACACCTGCCCCGCTCGCGGTCGATGCCGGAGTCGAGGGCGAAAACATCTGCGCCGATGCCGGGCTGAAGATCCTGATCGTCGATGACAATCGCGACGCGGCGGATACCTGCGCCATGTTGCTCGAGGCGTCGGGTCATCACGTGCAGACGGCCTACACCGCGCGCCAGGGACTGGAGCTGGCGCGAGCTTTCCGGCCGCACGCGCTGCTGTTGGACATCGGTCTGCCGGACATGGACGGCTACCGCCTGGCCGAGAAAATCCGCGACCTGCCCTGGGGACGCGGTGCGGTACTGGTCGCAGTCACCGGCTGGGGACAGGAGCAGGACCGTAAGCGTGCCGTCGCGGCGGGCTTCGACCAGCACCTGGTGAAACCGATATCCGCGGAAACCGTGGAAATGCTGCTGCAGTCACTCGGCGCGCGCGCGGCTCGCTGACGATTCCCGGCCGGGCGTAGCAAGGCGCGCACCGACCTCCATTCCTGAGCAGACGCTCACCGGAACTCGCTGCTGCGGACGACGGTCGCAAACAAGCAAGCGCGCGGCTCGCGAGCGCGCCCGAACCACTGCTGCGCTGCGCCAAGGAGCGTGCCATGGCCGCCACCGTCGGTGATTTTCTTGTTGAGCGTCTGCACCAGTGGGGCGTACGCCGCATCTTCGGTTACCCCGGCGATGGCATCAACGGCATCATGGGCGCCCTCGGGCGCGTCGCGGATGACTTCGATTTCGTTCGCGTGCGTCACGAGGAGATGTCCGCGTTCATGGCCAGTGCACACGCCAAGTTCACTGGTGAGGTAGGCGTCTGCCTGGCGACATCGGGACCGGGAGCGTTGCACCTGCTCGCCGGTCTGTACGACGCCAAAATGGATCACGCCCCGGTGCTCGCCATCGTGGGCCAGCAGCCCAGCTCGGCGCTCGGCAGTGATTTCCAGCAGGAGGTGGACCTGCAAGCGGTGTTCCACGATCTCGCCGATTACGTGCAGACCATCGTCGAGCCGAGTCAGGCCCGCCACGTGGTCGACCGCGCCCTGCGCATCGCTGCCGCCGAGAGGACCGTGACCTGCATCGTCATTCCCAACAACGTGCAACTCGAGCCTGCGGTGCCGCACCCGCCGCGCAAGCACGGCCACAATTTCTCCAGCGTGGGCTACGCGCGCGCGAACTCGTTGCCCTTGCAGTCGGAGCTGCAACGCGCGGCGGACCTGCTGAACGCCGGCGAACGGGTCGCCATCCTCGCCGGGGCCGGGGCGCTGCACGCCACCGATGAGCTCATCGAGACCTGCGAGATTCTCGGCGCGGGAGTTGCCAAGGCCCTGCTCGGCAAGGCAGCGCTACCGGATGAGCTGCCGTTCGTCACCGGCGGGATCGGGCTGCTCGGCACCCGGGCGAGCTGGTACCTGATGCAGCACTGCGACACGCTGCTGCTGGTCGGCACCACCTTTCCCTACGCGGAGTTTCTGCCGCCCGAAGGACGCGCCCGCGCGGTACAGATCGACATCGAGCCGCGCAACGTCGGCATGCGCTACCCAACCGAGGTCAACCTGATCGGGGACAGCGCGGCGACCTTGCGCGCGCTGCTGCCGCTGCTGGTGCGCAAGCAGAGCCGCAGCTGGCAGCAGCAGATCGCCGGCCAGGTCGGGAAATGGTGGAAGGATCTCGAGACGCGCGCCATGAAGAGCGCCGAGCCGATCAACCCGCAACGTGTCTTCTGGGAATTGTCGCCGCGATTGCCCGACGATGTGATCCTGTGCGGGGACTCCGGCTCGAGCGCCAACTGGTACGCCTGCGACCTGAAGATGCGCCGCGGCATGAAAGCCTCGCTGTCCGGCAAGCTCGCCAGCATGGGTAGCGGCGTGCCCTATGCAATCGCTGCGAAGATGGCCTTCCCGGAGCGGCCGGTGATCGCAGTGGTCGGTGATGGCGCGATGCAGATGAACGGCAACGCCGAGTTGCTCACTGTGAAGCAGTACTGGCGGCGCTGGGAAAATCCCTGCTTCATCGTGCTGGTGCTGGTGAACCACGACCTCAACATGGTGACCTGGGAGCAGCGCGTGCTCGCCGGCGATCCGAAATTCCCGGCGGCACAGGAGGTCGTCGATTTTCCCTATGCGCAGTACGGTGGGATGCTGGGACTGAAGGGAATCAGGGTGGACAAGGCCGCGGACATTGCCGCGGCATGGGATCTGGCTCTCGCCGCCGATCGCCCGGTGGTCATCGAGTTTGTCACCGACCCGAACGTGCCGCCGCTGCCGCCGCATCTCACCAGCGAGCAGGCGCTCGACTACCTGCGCGCCCTCATCAAAGTCGATCCGGACCAGTGGCAGATCATCAAGCAGAGCGCCAAGCAACTGTTGCCCTTTTAGCAGGAGTGCAGCCATGAGCAGAGCCAGACAGCGCGCCGCGGCGCGTGCCAACATCCGTAAAGCGGCAGCCGCCGCCCGCCGCAACCGCACCATCGCGCACCTGCCGAAGTCGGTGCGCAGCGCGCTCGGCCGCCAGGGGGCCAAGGTTGCCAGGGCGAAGCGCGGCGGCCGTTCGCGGCCGCGCCGCTGAGACCGCGCAGTTGCTGCAGGCGACGCGCACCGGGCCTGCCTGGACCGCGACTGCGCAGATCGCGGTCCTGTATGCGGGCAGCACGCTGCTGACGCCGCTCTACCAACTCTACCGGGAGGAGTTTGGATTCTCGCAGCTGACCCTGACGCTCATCTACTCCGCCTACGTGCTCGGCAACCTCACCGCGCTCCTGCCGCTCGGCCGGTTGTCGGATCAGCTGGGACGTCGTGCAGTCAACCTCGCCGCAGTCGTGATCGCCGCCGGCGCGACCGCCTTGTTTCTGCTGGCCTCCTCGCCCGGCTGGTTGTTCGCCGGCCGCATCGTGAGCGGCCTTGCGATCGGGCTCGGCGCGACCGCCACCACCGCGTGGCTCGCCGAGCTCGTACCTGACAAGCAGCGCGCCACGCTGTTCGCGAGCGCCGGCAACTTTGCCGGGCTCGCGCTCGGTGCACTTCCCGCCGGGTTGCTGGCCGCCTATCTGCCGTGGCCGCTGCGGCTGAGCTACGCGCTCTACCTCCTCGGGCTGTGCGCCACGGGCTTGGCCGTGGCACGCGCGCCGGAAACGGTGCCGCGGCCGGTACGGTCATTCCAGCGCTTGTCGCTGCGTCCCCGGCTCGGGGTGCCGCGGCAGCTGCTCGGCAGGTTCCTCGCCCCGGCTGCCATCGGTTTCGCTACCTTTGCCGTCATCGGTTACTACGCTGCGCTCATACCGAGCCTGATGGCGCACGCGCTGCGACAGCCGAGCCCCGCCGCGGGCGGTGGCGTCGTGGCCCTGCTCGCCGTGCTCGGCGCTGCTGCCGGTCTGGTGTGGCGCGAGCTGCCGAGTCGCACCGCCATGCTCGCTGGCGGCCTGCTGCTGCTGCCCGGCATCGTACTGCTGCCGTGTGCCGAGTGGCTGCACTCCATGGCGCTGCTGCTGTGCGGGACCGCGATAACCGGCCCGGCCACCATGCTGAGCTATCGCGGCAGCCTGCAGGTGATCAACGAGATGGCACCGCGCGAGCGTCGCGGCGAGATCACCGCGAGCTACATCCTGTGCATGTACGCGGGCAACTCCCTGCCCATCATCGGCATCGGCGTGCTTACGCTCGTCGCCAGCTCGCTGATCGCCGATGTGACTTTCGCCGTTGTCATTGCCGGCTGCGCACTGTTGGCGCTGCTCATCGGCGCGCGGCGACTGCCACGTTAGGAACTCGCCGCGCCGGGCTGTGTCTGACATCACAGCCACGGATGTTGGAATGTCATGGATGACTCTGCGCCGCCGCGACCTGTTGACCGGCACCGCCATCGCTCTCGTCGGTAACCGTCTCGCCGGCGCCGAAGTCATAGCCGGCAAGCTTCCCTGGACTCCGGACGCCGGGACACCTCCGACCCCCGTAAAACCCGGTCCGTGGGAGTACTTCACTGCGGCTGAAGGGTCGATGGTCGAGGCGCTCGTGGATCGGATAATCCCACCGGATCCGCAGACGCCGGGCGGCAAGGATGCCGGCTGCGCGGTGTTCATCGACCGTCAGCTGGCCGGCGGCTACGGCCATCACGAGGGCCTTTACAACCTCCCACCCTTTCACGACGGCAGCATCCAGCAGGGTCCGCAATCGGCCAAGGGTCCGGCGGAGACCTACCGCGCCGCACTTGCCGCGCTCGATCGCTACTGTCGCTCCCAGACCGGCAACGATGCCGGGAAAGGCTTCGTCCAGCTGGCCGCCGAGCGCCAGGACGAGATTCTCCGCGGGCTCGAGTCCGGCAAGATCAAGCTCGAGGGTGTCGATGGCGAAAAATACTTCAAACAGCTGCTCGAGGACACGCAGCAGGGATTTTTCGCCGATCCGATCTACGGCGGCAATCGCGACATGTGTGCGTGGAAGATGATCGGCTTCCCGGGTGCCCGCTACGACTACCGCGACTGGGTGACACGGCATAACGAGCGCTACCCGCATCCACCGGTGAGCATCGCCGGCCGGCCCGCGTGGACTCCCGGCAAAGGGTAGTCACATGGCGCGCAAGCTGCCTGCCAGGGATGTGGCGATCGTCGGGTTAGGCTGGACCGGCTCGATACTCGCGAACGAGCTCACCGACGCGGGACTGAACGTCGTAGCTATCGAGCGCGGACCCTGGCGCGATACTGCGACCCACTACGCACCCAACTACGCGCAGGACGAGCTGCGCTATCGCATCCGTCACGAGCTGTTCCTGCGGCCCGCACAGACCACCTTCACCTTCCGCAACAAGCACGGCGATACGGCGCTGCCGATACGCACCTGGGGCGCCTTCATGCCACCGAACGGCGTGGGGGGTGGCGGCGTGCACTGGAACGCCGAGACCTGGCGCTTCCTGCCGAGCGACTTCGTGCTGAGAACCCATCTGACGCAGCGCTACGGTGCGCCTTTTCTGCCCGCGGACATGACCATCCAGGACTGGGGCGTGACGTACGCGGATCTCGAGCCGCACTACGACCGGTTCGAATACCTGTGCGGGACCTGCGGCACGGCCGGGAACCTGCAAGGCAAGATCCAGGCAGGTGGCAATCCGTTCGAGGGTCCGCGCTCCCGGCCGTACCCGAACCCGGCGCAACAACAGCCGTTCGGTCCGACGCTGTTCGCCAAGGCCGCGCGCGAGCTCGGGTACCAGCCCTTTCCGCAGCCCTCGGGCAACATGTCGCAGCCGTACCGTAACCCGCTCGGCGTGCGGCTCGGCCCGTGCACCTACTGCGGCTTCTGCGAGTGGTTCGCCTGTGCCAACTATTCCAAGGCGAGCCCGCAGACCACCATCCTGCCGGTGCTGATGCCGAAGCGAAACTTCCAGCTGCGGGACAACTCCGAGGTCACGCGCATCAACCTCGACCCCTCCGGCAAGCGCGCCACCGGGGTGACGTTCGTCGATACCAGCGGTACCGAATGGGAGCAGCCGGCGGAGCTCGTCATCCTCGCCGCCTACACGATCTTCAATGTGCAGCTGATGCTACTCTCGAAGGTCGGCCGGCCCTACGACCCGCAGTCGAACCAGGGGGTCGTCGGTCGCAACTTCACGCACCAGACCATCTCCGACTGCACGAGTTTCTTCGACCGCAGCAAGTTCGTCTTCAATCCGTTCGTCAGTTCCGGTGCCATCGGCATGTGCATCGATGAGTTCAACGGCGACAACTTCGATCACGGTCCGCACGGCTTCGTCGGTGGTGGCTACATGGGGCAGGTGCAGACCAATGGGCGCCCCATCGAGACGACCCCGGTGCCGCCTGAGACTCCGAAGTGGGGCGCGGAGTGGAAGCGTGCGGTGCGCGACAACTACCAGAGCACCCTCAAGCCCGGAACGGGTGTCCACGGCAGCATGTACAGCTATCGCGACGTGTACGTCGACCTGGATCCGACCTTCCGCGACCGACTGGGCCGGCCGCTGGCACGCATCACCATGGACTTCCACGACAACGAGCTCAAGCAGAACCGGTTTCTCACCGACAAATTCGCAGAGATTTTCCAGCAGGCGGGCGCGCAGCGCGTCGTGAAGGAGTATCGCCAGGGTCCCTACGACATCACCAAGTACCAGACGACGCACCTCTGCGGCGGCGCCGTCATGGGCAACGACCCGAAGACGAGTGCGCTCAACCGCTACCTGCAGAGCTGGGATGTGCCGAACCTGTTCGTCATGGGGGCGACGGCCTTTCCGCAAAACGCGGGCTACAACCCGACCGGGACCGTCGGGGCACTCGCCTACTGGTCAGCCGCGGCGATTCGCTCGCAGTACCTGAAGAACCCGGGGCCCCTGGTGCATGCCTGAGACCGTAAGTCGGCTCGTCGCGGCCGCGGTCGCAGGACTGCTCGCGACCGCCTGCGCCGCGCGCCTGGCAGCCGCCGACAATCTGGCATCGGAGCAGGACTTCGGCCTCATCGAGCGCGGACGTTATCTGACGACCGTCGCCGACTGCGCCGCCTGCCATACCGATCCCGCCAGCAACGATCTGTTCGCCGGCGGCCGGCCGATCGAGACGCCTTTTGGCAAAGTCGTCTCTCCCAACATCACCCCCGACCTCGAGACCGGCATCGGCACCTGGACCGACGCACAGTTCGACGCGGCGGTGCGGCAGGGTCGCGACCCCGACGGCGCGCGGCTCTATCCGGCGATGCCTTTTCCCTATTACGCGCGCATGACGGCGGAGGATGTGCGCGCGATCCGCGCCTACCTGCGCACGGTCGCGCCGGTGCACCATCCGGTGGAGTCCAATCAGCTGCCCTTCCCCTATGACATCCGTGCGGGAATGGCGCTGTGGGATGCGCTCTACTTCGAGCCCGGCACTTTCAAACCCGATCCGCACAAGTCGGCGCAGTGGAACCGCGGCGCCTATCTGGTGCGTGGCCCGGGGCATTGTGGCGCCTGCCATACGCCGAAGAGCGTCCTCGGTGGCGACGAGAAGCACCAGGCGCTGCAGGGGTACAGCATCCAGGGCTGGTTCGCGCCTAACATTACCAACGACCTGGCACTCGGACTCGGCCGCTGGTCGGTGCAGGACGTGCAGACCTACCTCAAGAGCGGCCACAACCGTTTCGCCGGCGCGTCCGGTCCCATGGCCGAGGAGGTCGCGGATTCCAGCTCCAGAATGAGCGATGCGGATCTCCAGTCGATCGCCGTGTACCTCAAGGACCAGCCGGGTGAGAAGACCTCCGCCAAGCCCCTGGCCGCAAGCGATCCGCAGATGGTGGCGGGAGCTGCGATCTACAGCGACCTGTGCTCCGCATGCCACGCCCAGGATGGCTCCGGGGTCGCGTACCTCGTTCCGAATCTCTCCCTCGCCTCCTCCGTGAGCTCGCGCGAGCCGACGAGTCTCCTGCGCGTCGTCATTCACGGTGCGCGGACGGTCGGCACGCCGACCGAGCCGACGGCCCCGGCCATGCCGGCCTTCGGCTGGCAGCTGACGGACGCACAGATCGCGGCGGTGACCACTTACGTCCGCAACAGCTGGGGACACGCGGCGCCGGCGCTGAGCGCGAGCGACGTCCACAAGCGCCGCTCGCTCGACTCAGGCGGCTGAGTCGCCCCCGAGCAGATCCTCGAGACGGATCGGCAGGTTGCGCAGGCGCTTGCCGGTGGCATGAAAGACGGCGTTGGCAAGCGCGGCATTGGTACCGACATCGCCGAGCTCACCGAGTCCCTTGACCCCGGCCGGATTCACGCTGGTGTCCGTCTCTGACAGCATGATGACCTCGACCGTGCCGGTATCCGCGTTGACCGGCACCAGGTAGTCCTGGAGATCCGCGTTGACGATGCGGGCGCTGCGCGGGTCGAGCTCGGTGGACTCCAGCAGCGCCGAGCTCATGCCGAATATCATGCCCCCCATGAGCTGGCTGCGCGCGGTGCGCGTGTTCATGATGCGCCCGGCGGCGAACGCCCCGAGCAGTCGCGGCACCCGGATCTCGCGCGTGCGGGCGTGAATGCGCACTTCGACGAACTCCGCGCCGAACGCGAAGGAGACCGCCGGGCGCTCCTCGGACCTCACCATGGTCGTCTGCCCGCGATAGAGCTTCTGCATGGCGTCCACGGGCGCGCCGCTCGGGACGAACTCGGCATACTCCTCGATGGCGCCGGCGCCGCTCGCGCCCAGCACCTGCTGCAGCGGCTGCGAGGCGCCATCCCCGGCCAGCACCGTGCCATCCCGCAGCGTCATGCGGCTGACATCCCGCCCGGCGAGCGGACCGGATTTCGCAGCGCTCGCGGCCTGGAAGAGGCGCGCGCGGACCTGATCGCAGGCCTTGAGCACCGCGGAACAGACACTCGCCGTACTGTTGGAGCCACCGGAGGTCGGCGCCGGAGGCAGATTGGTGTCGCCCATCTCCACTGACACGGCCGCGAGCGGCACGCCGAGCCGTTCCGCGGCCATCTGTCCGGCGACGGTACGAATACCGGTCCCGATCTCATGCGATGCGGACTGCACACGCACGGTACCGTCGGCGGCCAGGCGCACGCGGGCCGCCGCAGCCGCAACGTTGGTCGGGTAGACCGCGGTGGCGCAGCCGAAGCCGATGAGCCAGTCGCCCTCGCGCATCGAGGCCGGCCGGGGATTGCGCTCGCGCCAGCGGAACGCTGCCGCGCCCTCCTCGTAACACTCCTTCAGGTGACGGCTGCTGAAGGGCTTGCCCTCGATCGGCTCGCGCTGGCTGTCGTTCTTCAGGCGCAGATCGAGCGGGTCCATGCCGAGCGCGTAAGCGAGCTCATCGAGCGCGGTCTCGAGTGGAAAGACATACGGGAGTTCCGGCGGCGAGCGCATGAAGGCAGGAGTCTGCCGGTCGGCTCGGACGATGCGCACCTTGCTGGCGACCGCGCCGTACCCATACAGGCGGGTCGTCGTCTTGGTGCCGGCGACCGCGTAGTTGTCCAGACGCGAGGTGAGCTCCCACGCCTCGTGGCTGAAAGCGCTGATGGTGCCATCGCGTGTGGCGCCGAGGCGGATGTGGTGACGGGTCGGGGCGCGATATGGTTGCGTGGTGAAACCCTGGGCGCGACTCACCACGCAGCGCACCGGCCGGCCGAGGCGCCTGGCCGCGAGGGCGACGATCGCAGTGCGCGGCGTGAGCGGCCCCTTCGAGCCGAACGAGCCGCCAACGTAGGGGCTCACCACGCGCACCTGTGCGAGATCGAGGTTCAGTTGCTTGGCGATCTCGCTGCGGAAACCATACACGGATTGCGTGGGCTCGTAGACCGTCAGCTGCCCGTCGCTCCAGACCGCGGTGGTGGAGAACAGCTCGATGGGATTGTGCGTCTGGGTGGGGGTGCGGTACTCGGCATCGATCCTGACAGGCGCGGCCTGGTAAGCCTGCTCGAAGTCGCCGCTCGCAGGGTCCTTCTTGAGCATGGCGACCTTGCCGGCCGCATCGAGCTCCTCGGTCCCGGGGGAGTCGAGCTCGGCGCTCGCCGGCTCCTGCGCATATCGGGCGGTGACGCTCGCGGCCGCTTCCTCCGCGGCCTGATAGGTCTCCGCCACGACGAGCGCCATGATCTGGCCGTCGTGGAAGATGCGGCGCTCGTGCAGCGGTCCGAGCGAGGTGTAGCTGCCCATGCCGAAGGTCGGCTTGCGCAGCTCCCGCACGTCATCGTAGCTGACGATGTCCAGCACCCCGGGGGTCGCCCGTGCCGCCTCGAGAGAGAGCTCGCTGACCGCGCCGCGCGCCACCGTACTGGTCACCAGCACGCCGTAGGCGAGATTCGCCACGGCGATATCGGCGGCGTAACGGGCTTCGCCGGTCACCTTCAGCCGCGCATCGACCCGCTCCAGCGGGGCACCCTGGTTCTCGCGCGGCGCGGGAGTGGCCGGATTCATGCGGCCGCGCTCATGCGCTCATCGAGCGCGCTTCGAGCAGCGCCCGCACCAGGGTCTCGCGGCCCAGTGGAATCTTGAAGGCGTTGTGGCCTCGCGGTGCGGCGGCGGCGAACGCCGCCGCTGCGGCACGTTGAGCGAGTGATTCATCGAGCACGGCGCCGCGCAGCACCTCCTCGGCTTCCCGGGCACGCCAGGGCACGGTTGCCACCCCGCCGAGCGCGACGCGTGCTTCCCGCACCATCTCACCTTCGAGTTGCAGCGCGACCGCCGCCGAGGCGAGCGCAAATTCATATGACTCCCGATCGCGGACTTTCACGTAGCGGGAGCGCCGCGTCCAGGGACCGGCGGGCACATCAATGTACGTGATCAGCTCCCCGGGCGCGAGCGAGTGCTGGATGTGCGGGGTGTCCCCGGGCAGGCGATGCAGCGAGGCGAATGGCACACGCCGCGGCGCGCCGCGCCCGCCGGCGATCTCTACGGTCGCATCGAGCGCGATCAGCGCCTGGGCGAAATCGCCGGGGTAGGTAGCGATGCAGCTCTCGCTGGTGCCGAGCACGGCATGAGGACGATTGACACCTTCGAGTGCGGCGCAGCCAGAGCCGGGCTCGCGGCGATTGCAGGCGAAACCGCGGCCGCGGAAGTATTCGCAGCGTGTCTGCTGCAGAAGGTTGCCGCCGAGGCTCGCCATGTTGCGGATCTGGCGGCTGGCAGCCAGCAGCAACGTGTCGCGGATCAGCGGATAGCGTTCGCGGATGAGCGGATGCTCCTCGGCCTGGGACATGCGTACCAGCGCCCCGAGGCGCAGACGCGTCTCGCTGGCATCGATCTGCGCGTAGCTCTGCGGCAGGTGATTGATGTCCACCAGCGTCTGCGGACGCAGCACACCGAGGGTCATGTAATCGACGAGATTGGTGCCTCCGGCGATGTAGGCGGTCGCCGCCGCCCGTGCCTCCGCGAGGGCAGCGTCGAGGGTCGGCGCACGCCGGTACTCGAACGGCTGCATTCAGGCTTCCGGCGCAGCAGCCTGCTGAACGGCAGCAACGATGTTGGGGTAAGCCGCGCAGCGGCACAGGTTGCCGCTCATATACTCGCGGATCTGCGCTGCACTGTGGGCGTGACCTTCGCGCACGCAGGCGACCGCGGACATGATCTGCCCGGGAGTACAGTAGCCGCACTGGAATGCATCGTGGTCGATGAAGGCCTGCTGCATGGGGTGCAGCGCCCCACCCGGCTCGCTCAGGCCCTCGATGGTGGTTACCTCGCGGCCGTGGTTCATCAGCGCGAAGGTCATGCAGGCGAGGATGCGCTGGCCGTCCACATGAACCGTGCACGCGCCGCACTGGCCGTGGCCGCAGCCTTTCTTGGTACCGGTGAGCCCCGCGTGATCGCGAATGGCATCGAGCAGCGTGGTGCGCGGGTCAAGACTCAGCGCGTAGTCCTGATGATTGATGCGCAGATCGACGCTGCGCAGGCCGGCGCCGTGCGGGGACGATCCGGCTGTTTGCCTCGCGGCAGCCGCCCGCGCGCCCGCCGGCAGTGGCAGCGCCGTGGTGGAAGCGGCCGCAGCGCAGATGAAGGTGCGGCGGGACATGCCCGCACCAGCGACGGAATGCGTCATGGCCTCTGGGCTCCTTCCATGGACCTCGAGGGGCAGCTGCGTGTACCAACAGGGAGGACTCGCGCGCACCGCAATGGTTCCGGGCCGGGTGACCCTGTTGGCGCGGCGCATGCTGCGCGCTGCCCACACACACGTCCGGCCCAGCTTGCCGCGGCGCTTCGGCACTCGCTTGATTCCAGCAGGTAACGACGCGCGATGCCCTGCCGAGGCTCGCGGCCGCCGCTGCGGTGTTGTGGATTCTGCCGTCCAGCCGCACCGACAGACATCTGCGAGCAACGCCGACAGACCTACGGGGCTTGCAGTCGGCAAACTTTGTGGATGGGCGGGCGCGCCGCGCGCACACCCCCAACTCCCGGCAACACGAGCGGACGGAGACTGCAAATGGCACAGGGCGAACTCGCAGGCATGAAAGTGGCGATCCTCGCGACCGACGGCTTCGAGCAGTCGGAGCTGCTCGAGCCGCGCAAGGCGCTGCAGGCGGCGGGGGCCACCACTACGGTGGTCGCTCCCAAGAGCGGCAAGATCCGCGGTTGGAATCACACCGAGTGGGGACAGGAAGTTGCCGTCGATCAGGAGCTGCAGCACGCAGATCCACAGGAATACGACGCATTGGTCCTCCCCGGTGGCGTCATGAATCCAGACAAGCTACGCACCATTCCGGCTGCGATCAGTTTCGCGAAGTCGTTCTTTCAGTCCGACAAGCCCGTGGCAGCCATCTGCCACGGCCCGTGGACGGTGATCGAAAGTGGTGCCGCCAGCGGCCATCGCATGACCTCCTGGCCATCGCTGCAAACGGACCTGCGGAACGCCGGCGCCGAGTGGGTCGATGAGGAAGTCGTCGTGGACGGCAAGCTGGTGACGAGCCGCAAGCCCGACGACCTGCCCGCCTTCAACCGCGCGACCATCGAGCTGTTCGCCCGCAACCGCGCCGGCAACTGAGTCTATTCAGGCAGCGGGCCACAGCGCCGCCGCCGCTACCAAGGAAGGAGTCCTGTATGAAGTTCCTGATTCTCGCCAGCCTGACATTAGCCGCGCCGCTGGCCCTTGCAGCAGGCACCTCGCCTGACGATTCGTTCTACCGGAGCATTGCCGCAGGCGGCATGTCCGAGGTCGACATGGGCAAGCTGGCCGCGCAGAAGAGCACCGATCCCAAGGTCAAGAGCTTCGCGCAGATGATGGTCAAGGACCATTCGGCGGCGAACCAGAAGCTGGAATCGCTGGCATCGTCGAAGCAGATTGCGCTGCCGAAGTCTCTCAGCCCCTCGGACGCCGCCACCCGCACCGAGCTCGAATCGCTCAGCGGGGCGAGCTTCGACAAGTCCTACATCCAGTCGCAGCTGAAAGGCCACGAGAAGACAGTCAGTCTGCTCGAGAAGGAGATCTCCTCCGGGCAGGACGCCGAAGCCAAGGCGTTCGCGCAGTCGGTGCTGCCAACCGTGAAACATCATCTCGACGCAGTGCGCGAGCTCGCCAGCGAGGAAGGCGTGCAGAGCGCGAGTCGCTAGTCTTCGCGACCGAACGCGCGGCGCAACTCGCTTTTGGCACGCTCGAGGACCGCGCGGCGCTCGGCAGTGAGGCCACGCCCGGAGCGATTGATGTGAAAATTCAGCATCGACATCGCTGAGCGGAACGGCTCGGCCTTGCGTCGCCGGCTCGCGAGCGCCGACCTTTTCAGCGAGGCGGCAATGGCGCGCGGCGAGCGCTGCGTGAACAGTCCCGGCTCGAGGTCGAGCGCATCGCTGGTCCTCATCACCCGCGCCGACCAGCGGTGAGTGCTGGCCTTCGCGGTCGGACGTTGACGGGGCTTGGCTTGGGTTTTGCCTTTCCTGGCTGTCCTGGTTTTCATGGCTCGCATCGCTTTCATGACTTCATGCCTGCGCCCGGTGTAGACCGCAGCGCCAAACCCGGCGATGACACTGGCAGCCGTGAACAACCTGCCATGCCCCGGTCGCCGAAGCGATCGGCACCGCGAGCACACCGCTGTAGGAGGGATGTAAGCCAAGGCCTACAGAGCGACCGCTTCGCTCCCATGATGGTTAGGCAGTTTGCTAACTATCGGGGAAACGACGCAGAGCTCCGCGGGCACAACGGTCAGGCATTTGCCTGACCATTGGCGATCGCCCTGACAATTGGCGAAAGGCGGGCCGGCAACGGTAGACTCGCCAGAAAACATGTCGGATCCTCTCGAATCCCGGACCGCAGGCGACCGCTCCCTGGTGCGAGAGCTGGCACACGAGTTGCGCGACGCGCTCAGTCCCCTCGCCTCCTCGGTCGATCTCGCCCGCTTGCGGAAGTTCGACCCGGAAGTGAGTCGTTTGCTGGCGGATAAGGTCGAGCGCGGCCTGCGGCGGACACTCGCGATACTCGACGCCTTCGTGCTCGCCGAACAATGCGAGGCCGGTAATCTTCCGCTGCTACTGCGCAGCGTGCCACTCGATGAGATCCTGCAGGGCGCTGGCCGGGCGCTCGGCGAGTCCCACGGTCACAGCTTTCCCCCCGCCGCCGCAGGCGCGACGGTGCGGGCCGATGCTGCGCGCTCCATCCAGGTCCTCGCCGCCGTGCTGCAGCATGCGGCGGCAATTGCCGCCGCCCCGCAGTCGCTCGAAGTGCGTCGCGCCGGTACGCCGGCACAGCCTGAGCTGCGGGTCCGCGGGCGGTTCGAGCCAGGTAACGCGCCATCGGCAGATTGGTTCGACAGCTTTCGCGGCGGGGACGCCCGTATGGCACTGCGCACGGCCCGGCGAATCATGATCCTGCAGGGCGGCGACCTCGAGTTTCTGCCGCAGAATGACGGGGCTTTCGAGCTCGCGCTGCGCTTTGCCGACAGCGGCACGCCTCCCGATGAGGAGTACGGGCAGGGGAAGCACCGGGAGAGCCACGCGCCCGCCCGCGCGACCGTGCCGGGGCCCGGCGCACCCAGCCGTGCGACCGGGATAGAGCGCATTCTGATCGTCGAGGACAGCCCGGAGGTGCGGCGCACCTACCGGGAAGCGCTCCTCGCGCTCGGTTACGAGGTGATCGAAGCCGCGGATGCCGAGCAGGCGCTGGGCGTGCTCGAAGGCAGTGCGGCGGACGCGGCGCTCATCGACATACACCTGCCGCGCATGAACGGCTATCGCCTCGCACAGACGATCCGCGCGCGGGTCGGAGCGGCGATCCACCTGGTGATGCTGAGCGGTATGGCTCTGGATACGGTCACGCGGGCTCTGGCGCGGGAGGCAGGCTTCGATGACTGTCTCGACAAGATGGCGGGTCCGATAGCGCTGCGCGAGCTGTTGGAAGCCGGAGCCAACCGGGGCACAGGAGCGCAGGAAAAGTAAAAAGAAACAGTCTCGGAAACGACGGAAATGGATCCGGCCGCATCACTAAAACCCGAGCCCTTGCGCCCTTCCCTGACGCGCCACCGCTCCGATTTTCGGGGCCATCCTTGGCCCGCGTCCTCATCCTTGAGGCCACCGCCCGTCCAGGGAATCTGAGAAAACTGCCGGAGACATCTCCCACCGCCCCCGAGACTGTCAGGGTGCGTCGGACCGAGTAGGGGCAGCTCCCGGCGACGCGTTACGTTTCGCCGCAAGTTATCCGGGTGAGCGATTCCGGGCTGACAGAGCCGCGCCCCAGGTCACGTCGGTAAAGGCTGAGACTGGCGTCGGTGCCCGCCTACAGCCCGTGCTGACAGTACAAGGCGTGCCGCGCTGACGGTGCAGATGCAGAGCTCACCGGATGATCGAGGCGCAATTCGCCATTCGTGCAGCGGGAACCGCATCGTTGAGACCGTCGTTGAACGCCGTCCCACAGCCTGATCCCGCCGCTCGAGCGGACGACCTGCCGCCGGAGAGCAGCGCGGCGGCGGTGCGACTTCCGTCCGCGCGTCCAGGTCCCGGACGCGCCGTCGCTCGTCCGTTGTGGATTCTCGCCTTCTGCGTCGCCGTCGCTGCCTGCCGCCTGGGACGGGAGCTCCTGGTTCCGATGGTGCTCGCATTGCTCGCCGCCCTGGTGCTGTCGGGCATCGTCGAGGCCCTGCGCCGCTACCATATCCCGCGCGGCTTCAGCGCCCTGGTGTTGCTGCTGCTCATCGGCGCGGCAGTCGGCGGAGTGCTGCACGCCGTGTGGACGCCGGCACGTCAGTGGGTCGAGAGCGCGCCGCACGTGCTGCGCGTCATTGAGCGCAAGACACGCCCGGCGCAGTCGGTCGTGCGCCGCATCGATGCAATTGCCAGGCGTGCCAGCGCGCTCACCGGCGCCGGCGCAGACGACCCATCCCCCCTGCCAGCGGCGAGCGCTGCACCGGCGAGCCCGGTTTCGGCGATGGATCTGGTCGAGAGCACCAGCGGGGTTATGGCAGCGCTGCTCATGGGCGGCGCGCTCACGCTGCTGCTGCTCGCGGCCGGACCACCGACGCTCGCACGCATGACCGCGCCGGTGGCTGCCGAAGGTCGCACGTTGCACGTGCTGCACGTCATCGACGCGATCCGCATCGAGGTGGGGCGCTACTACGGCACGCTTGCGGTCATCAATCTCCTGTTCGGCACCGCCACGGCGCTGCTGATGTGGGCGCTCGGCATGCCGAATCCCATGCTGTGGGGTGCACTGGCCGCGGTGCTGAACTTCATCCCTTATCTCGGTTGCGCGGCGACCTTCGCGATCCTGACACTGGTCGCATTCGTGACATTTCCCGGCATCAGCCAGACCCTCCTGGTCGGCGCCAGCTTCCTGCTGCTGGCAGCCATCGAAGGCCATGTGGTGGAGCCCGTGTTCGTCGGACGACGTCTCGATCTGAATCCGATCGTGGTGCTGGTCGCTCTATGGACCGGAGCGTGGATGTGGGGAGTCGCCGGCATGGTAGTCGCCATGCCCTGCCTCGTGGCCATCAAGGTTGCGGCCGCGCGCAGTCGCAACGGCGGAGCCGTGGTGCGCTTCCTCAGTCCGCCGCGCGGCCGTCCGCGCCAGGGCCTGTCCTCGGGATTCACGCGCCGCCGCTGGTGACCCGCGCCACGTTCCGTCCGGCCGGTCGGAGCGAGGCGACACGGCGGTCGCGGCGCAGTCCCTTCAGGCTCCCCTGACGAAGCAGGCCGTCTTCGGTGTAACCGCGGTACTCCACTTCCACGACCAGCTCCGGGCGCACCCACAGCGGCACGGCACCGCGCAGCTGCTGGCGCGTCGGCGGATTCTCAAGCTGCGGCGGCCGCGAGCTCGGGCGCAGGTGCCGCAGCAGCTCGCCGATGGTGCTCGCATCGAGCCCGGTGCCGACACGACCGCGGTAACGCCAGCCGGTTCGGCCGGCAGGACTGCCGAGCAGCAGTGAGCCGAGCTGCTCGCGTGCCCCCTGGCCCGGGGTGTAGCCCAGGACCACGTACTCATCCGAGTCGACGCACTTGATCTTGAGCCACGTGCCGGGGCGGCCTTCCACATAGGGCGAGGTGATGAGCTTCGAGACGATACCCTCGAGCCCCTGCTCACAGGCAGCGCGCGCTGCCTGCGGTCCGTTGCCGACGGTGTAGCGGCTGAGCTCGAGTGGCCCGTGCTTGCCGGCAAGCAGAGTTGCGAGTCGCTGCTTGCGCTCGATCTGCGGCAGGCGGCGTAGATCCCGGCCGTCGACATACAGCAGGTCGAATACCATGATGCGCAACAGCGAGCGCGCCGCGTCCGCACCGAAAAACTGCTGCAGTCGGCCGAAGCTGCTGCGCCCCTGCTCATCGAGCGCGATGAGCTCGCCATCGAGAATGCAGCTGCGACCGGGTAGCTCGCGGGCTGCCGCCACCGCCCCGGGGAGCTTCTCCGACCAGTCCTGGTTGCCGCGTGAGGTGATGCGCACTTCCCTGCCGTTGCGCCAGAGCAGCACGCGGTAGCCGTCGAATTTCACCTCGTGGAGCCAGTCGTCTCCCGGAGGCGCCCGGGGCACCAGCCGCGCGAGCTGCAGACCGACCCGTCGCGGCAGGCGTGTCACTGCATCAATCTGCGGCCACTGCGCATCGATGCATTGTACGCATGCAGCCGGCGGCCTTCACGGGCGAGGCCGCCGGCCTGAGGAAGTCAGCTTGATGCAGACTCCCAATAACGCGGCTCCTTGTAGTAGGAGTAGGTGCGCTCGCGGAAGAGCTGGCCGTCGTCGCGGGTGAGCTCATCGATCGAGGCCGCCGGCGCGCCCGCCAGCTGCTCGCGGGTGTAGTTGACGATGTACGCATCGGCGTCCTCGTCGTATTCGAGCGCCGACCACGGAATCGGGTGGTACTTCTCGGCGACGCCTAGAAAGCCACCGAATCCCACCACGGCGAACAGGATGTTGTTGGATTCCTTGTCGAGCACCACGTCCTCGACCTCACCGAGCTTCTTGCCGGCGGGATCCTTGACATTGGTGCCGATCACTTTCTTCGCACGAATTGCTTTGGTGTGTCCACTGGGTGTTGGCATGAGCTGTTCCTCGCTGCTGTTCCCGGTCAATGGGTCGAGCGCGATCGTGGCGCACTCCGCGCGCCTCTCCAGTAGTCCGTGACCGCTTGGGTCTGTAGGAGACCGGCGGACTCCGCCCGCCACGGCTATAGATGCACGTACACCTGCACACCGCTGCGCGCGTCGCCCGTCGGCGCCACGATCACCTGCTGCTGCACGCGCTCGAAATTCAGATCGATGTAGATCTCGCCGACCGCGACCTCGCTGAGGTGGATCGCCTCGATACCGATCGGCAGCAGAGGCTTCTCGATACGAATCTCCCTGCGTGCGCCGTCGATCTCCAGTCCGAGGCACGCCTGCAGCAGCATGAACACCGAGCCGCAGGACCAGGCCTGTGGGACGCAGGCCACCGGGTAGGCGGTCGGCCCCTGGCCGGGTATGCGTGCGAAGCCGCAGAACAGCTCCGGAAGCCGCATGCCGAACTGCGTCGCCGCCTCGAACAGCTGGCTGAGAATGTCGATCACCGCGGCACGCCCGAGGTAGCGGGCAATGCCGGCGGCACACAGCGCGGTGTCGTGCGGCCATACCGTGCCGTTGTGATAGGACATCGGGTTGTAGCGCGCCTCGCCCCGGGCGAGCGTCCTGATGCCCCAGCCGCTCGCGAAGCGCTCATCGAGCAGCGCGCTGGCGACCGCCGCACCGCGCTCCGGGCCCGGCACGCCGCAGTAGAGCAGGTGCCCGGCATTGGAGGCGTGGACACAGCAAGCCTGTCCCTCGCCATCGATGGCGAGGGCGTAGAAATTCAGCTCCGGTATCCAGAAGCGGCGCTCGATCTCCGCACGCAAGCGCCGCGCGCGCGCGGCCCAGGCGACGCTGCGCTCTCTTTCCGCGCGGGTCGAGGCGAGCCGCGACATGGTCCGGAAAGCCGCATAGGCATAGCCCTGAACCTCCACCACGGCAATCGGCGGCGGCGGCAGCCGGCCGTCGGCATGGAACACGGAGTCGTGGCTGTCCTTCCATCCCTGGTTGACGAGACCGGTGCCGCTGGCGCGCGCATAGTCGATGAAACCGCTGGCGCTGTGCTCCATGCGGTTCTCCATCCATTCGGTCGCGGCCAGCAGGTTGGGCCAGATCCGGTCGATGAGCGTGGCGTCGCCCGTGGTGCTCTCGTAGGCGCCCGCCAGCATGATGAAGAGCGGGGTGGTGTCGACGCCACCGTAATACAGCCCGAACGGTACCTCGTGCAACGCCGCCATCTCGCCGTGGCGCATCTCGTGCATGATCTTGCCGGGCTCGGAATCGCGGAACGCGTTCGCTTCGGTCGCCTGCGTCGAAGCGAGGAAGCGCAGCACCCCGGCCGCGAGCTGCGGGTTGAGCCACAGCGTCTGCAGCGAGGTGATGATCGCATCGCGCCCGAAAGGCGTCGCAAACCACGGGATGCCGGCGTACGGGTAAGGGCCCGTCGGCAGCTCGGTCGTCAGCAGCGCCAGGTCGGAGCGCGACTTGTCGAGCCATTGCTCGAACAGCCGGCCGGTGGACTCGATCGCCGTGCCGACCTCGACGCGTTGTCGCATGCCGCTGCAGGCTGCCTGCAGGGCTTCCTCGAACCGCTGCGAGGTGGGCCGCACTGCCGTCTCGGCGCCGATCTCCAGGTACAGCTCCGCGCTGCGGCCGCGTTGTACGCCGAGGCACACCTGCGCCTCCTCGCCCGTGAGGGACAACGGCGCCACCGAGAAGCGGATCTCCACGGCACGGAGGCGGTCGAGTCCGCGGTAAGCGAGCCGCACCGCAGCGACGCTCACCTGCGGCGCCAGCCGCTCGCCGCGGCGCTCGCGCACGTGGCCCTGCACCTCGAAGATATCGGCGAAATCCGCGGCGAAACGCAGCGTTATTGGCAGTTGTGCGTCGCGGCCGCTGAAGTT
>JAFAKO010000220.1 GCA_019235245.1 Gammaproteobacteria bacterium
GCTGGGTTCTCGTATCGACCGCACATGCGGCAAAATTCCGCGAGATCGTCGAGCCGCTCATCGGTCACGAGGTGACGATGCCGCCGACGCTGGCGCGCCTGTTCGAACGCCCGGTGCAATGTAGCGAGATCGAGGCGAATCTCGCGGCGCTGCGTGCGGCGCTGCTGAGGGATCTGAGGGAGGGCTGAGTTGGAGGAGCTGCAGAAACTGCCGCCGCTGGCGTGGCTGCTGATTGCCGCAGCCGCGGTGCTCGGCTTCCTGCTCTTCTGGGCGTGGACCTGGTACCGCCGGTACCGCGCACGCAAGGCATTGCATGCCGCGGTCACCTCCTGCGCCGCCGATCACGTGCTGGATTCGCTCGTGCCGGACGGCATGGGTGGCTCCTTTCACATCGACTACCTGCTGCTCACGCTGCGCGGCGTGGTAGTGATCGATCTGCGCGACGTGAAGGGCAATATCTTCGGTGGCGATCAGATGGTCGAGTGGACGGTCATGGATGGCGCCCGCCGCTTCACCTTCACCAATCCGCAGAGCGCGCTCTACGATCGCATAGCGGCGGTGAAGGCGGTCGCCGGCGATGTGCCGGTGGAGGGCCGCATCGTCTTCACGCGGCGTGGCCGCTTCCCCAAGGGTCTGCCAAAGTGGACCCTCATGATCGACGCGCTGCGCGCGGAGTTCCCTGCGGCGGATTTCGAGTCACCGGCGGAGACCATCGCGCGCTTTCGCGAGAGCTGGCAGCGGCTGCGCGAAGCGGTGAAGCCCAGCCACATGACGGCGCATCCGACCAAGCTGCGGGTGCCCTGAGGCACGCCGCGGGGCGTTGTCCCGGCCATGGAAGGAGCGTTTTGCGGATAGTTAGCCAATTTGCTAACCATCCGCAAAAGAAGGTTTGCAGCGCGCGGCTAAGGCGCGGGGCGTTGTCGCGGGCATTGAAAGGGCGTTTGCCGGATAGTTAGCCAATTTGCTAACCATCCGCAAAAGAAGGTTTGCATCCCTCGAGCCGCGCGCATCCCTCGAGCCGCGCGGTCGGCCTCAGCCGATTGTCTTGGCGTGATCCGCGAGCACCAGCGACACGCACGCGGTGAGCTTCTTCGTGTACTCGATGTGCAGAAACTCGTTGGGGCCATGCGCATTCGCCTGCGGGCCGAGGACCCCGGTGATGAAGAACTGCGTGCGCGGGAAGCGCTCGCCGAGCATGCCCATGAAGGGGATCGTCCCGCCGCACCCGATGTGCACGGCGCTCTTGCCGTACACCGCCTGCGAGGCGCGTGTTATCGATTGCTCGAGCCAGGGCGCGAACGCCGGTGCATTCCAACCGGAGTTACCGGAACCGTCCTCGAAGCGCACCTGCGCGCCGTAGGGAGGCTCGCGCTCGAGAGCCTCGCGCACCGCACGCTCGGCGCGCGCCGCGTCGCAGGTCGGCGGCAGGCGCAGCGACAGCTTGACCGCGAGCTCCGGCAACAGCACGTTGCCGGCCGAGCCGACCGGGGGCAGGCCGTCGGCGCCGGTTATCGCGAGCGTCGCGCGCCAGGTGCTGTTGATGATGAGCTCGGTCGGATCGTTCGAGACCGGGTGCACTCCCGACACCCACGGGAGCTTGCCCGCCACCTCCGGGCCGAGCACCTGCGCCGCCGCGGCCGCCTGGGCGCGGCGGTCGCGAGGCAGCTCGACGTGGAGCTCATCGAGCAGCACATCGCCGGTGACCGGGTTCTCGATGCGCGCCAGGATCTGCTCGAGGATGCGGAAAGGGGTGGGTGCGATGCCCGTGGCCATGCCGGAGTGCACGCCCTCGGTGAGCACGCGTATGCGCAGCGTACCGACGAGGTTGCCGCGCAGCGAAGTGGTGCACCACATCTGCTCGTAGTTGCCGCATTCCGCATCGAGGCACACCACCAGCGAGGGCTCACCGAAGGTGTCGCCCAGAGCGGCGAGATGTGCGGGCAGATCGACGCTGCCGCTTTCCTCGCAGGCTTCGATCAGCAGCACACAGCGCGGCAGCCGCACCTGTTGCTCCTTCAGCGCCGCGATCGCGGTGAGCGAGCTGAAGACCGCATAGCCATCGTCGGCCGCACCGCGACCATACAGGCGGCCATTGCGGATCACCGGCTCCCACGGGCCGAGCCCCGGGAGCCAGCCGGTAAATTCCGGCTGCTTGTCGAGATGACCGTATAGCAATGCGCAGCCCGGCAGCTCCCCGGGCACATCGACCAGCAGGAGCGGCGTGCGGCCCGGAAGTCTTCGCACCTCGACGCGCGCGCCGGGCACCTGCTGTGCATGGCACCAGTCGGCCATCAGTTTCACTGCCGCCTCCATGTAGCCGTTGCGCTCCCACTGCGGGTCGAACATGGGTGATTTGTTGGGAATTCGCACGTAGGCGGTCAGGCGATCGAGGATGGAGTCATCCCAGGTGCGTGCGATGCGGGCTTGGAGCCTTTCAAGATCCATGGTCATTCTCTTTTGAAACAGTAAGTTAGACGAATTTCCTCGCGCAGCTCACGGTGGCGGAAGCCCAAACAAAGCGCGTGCCGAAGCGGTACTCGAGTGTGCGAGCGAGGCGAGAGTCTCCCCGCGCGCCCGGGCTACCACGCCGGCGATGTGCGGAAGATACGCCGGTTCGTTGCGGCGCGATGCCGGTTTCGGCCTCAGGTCGCGGGGCAACAGGTACGGGCCATCGGTCTCGAGCAGCAGCCGCTCGGCCGGTATCTCCGGCATGAGCGCGGAGAGGTGCGCACCGCGGCGCTCATCGCAGACCCAGCCGGTGATTCCGATCGCGAGCCCGATCTGCAGGTACGCCTGCAGCTGCGCGGCGGTGCCGGTGAAGCAGTGCGCCACCCCGCGCCAGGAGCTCGCGTGCTCGCGCAGTATGGCGATGAAATCGTCGTGCGCATCGCGCTGGTGGAGGAACACCGGTTTGCCGATACGCGTGGCGAGCTCCAGCTGGCGGTGAAATGCCTGCTGCTGCGCGGGCCGTGGCGAGAAGTCCCGGAAGTAGTCGAGCCCGCACTCGCCGACGGCCACGACCAACGGATCGCGCGCGAGCGCTGCGAGCTCGCTGAGCGTGTCGGCATCGAGCTCGCTCGCGTGATGCGGATGAACTCCGGCAGTGGCGAAGAGTCTGCGGGGATGAGTGTGTGCGAGCTCGACGGCGCGCCGGCTGCCGGGCAGGGTGGCTCCGGTGATCATCATCTGGACGACACCCGCGGCGCGCGCGCGCGCGATCACGGCCTCGCGATCGAGATCGTAACTGTCGTGAGCGAGATTTATACCGATGTCAATGAGCGGGGCGGCCGCGTCGGGGGCCGCTGTCATGGTGCTGTGCTATGGTCTGGCATGCCTGTGTGTATCTTACTGAATGAGCCCGCCGCAGCGCCGCGGACAGGTAGCGTGCGTCGCCGCGCGCTGGCGCTCTTTTCGCTCGCCCTGGCGATCGCCGCGGGCGCGCGCGGCTCCGAGGAGGTCGCCTGGCGCGACATCGAAAGCCGCATCCAGTACGGCTACTACACCGAAGACGGTGCAGCCCTGCGCAAGCTCGAAGAGCTCATCGACGCCGGTGACGCACGCGACAAGCTGCGCGGGTACTACGGCGGACTGCTCGCCTGGCGGCGGGCGCAGCTCGCGGGGTCCGCCGGGACGGCGGCGCAGGGCGCGAACCCCTCGCACTACGCGCAGCGCTGCGTGAGCGAAGTCGACGCATCACTCGCCCTCGAGGCGGATTTCGCCGACGCCCTGGCGCTGCGCGCCGCCTGCCTCGCGGTCGGGCAGGAGCTCGGCGGCGGCTACGCGCCATTCTCCGGACACCGCGCCCGCAAGGATCTCGAGCGCGCCCGCCAGCTGGCGGTGCGCAACCCGCGCGTCCTGCTGGTCGACGCCATGAGCGACTACACGCTCGCCCCGTCCCAGGGCGGTAACAAGGATCGCGCACTCGGCAAGCTGCGGCAGACCGTGGCGGCTTTCGAGGCCGAGCGCGGCGACACCGAGCGCCTGCCGGGGTGGGGTGCCGCCGAGGCCTGGATGCTGCTCGCACAGGATCTGCTCGACCACGGCGACACGGTCGGGGCGCGCGACGCACTGGAGCGTGCGCTGTTGATCGCGCCGGAATTCGCCCAGGCGCGCCGCCTGATGACGAAGATCACCTCCGGCTGACACCAACCCGGCCCCGGGCAGCGCCGAAGCGGCAAGGCCCGGCAGCAGATGCTATCGTTGCGCGCCCTCGCCGGATGGATGCGCAGGATGACGTCGGAGACCGATAAGAAGGCCCTGTTAGGACAGCTGCGCATCGACCGCAGCGAGCCGCCGGCCTCGGCCGCGGCCGGCCGCAAAAGGGTGGCGATCGCCGTTGCGGCGATCCTGGTGGTCGCAGTCCTCGCCATCGCCGCCTGGCTCGCGCTCGCCACGCGCGCGGTCGCGACGGTGCACACCGCCATCGCCCAGCCGATCGGCGGCGAGGGGGCGGGAGGCGCCTCGGTGCTCGACGCCACCGGCTATGTCACCGCACGTCGCCAGGCGACGGTATCGGCGCAGATCACGGGCACCGTCGCCGCGGTGCTCATCGAGGAGGGCGATCATGTCAGGGAGGGGCAGGTCATCGGGCGGCTCGATGACACCGCGCAGCGGGCCGCGCTGGCGCAGGCACAGGCCCAATTGCACTCGGCGCAGGCGCTGCAGCTGCAGGCGCAGGCGCAGCTCGCGCAGAATCAGCGCGACGTGAAGCGCGACGAGGATCTGTTGCAGCGCAAGCTGATCTCGGAGCAGGCCGTCGAGCTCGCCCGCACCCAGGTCGAGACACAGACCGCGCAGGTCGAATCGCAGCGCAAGCTGGTCGACCTCGCCGAAGCCAACGTACGCTCCGCGCAGGTGCAGCTCGATTACTGCACCGTGCGCGCGCCGTTCACCGGCGTGGTGATCGCCAAGGCGGCGCAGGTCGGGGAGATCATCTCACCGCTGTCGGCGGGAGGCGGCTTCACACGCACCGGTATCGGGACGCTGGTCGACATGGACTCACTCGAGGTGGAAGTTGACGTCAACGAGGCGTATATCAACCGCGTCGAGCCGGGGCAGCGCGTCGAGTCGGTGCTCAATGCCTATCCCGACTGGCGTATTCCCTCGCACGTCATCGCCATCATCCCGACCGCCGATCGCTCCAAGGCGACGGTGAAGGTGCGCATCGGCCTCGACGTGAAGGACAATCGCATCGTGCCAGACATGGGGGTGCGCGTGTCGTTTCTCGAGGCGGCGAAGGCCGCCGGGGAGGCGCACGAGCGGGTGCGCGGGGCGCTGGTGCCGGCGGCCGCGGTGCGCAAGGAGGGTGAGCAGGAGGTGGTATTCGTCCTGCGGGACCACCGCGCCGAGCGCCGTGCGGTCACCCTCGGCGGCACCAGCGCCGAGGCGCGTCAGCTGCTGAGCGGGGTGAGCCCCGGGGAAGCGGTGATCGTCGATGCCCCCGCCGAGCTCAAAGACGGAGCCGCGGTGACCGAGGCGAAGCCATGAGTAACTTGCAGCCAGGGAGCGATGTCATGCCGGAGTCGATGGTGCAGATCCGCAACGTCACCAAGGTGTACGAGCGCGGCAGGCAACAGATCGAGGTACTGCACGGGCTGACGCTCGACATCCCGCGCGGTGATTTCGTCGCGCTCATGGGACCTTCGGGCTCGGGCAAGACCACGCTCCTCAACCTCATCGGCGGCCTCGATCAGCCGACCGCCGGGGAGATCAGCGTCGGCGGCCGCCGCATCGATCAGCTCTCGAGCGGGCAGCTGGCGCACTGGCGCGCGCACAACGTCGGCTTCGTGTTTCAGTTCTACAACCTAATGCCGGTGCTCACCGCGGAGGGCAACGTCGAGCTGCCCCTGCTGCTGACGCGACTGTCCGGCGCGCAGCGCCGCAAGAACGTCGCGGTGGCGCTCGAGATCGTCGGGCTCGCCGACCGGGCCAAGCACAAACCGAAGGAGCTCTCCGGCGGACAGGAGCAGCGGGTGGCGATTGCGCGCGCGCTGGTGTCGGATCCACAGCTGCTGGTGTGCGATGAGCCGACCGGCGACCTCGATCGCAAGACCGCGGACGAGATCCTCGGCCTGCTGCAGG
>JAFAKO010000131.1 GCA_019235245.1 Gammaproteobacteria bacterium
CGGCCCGTGCCTGCGCGGCGACCCGCAGCATGAAATTGCCGCCGAGCGAGAAGCCCACCAGCTGCAGTGGCCGGCCGCCGCGGAGCCGCTGCAGCGCTGCGACTGCACCCACGACTTCGGGCAGGCGGCAGGAATGAAACAGGTCGCGATTGAGATGATGCGTATCCCCGTGGTCGCGCAGATTGAGGCGCACCACCTCGAAGCCGCGTGCGAACAGCTGCTGCGCCAGCGACAGCACGTAGACCGAGTCCGCGCTCCCTTCCCAGCCGTGCAGCAGCACTACCGGCGCACTGCGCGGCTGCGCCGGGGTGGAGATGAAGCACTGCAGCCGCACGCCGGCGCCGCAATCAAGCAGTGTCTCGCGTGCGGCGGACAGCAGCAGCGCCGACTCACGCAGCTGCCGCGCGCGACCCCACCCGGTGGTCGCCAGGATGGACTGCAGATGGGGGTTGCGCAGCCAGCGTGCCGGCCGGAAATCATCGTCAGCGGTCGGCACGGGCTGAACCGTCTCTTTCAACGCACGCGGATCTCGACCCTGTTGTTGGCCATCGCGGCGCGGTTCCACTCGCCGGCGGTGAGATAGGAGACGGCCGGCGGATACGGGGAGAGCACGCTCGCCGGATCGCCGGCGGTGATCTGGACGTCGAACGCGCCATGGGTGCTGTTGCGGATGTCACCGATGAGGTTGACGAGTGGCAGCGGCGTACGCTGGCTCGTGAAGGCCTCCTCGGAAGGATTGCCGAGGAGATCGCAGCGGGAGACCAGCGTCTCCTCGGGTGCCGGGGAATAGCCCTCGACCGGGCTGCCGATGAGGCAGAAGCGTCCTGCAAAGGTCCTGATCTCCGCAACGCCCGTCCCTTTCTGGCGCGCAAGCCGATAGAGCTGCTGACGAATGATATCGAGTCTTGCGCCGCCGAGCGGTTCGGCTCCGTAGGGCACCGGAACGACGATCGGCTTGCTGTCGGTGCCGGTCGCATCCCCGGGCGGGGACTGCGCGGACGGCGCTGCGGCGTGGGCCGCGCCCGCGAGAGCGGCGGGCAGCGCCTGGGCCTGCAGCCGCGCGACTTCGCCCTCGAGTCGGCCGAGCAGCAGCACGCTCCGCCACGCCAGGACCATGCTCGCGAGGGCAATGACCAGCGCCGCGCCGGCGGCGACCCACGGCCAGGGAATCGCCGGCCCGCGTGGCGGCTCGAGGGTCGGCAGCGTCTCGGGGGTAGGAGGCGGCGCAGGCGGCGGGAGCGACTCCAGCAGGAGCGCGCGCACCTCCGCGGTGATGCGATCGGTCTGGGTGTCGACGCCAGCGACCAGTGCGCGGCGCAGCTCCGCGAAATGCTCGCGCAGCGTGGTGTCGGTGAGGACCCGCGGCGCTCCGGCGGGCGGCTCCTGCGGACCGTTCAGGTCCACCGCGGTGAAGCTCGACTGCTCGTTCGTGCGCCGATCCGGAACGAGGTGCAGCTGGTACAGCACCTTCGACACATCCGTCGGCTTGATCTGCTTCGGCAGCACGCCGAGCGCACCGAGCGCGCGCGCCTGGCCGAGATACACCTCACCCTCCTGCGAGGTGTACATCATGATCGGGATGGTGGCCGTGCGTGGATCGTTCTTGATCGCGCGCACCGCCTGCAGGCCGTCCATGCCCGGCATGAGGTGATCCATGAAGATCACATCCGGGCGGTTGCTGCTGAGATAGTCGATCGCCGCCTCGGCGGTCTCGGCGCTGTCGACGTCGATCTCGTACTTTTCCAGCACGCGGGCGAGAAACAGGCGCGCGGACTTGGAGTCGTCCACGATCAAGGCCCGCTTTGCGCCCATGCCCGCTCCCAACGCTGCGGTTCGATACCGCGGGCAGTGTAGCGAAGAACCGCTCGCGTTCAACTCCTCGCGAGGCGCAAATACTGAGAAGCAGTCGACGATCCGCGGCACCCGCGGCGTCCGCGGCGCGGCGCGCGCGTGGCTGCGTTCTCAGGCAGCCGCGCGCACCGCGCGTGGCGTGGTGAGCAAGCCGCGATAGATCTCGGCGAGCCGCCCGGCCATCGCCGCCGAAGACCAGGTGCGCGCGTGCGCACGGCCCTGCGCGCCCATCTGCGCGCGCAGCTGCGCATCGCCGAGCACGCGCACCACCGCTGCCGCAAAGTCCGCGCGCTGCTCGGGCACGATCAGCGCGCCGCTCCCCGGCAGCACCGAGCGCGTGCCGAGCTCGGCGGTCGACACGACCGGCACGCCCTGTGCCATGGCCTCGAGCAGCACCAGCCCCTGGGTCTCGGTGCGCGAGGCGACCACGAACACGACCGCGGCCGCATAGCAGTCGAGCAGCGCGCTATCGCGCTCGAGATAGCCGGCGAACTGCACCTGCGCGGTGAGACCGAGCGCCGCGACCTGGGCGCGCAGCGCGGCGCGCGCCGGCCCTTCGCCTGCGATCACCAGCAGCGCCTGCGGCACCGACTTCAGCACCTCCACGAACATCTGCAGCAGAAAGCCGATGTTCTTCTCGTGCGCCACGCGACCGATGTAAGTGACGAGCGGCCGGCTGCGGTCGATGCCGGCGCGCGCGCGGAACGCGTCGCCGTCGCCGCGCCGGAAGCGGTCCGGTGCGAGCCCGGTGGGCAGCACGTGAATGGGCGTGCGCACGCCGTAGCCCTCGAGCACCGCGCGCATCGGCTCAGACGGTGCGATCAGCGCCTGCACCGCCGAGCACTGCGAGCGGGTGAAGCTGCGGGCGAGGAAGCGGCTCACCCCGCGCGGCAGTACCGGCACGTAGTGATGCAGGTATTCCTCGAAGAAGGTGTGATAGGTGGCGACGCACGGAACGCCGGCGCGGCGCGCGCAGCGCACCCCGGCATAGTGCGCGATGAAGGGAGTGTGGATGTGCACGAGGTCGAACTCCTCGCGCGGCAGCGCGTCCAGCGTGCTCGTGACCGCGCGCCACGACATGCGCCGGTCCTCGGGGTCCCGCGGCACGCTCCTCGCGGGCACGCGCAGCACGCCCGCCTCGTCCTCCAGGGGCGCTGAGCCCTGATAACGCGGCGCGACCAGCAGCGTCGCGACCTCGCAGTCGGCGAGATCCTGGCGAAAGGTGCGGATGGAAGTGGAGACGCCGTTGACGCGCGGGAAGTAGACGTCGGAGATGAAGAGCACGCGCACCGGCACGTGCTAGGACCACCCTTGACGCGCGCGGCGTGAACGCACGTCAGGCAAAGGCGAGACCGAGCTCCGCCAGCGCCGCGCCGATCGTGGCGCCGGCCAGCACATCGCTCGGGTAGTGCAGGCCGAGAACTACGCGCGATCCGGCGATCAGCGCCGTGAGTGGCAACAGCACCCAGGCGAGCTCGGGGAAGTGCGCACATGCCTGCCAGGTGAAGGAAACCGCGTGCAGCGTGTGGCCGGAGGGAAAGCTGTAGCGATCGAGCGGGGCGGCAGCCTGGCTGATCGCGGCGTGCGTGATGAACGGGCGCTCGCGTACAAAGAGCCGCTTCAGCAGCGTGTAGAGCAGCACGCCCACCAGACCCGTGAGTGCCATGGCGATGGCGGGCTTCACCGCGGAGGCTCCGTAGAGCAGCGGCAGCGCCAGGATCAGCGCATACCACACCAGGCCGTCGCCGAGGCGGCTTGCGATCTGGAAGACCCGGCACGGAATCGGGCGCTGCGCGCCGCGGTTCAGCCGGCAGCACAGCCCATACTCGGCAGCGTCGATGCGCGCCATGAAGCTGTTCAACCCGGTCGCCTTCATGCGGCCTCCGTTCCTCCGTTGAATGGCCCATGAGTGGACGTCTACAGCCTGAGCCAGACGAGCGTCACTCCCATGAAAGAAATATGAAACTTTTCTTGCTCCAATGACTTAGAGACGATTTTGCGTGCGGTACTTCACATATTTGCTGCGCCGTTCCAAACCCGCGCAGCCGACCCCGGCAGCCGGCGTGCGCCATTTTCCATAATCCGAAGGCCCGGCGTAAAGCTCAGCGGGAGGAACGCCGGAGGCGTTCCAGGGCGGCAGCCACGAAGCGGGGTGCTGCGGCCACGTAGGCGAAGAAAAGCGACGGCTCGGTGATCTCGAGCTCGAGCACCCGGGGTTCCCCGCCGCCATCGCGCAGGAGATCGACGCGCGCGTAGAGGAGCTCGCCGGCGGGGACCTGGGCAATGGCGCGCTCGGCGACCTGCAGCTCATCCTCACCCGGCACACGCCGCGTGATCTCCTCCGGGGCGAAGAGTCCAGCGGTCGCCGGCGCGCCCGCGGGCAGCAGCGGCCCCTTGCGCACCGCGTGGCTGAATCGGCCCGCAATGAAGATGAGCGCAGTCTCGCCGTCGCGATCCACGCTCTCGAGGTACGGCTGCAGCATCATGCTGCGCCCCGCGGCGAGCAGCGGCTGCAGGTGCGCGAGGATCTCGTCCGTATCGGCGCGGGCGTGGCGGCGCGCATCGCGCGAGCCGGCGCCCACCGCGGGCTTTGCCACCACCTCGGCGCAGCGCTCGCTGCGGAGAAAATCCTCGAGCACCGGCCGTGGGTCGGCGCCCGCCTCCACGAAGGTCGTCGGGACGACCGGCACTCCGCCGCGCGCGAGCGCGCGCAGGTAGTGCTTGTCGGAGTTCCAGCGCACCACCGGCGGCGGATTGAGCAGCAGCGTCGCGGCCGCGACCCGGTCGACCCAGGCGAGGAACTGCGGCAGCCTTTCGGTGTAGTCCCACGCCGAGCGCAGCAGCGCCAGGTCGAAGCGTCCCCAGTCGACGGCGGCGTCGTCCCAATCGACGATCTCGGCGACCGCCCCGGCGGCGGCGAATGCGGCGCTGAGCGGCGGCATGTCCTCATCGAGGCCGCGCGCGGCGCGCGCGGTCACGAGCGCGACCGCCGGGGCCCCCGGGAAATCATGCATCCTGCTTCTCGCCACCAGCCCATCGCCGCGTCGAGCATGATTTCCCGGGGCGGCCGGCCGGCGTCATTCGCGGATTCCAGCGCCGCGGTTCATCAGCCCCACCGCGAGTGCGAACAGCACCACGGCGGAGGCGGTCATCAGCGCGAAGGCGCTGCCCACATCGACGTCGGACACGCCGAGGAAACCGAAGCGAAAGGCGTTCACCATGTAGAGGATCGGGTTGGCGTACGAAAGGCTGCGCGCCCACTCCGGCAACAGGTTCACCGAGTAAAACACGCCGCCGAAGTAGGTGAGCGGAGTGAGCACGAAGGAGGGAATCCAGTTCACCTGATCGAAGTTCTTCGCGAACAGGGCGTTGAGGAACCCCCCGAGCCCGAAGGTGAGCGAGGTGAGCAGCAGTGCGGCGAGCACCACCAGCAGGTGCTGCAGCGGCAGATGGGTGAACACCAGCGACACCAGCGTCACCGCCACCCCCACCAGCACCCCGCGCACCAGGCCGCCGGCGGCGTAGCCGCCGACGATCACCCAGTTCGGCAGCGGCGAGACCAGCAGCTCCTCGACGTGCTTGCCGAACTTGGCGCCGAAGAACGAGGCGACGACGTTGCCGTACGAGTTGGTGATCACCGACATCATGATCAGGCCGGGGGCGATGTACTGCTTGTAGTCGAATCCATCCATCGCGCCGACGCGCCGGCCGATGAGGCTGCCGAAGATCGCGAAGTACAGCACCGCGGTCACCACCGACGGCACGATGGTCTGTCCCCAGATGCGGATGATGCGGCCGTACTCGCGAATGACGATCGTCTTGAAGCCGATCCAGCGCACCACGTTGAGCCGTATGGGCGCGGCAGTCGTGCCGGCGACGCTGCTCATGTCGGTGTCCCGAGGCGGGCGGCCGCGCGGCCGGCGCCCGCCGGCAAGGCGGCGCCGTTGCGCGGGGCGTCGCCTGCGCCAGCGCGTGCCTCGACGAGCTGCATGAAAATCTCTTCGAGGCGATTCACTTTGTTGCGCATGCTCAGCACCTCGATGCCGAGCGCGGTAAGGCGCGCGAAGATCCCGTTGAGACTCTCTTCCTTGGAGACCTCCACCTCGAGCGTATGGTCATCGACGAGACGCACCAGGTAACCCGCCAGCGGCGGCGCCACCGCCAGGGGCTCGCGCAGGTTGAGCACGAAGGTCTCGACGTGCAGGCGGCGCAGCAGGCTGCTCATGCGATCGCGCTCGACGATGCGGCCGCCGCTGATGATGGCGATGTTGCGGCAGAGCGTCTCGGCTTCCTCCAGGTAGTGCGTGGTGAGGATGATGGTGGTGCCGCGCGCGTTGATCTCGCGCAGGAAATCCCACATCGAGCGGCGGATCTCGATGTCGACTCCGGCGGTCGGCTCATCCAGGATCAGCAGCCGCGGCTCGTGCATGAGCGCCCGCGCGATCATCAGGCGGCGCTTCATGCCCCCCGACAGACCGCGCGAGATGCCATTGCGCTTCTCCCACAGCTGCAGCTGCTTCAGGTACTTCTCGGCGCGCTCGCGCGCCACCGCGCGCGGGATGCCGTAGAAGCCCGCCTGGTTCACCACGATGGTGAACGGCGTCTCGAACATGTTGAAATTGATCTCCTGCGGCACGATGCCGATACAGGCCTTGGCCGCTTCGAGCTCGCCCTCGATGTCGTGGCCGAACACACTGGCGCTGCCGCCGCTCTTGTTGACCAGCGAGGTGATGATGCCGATGAGGGTGGTCTTGCCTGCACCGTTGGGGCCGAGCAGCGCGAAGAAGTCGCCACGCTCGACGTCCAGGTCGATGCCGCGCAGTGCCTCGACACCGTTCCTGTAGGTCTTGCTGAGTCCGCGTACCGAGAGGGCGTTCATGCAGGCAGGATCGGTGCTGGCGCGCGCGGGCGCAAGTGACGGCCGCTCCCCGCCCCTGCCTCCGGAGGGGGATTGACGGCCGCGTGGCGCGCGCCGGTGTCAGCTCGCGGTCTTGAGCAGCTCCGCCGCCTGCGCTTCATCGAGCGGCTGCGCCTCACCTGCCGGCGCCTCCCCGGGCCGCGGCACCGGTGTCACCGCCGTGGCGGCCGCGGCATCGGCGGACCCGGCGTGCGACCAGCCATCGCGGCCGCGCGCCTTGGTGGCATACAGGGCCTGATCGGCGAGGCGCACTGCAGGCTCGTGGCTGTAGTCGCCACCGGGCTCGACCGTGGCGACACCGATACTCACCGTCACGTAGCTGCGCGTGCCCGAGCCGGCGTGGGCGATGCCGAGCTCCGCCACCGCGCGGCAGACGCTGTCCGCTGCCGCTGCCGCGTCGGCGCGGCCGCTGTCGATCAGGATGGCGATGATCTCCTCGCCGCCGTAGCGGGCGACGACATCGAGCGGCCGGCGACGCGCGGCACTGCGCACCGCGGTGGCGACCTCGCGCAGGCAGCGGTCCCCTTCCTGGTGGCCGTAGCGGTCGTTGTAGGCCTTGAAGTGATCGATATCGATGAGCAGCAGCGACACCGGCAGGTGCGCAAGCTGCGCGTGTTGCCACAGGCTGCGCGCCTGCTCCTCGAGCGCGGCGCGGTTGAGGAGCCCGGTGAGCCCGTCGTGGGTGGCGACCTCGGCGAGCCGGCGGCGCTCGAGGAAGGCGATGCGGTTCGCGTACTCGAGCGCGTAGCAGCCGGCACCGCCGATGAAGTTGGCGCACAACAGCACGAACAGCGAGTAGGTGGCGACTACCGGTGCGATCGCGCCGCTGACGGCGGCGAAGGCGTAGGCGAGCATCAGCACCGCGTTGCTGCGCAGCGCGGCGTTGAAGCCGAGTCCCAGCATGAAGTAGAAGTAGAACGCCGCGAGCAACAGCCGCGCGGCGACCAGCGGCAGCTGCGCCGGCGTCGCCTCCACCGCCATCAGCACCGTGCCGATACCGAACAGCGGCGCCGCGATCTGGATCGCCGGCTGATACCAGCGCAGATACGGCCGCGGGCCGGTGAGCCCGAGCATGATGAGCACGAGTGGCAGCTGCAGGCCGAAGCGCCAGATGTCCGGCCGTGCCAGACGCGGCCCGACCAGCAGCCAGTGATCGATGATGGTGAAGCCCAGCACGGTGGACAACGCCACCACCAGGCTCATGCGGATCCAGGGACGCGCCGCGGCGCGGTAGCTCAGCAGGAACTGACGCTCCAGCTCCGGATCGGGAAACCGCAACAGCGTGCGCCGCGCGCGGCGGGCCACGGAAGACGCGGTGTCTGCGGACCTGGTGCGCAATCCGCAGCCCCCTCTGCGGTTTTCGATCAGCGACTCAGCGCAGTGGCTCGGGCCCGCGCTTTTCCTTCGCGGACGCCTTCACCCGCGTGCGCCACACTTCGTACGGATCCCAACCGGACCGAGTCGCGAGTCTGTCCGCGAGGTCGCGTCTGCTCAAATCATTCACCGTGCCAGTGAATTCTTCATTGGCAGCGGGCGTCAGCCGCTGACGTGCGGGGATTCCTTCCGCGCTTTTCCGTTTCATCTGCTCGCGCTCCTGCTTATGTCGATCAGATCTTTTATGTAGCTTCCTTAGTGCCGCGCGCGCTGTCCGTAGTGCGACGCGGCTCACAGAGTCTATGTCGTCTGCAAACCAAAAGCTAACTTATCAAGTGACTGATTATGTTAAGGTTATGTCATGAAGGTGTCGGCGGGAGTCAGCTGAATCCGAAGGTTATGTCGGCGCAACCGCACGTGAGCATTTTTCCTCATGTCGGTCACACAATCTCACTCCGCGAAGTAACGCTCGAGATACTCCTCGAAGGTACCGCGATCAGCAGCCTCGATCGACTGCTGCGCTGCGAGTGAATCAGCGGCTTCGCGCGAGAACTCGCGCAGCCGTTCCTCGTTGGGTGGATAGAGGTCGAGGAAATAAGCCTTGTGGGTCGCGGACATGCGCAGCGCGAGGTCGAAGAAGGATTCGCCGGCGCGCAGCTCGGTCAGTAACCGCGCCGAAGGCGTGAGCTCGACGTCCTGAATCTTGGCCGCCTGCGTGGCAAGGGCCTGCCTATAGGGTTTTGACCCATCAGCGTGGTCCAGGGCTTCGCAAATTCCCCCCATGCCGTCGAGCAGCTCCCGCGCCCACTCACGCATCGGCACGCTGCGTCCCTCGCGCCATAGTGTCAGCCCCGGCTCGCGGCCGCGACGGGCGACGGTGAGGTGATTGTCATCCAGCGCGCCCTGCTCTGCGGGAGCGATCGGCGGGCTCTCCTTCATCAGACACAACGCCAGGAATGCCTCGAGGAAACGCAGCTTGTTCTGGTTTACACCGACCGGATCGAAGGCACTCACATCGAGCGCGCGCACCTCGACGTACTCGACTCCCGCGCGCCGCAGCGCCTTGGTGGGTCGCTCGCCCGAGCGCGCCACGCGCTTGGGACGGATGAAGCTGTAGTACTCGTTCTCGATCTGCAGGATGTTGGCGTTCAGCTGGCGCCACTCGCCCTGCACGTTGACGCCGAGCGCCTCGTACGGCGGATACGGCGTGGTGATGGCACGTGTCAGGTCGTGCACGTACTCCTCGAGAGTGTTCACCGATACCGACAGCCCCGATTGATTGCGGTTGCGATAACCGACATCGCTCATCCGCAGGCTGGTGGCATGGGGCGCGAACGCCGTGCCGGGACCGAAATCGTCGAGCCCGAAGCGGCGCCCGCGCAGGAAGGACTTGCACACCACCGGGGACACGCCGAACAGGTACAGCACCAGCCAGCCGTAGCGGCGGTAGTTGCGCAGCAGCTCGAAGTAACACGAGGAGACGAACGGCTGGCCATGGCCGGAAGCGCCGCGCGCCGCCGCCCAGCTCTCCCAGAACGGCAGCGGAAAGGAGTAGTTGAAATGCACTCCGGAGATCGCCTGCATCATGCGCCCGTAGCGCAGGCCGAGACCGTTGCGGTACACGGTCTTCATGCGCCCGACGTGCGAGCTGCCGTACTGCGCCAGCGGGATCTGCGCATCGCTCTCGATCGCGCACGGCATGCTGGTCGCCCACAGCAGCTCATCGCCGAGATGGCGGTAGACGAACTGGTGCAGGTCGAGCAGGTACTGCAGCAGCTGCCAGCTTTCCGTGAACGCCGGGGTCACCAGCTCGATCAGCGCCTCGGAGTAGTCGGTGGTGATGTGCTCGTTGGTGAGCGCCGAGCCGAGCGCGACCGGGTGCGGGCTGCGCGCCAGCGTTCCCGAGGGCAGCACGCGCAGCGACTCCTTCTCGACGCCCTTGCGTCCGCCCTGCAGGCGTTGCGGCTCACCGCCGTTGACGAGCGCGGCGATGCGCCGCTCGAACACGCGGTCGATGCCGGGGCGGCTCATGCGGGGCGGCTACCCAGCGGCTCACCACGGGCGGCGCCCGCTGAGCACCTCGAAGAGCAGCGTGAAGTCTCCACGCAGGCTGTAGAGCGGATGGCGAAAGGTCGCGGGCGTATTGCGCTCGAACAGCAGATGCCCGAGCCAGGCCGGCAGATATCCGGCCACCGGCACCGCGCACAGCCACAGCCAGCGGCCGCTGCCGACGGCCGCGGCCGCCACGGCAATCGCCAGCAGGGTGCCCGCGACGTGCAGTCGCCGCGAGGTGCGGTCGGTGTGCTGTTGCAGGTAATAAGGATAAAACTCGCGAAAGCTCGCAAACCGCGGCTGCTCCATTGCCAGGGCATCTTGCCGTCTCGCCCCTCGTGGGCGCAAATCAGGGGCAGGGCCGCCGGCTAGGTCGCGCCTAGCAGCTCCCCGTGCCAGGCGCGCTCATGCCGGTAGGCGTCCAGGCGCTCCTTCATCACGGCGGTGTTCCAGCCGAGTGTCGCGGCCTTCTCCACGGCGAGCTGCTGCTGCGCGGTGGCTGCACGAAAGTCGCCGTTGGCGGCGTAGGCCGCGGCCACCGTCTCGAACATCTGCGGATCGGTCCTGATCTCACCCGCGGCGAGCTGCTGCGCGAGTGTCAGAGCGGCAGGCGGATCACGCACCGCCTCGAGCGGTGAGGCGGCGAGCAACGCCGCGACGTGCTTGCGCACGTAGTAGGAGTCGGCGTGCGCCGCCCGTCCGAGGAGACTGCGCGCCTCAACGATCTGCGCGGTGGTGGGCGAGCCCGCGAGCAGGTCGCGCGCGCTCAGCAGCTGCGCCGCGGCGCTGCCGCCGCTCGCGGCGTGCCGCAGCCACACCACGCCGTCGGCGCGTGGATGGCAGCCGACGCTGGCACGCAGCTGACTAGCCACCCAGTACTGCGCGTCGGGGTCGCCATCGCGTGCCGCGCCGAGCAGCAGGTCTGCGGCGCGCGCGGCGGAGATGCCGAGAGAGGGCTCGACCATGGCTGCGAGCCCCACGAGGTAGCCCGCGGCGGGGTCGCCCGCGTCCGCCGCGGAGCGCGCGCGGCGAACGCTCTCGGAGTTGGCGAGCGCATCACCGCTCGAAGCGAACAGCGTCTTGGCCTGGAGGCGCGAGGCGAGCGGGCTGGCCGCGGAGCGCGCCGGCGTGAACTGCGAGTTGAACCAGGCTTCCACCGCTGCGGCCGCGAAGGCCGCCGTGGGTACGGCGAGCAGCACCTCGGGATCACGCGCGCGGCCGTCCGTGCCGATGGTCAAGGCCGTGATGACGAGCGCCGGCTCCTCGCGGCTCGATGCCGGACGCTGCGGCGCGGGCGCCAGCAGCACGGTCGCGGGGCGCTCATTGGGGCAGGTGAACTGCGGCTGCACGATACCCTGCGCGCGCAACGCCTCCGGTCCGTAGCTCGCCATGATGGTGGCAGCGGTGTGCAGCTCCTCGGCGCTGAGGCTTTTGGTGATGGCCGCGAGGCGGTCGCCGACCAGCTGGCTGCAGCCGTTGCCCGCGGCGGCCTCGAGCCAGCCGGCGCCGCTGCCGGCGTCCTTCGGGCCACCCTGGCCATGCAGCGCCATGGCGCCGAGATTGAATTGCGCCGCGCAGTCGCCGAGCTCGGCGAGCGACAGGAACCCGCTACGCGCGGTGTCGAAGCGGCCGGCGCGATAGTCGCTGAGCGCGCTCTGGAAATTCGAGGCGGCCGCCGACCCCGCGACGAGCGCCGCGCTCATGACGCCAACCCTCAGCCCAGGCCGCAGCAGCCGGCGCGGCACCCGCGCCGTGCTCATGCTGTTCGCTCCAGAATGGCGGACACGCCCATGCCGCCGGCGGTGCACACCGAGATCAGTCCGCGCCTGGCGCTGGCATCGCCCGCGAGCAGCTTCGCGAGGGTAGCGACGATGCGCGTGCCGGTCGCGGCGAAGGGGTGGCCGAGGGCGACGCTGCCGCCTTTCACGTTGAGCCGCGCGCGATCGATGCTGCCGAGCGGCCCCGGCAGACCCAACACGTCGCGGCAGTACTCGGCCGACTCCCACGCCCGCAGTGTGCACAGCACCTGCGCGGCGAACGCCTCGTGTATCTCGTAGTAGTCGAAGTCCTGCAGCGTGATGCCGGCATCGCGCAGCATGGCCGCCACCGCGTAAGTGGGCGCCATCAACAGGCCCTCCTTGCCGCCGGCGAAATCGACCGCCCACGCCTTGCCGTAGCGCAGGTAGGCGAGCACCGGCAGCGAGCGCTTCGCCGCCCACTCGGGAGTGGCGAGCAGCACCGCGCTCGCGCCGTCGGTGAGCGGTGTGCTGTTGCCGGCGGTGAGGGTGCCGTCGGCGGCGAAGCTCGGGCGCAGCCGCGCGAGCTTCTCGAGCGAAGAGTCGCTGCGCACATTGTTGTCGCTCTTCAGGCCCAGGTACGGCACCACCAGGTCCGCGTAGAAGCCGTCGCGCCAGGCAGCCGCGGCCTTCACGTGACTGTCGTCGGCGAGCTGATCCTGCTCGGCGCGCGTCACGCGCCACTGCTTCGCCATGAGCTCGGCGCTCTGTCCCATGGACAGCCCGGTGCGCGGCTCGATCACGGCGGGCAGCACCGGTTTGAAGTGCCTCGGCCGCAGGCCGAACCACGGCGACAGCCGCTGCCAGGCGCTGCGGCCGCGGTAACTGGCGAGCAGCAGCTGCTGGTACGAGCGCGGGTACACCACCGGCGCATCGCTGATCGAGTCGGTGCCGCCGGCCATGCCGGCCTCGATCTGGCCGAGCGCGATCTTGTTGCCGATGTCGATGGTGGCCTCGAGGCTCGTGCCGCAGGCGCGCTGCATGTCGAGCCCGGGGGTGTGCGGATCGAGGCCGCTCGAGAGCACGCACTCGCGCACCAGGTTGTAGTCGCGCGAGTGCTTGATGACCGCACCCGCGGCCACATCGCCGAGCCGCTCCCCCTGCAGGCGGAAGCGCTCGACCACGGCGCGAAACGCGGCCGTGAGCATCTCCTGGTTGCTGGCGGTGGCGTAGGCGGAATAGGAGCGCGCGAAGGGAATACGCACGCCACCGACGATGGCGACCCGCTTGATGACGGATCCGACGAGCATGAATCCCTCCCGTGGCGCGGCGCGTTAGAATGCCACCCCATGGGCCAATTCACCACCATCATGGCGCGCGACGGCCACGAGTTTCAGGCGTGGCTCGCCGCGCCGCCGGGCCGGCGGCAGGGTGCGGTGCTGGTGCTGCAGGAGATCTTCGGTGTCAACAGTCACATCCGCCGAGTGACCGATGACTTCGCCGCCGCGGGCTATACCGCGATCGCGCCGGCGCTCTTCGATCGGGTACGTCGCGGCATCGAGCTCGGCTACACCCCGCCGGAAAGACAGGAAGGCTCGGGCTATGTGAAACAGCTCGACCCGCAGGCGACTGCGCGCGATATCGCCGCGGCGCTCGCGGTGGTGAAGCACTCCGGCCGCGCCGCTGCCGTCGGCTACTGCTGGGGCGGTGCGCAGGCGTATCTCGCCGCCTGCGAGCTGCCGCTCGCCTGCGCCGTCGTCTATTACGGCAGGGTGAACGCTTACCTGGACCGCAAACCGCGCTGTCCGGTGATGTACCACTACGGCACCGCTGATGAGAGCATCCCGCTCGCCGATGTCGAGCGCATCCTTGCCGCCTATCCGCAGGCGCCGGTCCATGCTTACGAGGGTGCCGGTCACGGCTTCAACTGCGAGCAGCGCAGCAGCTACGACCCGCAGGCGGCGGCGCTCGCGCGCACGCGCACGCTCGAGTTCCTTGCCCGTTATGTCATGCAGGCGCCCGGGACACCGGCTGCTGCCGAGGGGACCGACTTATGAGACTGCGTGATCCGGACCTGCTGCGCACCCGCGCCTTCATCGGCGGCGAGTGGCTCGAGGCGCGCAGCGGCGCGACTCATCCGGTGGTGAATCCCGCGACCGGCGAGCGGATCGGCACCGTCCCGGACATGGGCGCCGCGGAGACGCGTCGCGCCATCGAGGCGGCAGCGGCGGCCTTCGCCCCCTGGGCCGCGCTCACCGCCAAGGAGCGCGCACTGATACTGCGCCGCTGGTACGAGCTGCTCATGGCGAATCAGGAGGATCTCGCCACGCTCATGACCGCCGAGCAGGGCAAGCCGCTCGCGGAGGCGAAGGGCGAGATCGCCTACGGCGCTTCCTTCATCGAATGGTTCGCCGAGGAAGGCAAGCGCCTGTACGGCGATGTGATCCCGACGCACCAGAGCGACCGCCGGCTGCTGGTGCTGCGCCAGCCGGTCGGTGTGGTCGCGGCGATCACGCCGTGGAATTTTCCGCTGGCGATGATCACGCGCAAGGCAGCCCCGGCACTCGCTGCCGGCTGCACCATCGTCATCAAGCCCGCGAGCCAGACACCCTACTCGGCGCTCGCCGCGGCCGCGCTCGCGGCGCGCGCCGGGGTCCCTGCCGGGGTCCTGAATGTCGTGACCGGCGTGGACGCCGCCGCGATCGGCGGCGAGCTCACCAGCAACCCCGCGGTGCGCAAGGTGACCTTCACCGGCTCGACCGGCGTCGGCAAGAAGCTCATGGCGCAGTGCGCCGGCACGGTGAAGAAGCTCACCATGGAGCTCGGCGGCAACGCGCCGTTCATCGTGTTCGAGGATGCGGATCTCGACGCCGCGGTCGCGGGCGCCATCGCCAGCAAGTACCGCAACAGCGGCCAGACCTGCGTATGCGCCAACCGCCTGCTGGTGCAGGCGCCGGTCTACGAAGCGTTCGCGCGCAAGCTGGTGCACGCGGTGGCGCAGCTGCGGGTCGGCGATGGGCTCAAGGGCCCGACCGACCAGGGACCGCTGATCGATGCCGCTGCCCTCGAGAAGGTGGAGCAGCACATCGCGGATGCGGTCTCCAAGGGGGCGCGGGTCGCCCATGGCGGCACACGCCACGCGCTCGGCGGCACCTTCTTCGAGCCCACCGTGATCACGGAAGTGACCCCCGCCATGCGCATCGCGCGTGAGGAGACCTTCGGGCCGATTGCCCCGCTGTTTCGCTTCGAGAGCGAGCTGGACGCGATCCGCATGGCGAACGACACCGAGTTCGGCCTGGCGGCGTACTTCTACACACGCGACCTGGCGCGCTCCTGGCGCGTGTCGGAAGCGCTCGAATACGGGATGATCGGTCTGAACACCGGCATCTTCTCGACCGAGGTCGCACCTTTCGGCGGCCTCAAGGAGTCGGGTATCGGACGCGAAGGCTCCCGCTACGGCATCCTCGACTACACTGAGCTGAAATTCGTGTGCGTCGGACTGCGTTGAACACCGAGCGCATCGGCATTCTGCTGATCAACTCCGGCACTCCCGAGGCGCCGGAGGCGGCCGCGGTGCGCGCCTTCCTCGCCCGCTTTCTCGCCGATCCGCGCATCGTCGACCTGCCGCGCCCGCTGTGGCTGCCGGTGCTGTACGGAGTGATCCTGCCGTGGCGACCGGCGCGCGTCGCGGAGAAGTATCGGCGCATATGGTCGGAGGCAGGCTCGCCGCTGCGCGAGCTGACGCTGAAGCTGCGTGCCGAGCTCGCCGCGGTGCTGGCACAGCGGATGCTCGCGCCGCTGCAGGTGGAGGTGGGCATGCTCTACAGCGCGCCGGAGATGGCGGTCGCGCTCGAGCGGCTGCGCAGCGGCGGGGTGCAGCGCCTGCTGGTGTTGCCGCTGTTCCCGCAGTATTCCGGCACGACCACCGGGGCCGCCTTCGACCAGGTGAGCGCCACACTGCGCCAGATGCGCTGGCTCCCCGACCTGCAGCTGGTCGCCGACTACCACGATCATCCCGGCTACATCGAGGCGCTGCGTGCCAGCGTTGCGGCCCACTGGGACGCCCATGGGCGCACGCCCCACCTGCTGATCTCGTTCCATGGCATTCCCGAGCGCTACTGCCGCAAGGGCGATCCCTACCACAAGCGCTGCCACACCACTGCGCGTCTGCTGGCCGATGAGCTGCTGCTGCGTGAAGGGGAATGGAGCGTCAGCTTTCAGTCGCGCTTCGGCCCGGCGCAGTGGCTGCGGCCCTACACACAGCAGGTGCTGAGCGCGCTGCCGGCGCGTGGCGTGCGCGAGGTGAGCGTCGTGTGCCCCGGTTTCGCGGTCGATTGCCTGGAGACGCTCGAGGAGATCGCCATCGAGAATCGCGCGGCTTTCGTGCAGGCGGGCGGCCAGCGCTTCGAGTACGTGCCCGCCCTCAATGCGGGCAGCGCTCAGGCTCACTGCCTCGCGGCGCTCGTCGCGCAGCGCTGCCAGGGATGGACCGAGGGTTTCCGTGAGCACCTGCCGGGCGCGGCACACGGTGCCTCTGCCTGAGATGCTGGCACCCCTGCCGCTCGCGGGAGTCTTTCACGAGTTCAGCGTCGCGGTCGATGACGTGCGCAGCGGCGTCGAGTTCTACGAGCGGCTCGGCTTCAGCCAGGCGACCACCACCGACACCTTCACGCATCCCTATGGAGTGCTCACCGACGGGCGGCTGTTCATCGGCCTGCACCAGCGCGCCGGCGCCTCTGCGACGCTCACCTTCGTGCGGCCCGGCATCGCCAGGAGCCTCGCCGCCTTCGCCGCGGCAGGCATACACCTCACGCGTTGCCAGACCGGTGAGGAGGAGTTCAACGAGATCGCCTTCAACGACCCCTTCGGTCAGGAGGTTGCCGTGCTCGAGGCGCGCACCTACTCGCCGATGGCGCGCGACACGCGCGAGGTCTCGGTGTGCGGCGACTTCGCGGAGGTGAGCCTGCCCGCCGGGGACTTCACCACCGCCAAGGACTTCTGGGAGCCTTTGGGGTTCGTCGCGGCCGAAGAGACCCAGCTCCCCTACCCGCACCTGACACTCACCAGCGATCATCTCGACCTCGCCTTCCACTCCCCGCGGCTGTTCCCGCACCCCATGCTGGTGTTCCGCGCCGCCGACATGCCGGCCCGCCTCGAGCTTCTTTCGGCGCTTGGCCTGACGCTCGCCGCCGCACCCGCCGGGGTGCAGGGGAGGGGGCGGAGTGCCGTGCTGGAAGCGCCGGGGGCGACACCGCTGCTGCTGTTGGAAGATCCTGACTGAGCCGATCCGGCAGGAAGCGCCCGGCGCTTGATGGCGCGCCTGCGGCTCAGGGCGGTCGCCTGACCGGTGCGGCCTGCGCGACGATATGGAAGCTGATCCGCATCTCGTCCTGCACCTGCAGCGCGCCGAGCATGGCGCTGAAGGGCGTGAGCCCGAGCTGCGTCTGCCGCAGCGGCAGCTCTCCGGAGGCCTCGAGCGTGCCATCGCCGCCCAGGCGGTAATGCACCGGCGCCGCGAAGGCACGCGGCTCGCCCCGCACCAGGCATTCGATGTGCGCGAGCACGGTGTTCGGATCGGGCGCCTCGCCTGCAGGCTCGAGCCGCACTGAGCGCAGCGTGATCTCGGGATTGCGCTGCGCATCGAGCAGCGCTTCGCCGAGCATGTTGTGCCGCGTTCCCTCCTTCGCGCTGTCGGAGACGTCGGCAGGAAACTCCGCCGCCGGTTGCTGCGCACGCAGCGCAGACTCATCGACCGTGAGCGTCGCGACGGGAACGTGCAGCTCGAAGCTGCTCTGCAGGAGGTCGGATGCCGCGTAAAGAGTGCCGCCGAGGTCGTGGGAGGCGATGACGTGGTTGTGTCCGGCGCTGGCAAGCGCTCCGCCGCGGTAAACGAGGATGGTGAGGAGCGAGCGCTGCGGCACCACCTCGTAGGGCGTACCCAGGTGCGGCGCCGGTGGCGCAGCGACGGCAGGCGCGGCGCCCGCGGGCGGCGGTGGCGCCCGCGGCGGAGCCGGACAGCCGCTCAGCAGCCATGCCGACACCACCGCCGGCGCCAGCAGTTTCCAACGCCCGCTCAGCCGCATAAGCTTGCCCGCATGGCACTGCGCAACACCCACCATCGCTGGGGTGTACTCTCCCAGACTTTCCACTGGCTCATCGTCGCGCTGCTCATCCTGCAGGTGACACTGGCGAGCCTCGCCGACGATCTGCCGCCCGGCGCGCGCAAGCTCGGCCTGCTGGCGCGGCACAAGTCGGTCGGCATCACCATCCTGATGCTCGTCATCCTGCGGCTGCTGTGGCGCTCGCTCAACCTGACACCGCTCCTGCCGACGACGCTCAAGCCGTACGAGCGTGTGCTGGCACGCTGGACCCACGGACTGCTGTACGCGCTGCTGTTCGCCATGCCGCTCTCGGGATGGATGATGTCCTCGGCGCGTGGGTTTCCGGTGAGCTGGTTCGGGTTCTTCACCCTGCCGGACCTGGTGCCGCGCAACAAGTCATTGTACGAGGCGCTGATCACGACGCACGAGACGCTCGCCTGGGTACTCGCGGTGGTGGTGATGCTGCACGTCGCCGCCGCGCTCAAGCACCATTTCATGCTGCGCGATGACGTGCTGCGCCGGATGTTGCCCTTCACCGCCCCGACGCAGGGACCCAAAACATGAAGTACTCCGCACACTCACCAGCAGCGGCCCTGTCAGCGGGCACCTCAGCGCACCTGGCGGCGGCCCTGGTGGTGGCGCTCGCTGCGCTCGGCAGCGCGCCCTCCGGTCACGCCGCCGATGCGGCCGCGCCCGCCCACTATGTCCTCGACCCCGCGAAGAGCTCGCTGGAATTCACCTTCGTGCAGGCGGGTGCCCAGAACAAGGGCCGCTTCAAGCGCTTCCAGGTGACGCTCGACTTTTCCCCGGACAACCTCGCGGCGAGCCGCTTGGATGTGCTCGTGGAGATGACTTCCGTCGACACCGGGGACCAGGAGCGCGACGACACCGTGCGCGGCGCCGATCTTTTCAACGTTGCGAAGTTCCCGCAGGCGCATTTTGCCGCGACCCAGATCACGCGCACGGCGGCCGGCTTTGAAGCGGTGGGCAAGCTCACCATCCGCGGCGTCACGCGCGATGAGCGCGTGCCGTTCTCCTTTCGGACCGCCACCGAGAACGGTGCGCCGGCCGGATACATGACCGGCAAGACGAGCCTGCACCGCCTCGACTACGGTGTCGGCCAGGGCGACTGGAAAGCCACGGACCAGGTAGGGAACGACGTCGGCGTGTCCTTCGCGCTGCGGCTCACCGCTCACTGAGCGTGGCCATCGCCCGCCTGCGGGTGTGCGGCACCGCTGCCGAGCGCGCGCCGCCCCTCCGCCGCCTGCCAGATCAGCAGCACCGGCACGCCGATGACCACGTCCCGCGCCCGCTTCAGCACGGAGATTGCGAGTGCCGTCTCGGTGCCCACCCCGAAGAGCGGCGCGAGCAGCATGTAAGCACCTTCCTGCACCCCGAGCGCGTTGGGAATGAACACTGCGGCGCTGCGTATCGCGTAGACGAGGCTCTCGATGGCGATCGCCGCGAGGAGGTCGAGCCGGGCGCCGATGAGCCGAAAGCCGAGCCAGACCGCCACAGCATTGCCGATCCATGCCGCCAGATGCAGCAGCGTCGAGAGCGCCACGCGCGCCGCAGAGCGGTGAATGGTCTCGAGCGCCGCGGTGAGACCGGTGAGTTTTTGCCCGCCGCCGCGCATCAGACTGCGCGCCAGCCGCGCGCTGACGCGCCCGCCGTGGCGCTGCAACGCGATGAAGAGTACCGCCGCGAGGATCGACAGGCCGAGCCCGATCGCGCAGCCGCTGATGATCGATGCCACGTGCGAGCTGTGCGGGACACGGGCAGCGAGAATCACCATGCCGCCGGCCGCATAGGCGATCTGCGCCAGCATCTCCGTGGTCACATCGACAATCATCGAGGCCGCCGCGAGCGGAGCTGCTACGCCCTGAAGGACTGCCGCGCGTACCCCGAGCGCGATGCCACCGAGCTGCGACAGCGGCAGTACCTCGGCGCCGGCATCGCGCACCAGGCGCGCCCGCACCAGCAGCGCGAGCGAAGGCGCCGTGCCTGCGGGGAACAGCACCTGCCACGCGGCCCCCAGCAGGATGAACAGCGCGAGCGCAGACAGGCAGAACACGAAAAAGCCGCTCCAGCCGATGGCGGCGGCCGCGGCCAGCACCGCGTGCCAGCCGACGTAGCGCACCAGGTAAAGAGCCAGCGCCACCCCGACCGCCCCGAGAATGGCGAAGCGCAGCTTCATCTCACCGCATGAACCTGCGTGCCAGGCGCGCCAGCGCCGGCACCGCCGCCGGTCTCACCAGACGCTCGTCATAGGCGCTCATGCGGCGGCTGTTCTCATCCAGGCACAGCCCGATCAGCTGCGGGACGCTGATTTCCGCGCTCACGGATTTCGCGCCGCTGAGGGTGAAATTGTTGTCCTGCACGCCGTGGCCGACGTTGCGCGCGATGCGCAGCCGCTCCCACACCAGCACGATCCAGATGCCGAGCACCTTGAGCTCGAACCACGGCCGGCGCCACAGCGGCATGGTGCGCCGGTGCCAGGCGGCCCAGTTGACGAAGAACAGGATGTGCCGCGCCTCCTCCTGCATCACCGGCTCGAAGGTGTTGACGAGGTCGGGCGGAAAGTAACCGGAGCGGCGCGCCGACTCGAACAGGCCGAAGGCGAAGAAGCTGTCGATGCACTCGCTGTAACCGGTGAGCATGAAGGCCCACTCCGGATCGCGCGGCGTCAGGTACTCGGGCTCGGGCGAGAGTGCGATGCCGTAGGCCTGGACGAGGTTGGAGAGCACGTTCTTGTGGCGGCCCTCCTCGAACGCATTGAGCTCGATCGCCTCGCGCAGCAGCGGATCGCGGGTGACCGCGGCATAGGAGGCGACGTGCAGGCGCGCGCGGCCCTCGGTCTGCACGGCAATGTCCCAGATCGGCAGGCTCACCAGGCGCTCGCGCGCCTCGGCATCGAGCTGCGGCCAGTCGATCACTGCAGGCTTGTACGGATTGAAGGTGTCGAGCAGCGTGCGGCAGAAGAGCGCTTTGTGCGCCTCGCTGCCGAGGCGCACCGGCATCTCGCTGCCAGGGACCTCGACCGAATTCATGCGTGCGCGCCCGGCCGGCGCACCTGAGCGGGGATCGTGGCGCGTGCCGGCGGCGCGGCCGCCGGCGAGACGAAATCGGCGAAGCCGCCCAGACGCACAGCGCGCTCGCGACAGGCCGCCGCGACTTCCGCTGCGGTGAGCGCGCGCAGCTCCTCCGCGTACTGGTAGCCGCGCGCCGCACCCGGGTAGGGGCCGGTCGCCGGGTGCAGGTAGATCTCGCTCACTCCATCGGGCAGATGGTGGATGAGGCCGGCCAGGCGCGCAGGCGTCATGTGGCCGGACCAGCGCAGGCCGAAGGTCCTGTCGGCGACGAGCAGCCCGCTTGCGGCGAGCCGGCGGCGGAGGGCTTGGGCAAAGGGCACGGTCAGCGCGGCCGGGGCGCTCCACCCGAGCGGCTCGATACGCCGCAGCACCGCGAGCGGCTCGAGCGGCACGCGCACGGCGCGCAGCCCGAAGTGCGCCCCGAGCGCGACGATCAGCGGGCCGATGAGCGGATGCAGGTGGAAGTGCAGGTGCGCGTTGCAGTGGTCGAGTGTCAGGCCGCTGTCGCTGAAGGCCGCGAGCTGGGCTTTGATCTCCGCCGCCAGCTCGGTGCGCGCCGCGCGGCTGTACACCAGGCGCGCGCCGAGCGCCACCGGGTTGCGCGGGAAGTTGCCCGCCCCGTCGACGAGGTGCGGCACCGCGGCCGCCGGCAGCAGCGGGCGCCCCTCGAGGAGCGTCAGATGCAGGCCGACATGCAGCCCCGGCCGCCGCCGGGCGCGCGCGATGGCATCGGCTGCCGCCGGAGCCGCCACCATCAGGCTCGCGGCCGTCAGGATACCCTCGCGGTGAGCCGCCTCGACCGCGGCATTGACCTCGGGTGCCGCACCGAAATCGTCCGCCGTGACGATCAGCCGTTTCACGCCGCGTTCCGGCGCGAGCGCAGGAAGTGGAAGAACTCCACGCCCTCCGCCAGACGGCGCTTCATGATCTCCGGGCTCGTGAACATCTCGGCCACGATGGCAGCGATCTTCGAGGGGCGGAAATAGAATTTCTTGTAGAAGTCCTCCACGGACTCGAAGATCTCGGCGTGGCTCAGGTGCGGGTAGTTGAGCGCCGCGATCTGCGTGCCGTGCTCGGTGAGCAGCTCGCTCTCCTCGTGGTACAGCCAGCCATTCTCCTTTGCCTGCCGATAGAGGAATGTGCCGGGATAGGGAGCGGCGAGTGACACCTGTATGGTGTGGGGATTGATCTCTTTGGCGAACTCGAGCGTTTCGCGGATCGTCTCGCGGGTCTCCCCGGGCAGGCCGAGAATGAAGGTGCCGTGGATGAGGATGCCGAGCTCGTGGCAGTCGCGGGTGAAACGCCGTGCGAACTCCACCCGCATCCCCTTCTTGATGTTGAAGAGGATCTGCTGGTTGCCGGACTCGTAGCCGACCAGCAGCAGCCGCAGGCCGTTGTCGCGCATGATCTCGAGCGTCTTGCGCGACACGTTGGCCTTGGCGTTGCAGGACCAGGTCACTCCGAGCTTGCCGAGCTCGACCGCCAGCGCCTCGACGCGCGGTGCGTTGTCGGTGAGCGTGTCGTCGTCGAAGAAGAACTCCCGCACCTGCGGGAACGCCGCCTTGGCCCATTTCATCTCCGCGACCACGTCCTCGATCGAGCGCACCCGGTAACGGTGCCCGCCGATGGTCTGCGGCCAGAGACAGAACGTGCAGCGCGATTTGCAGCCGCGGCCGGTATAGAAGGAGATGTAGGGATGCTTCAGGTAACCGCTGAAGTAGTTCTCGATCGTGAGGTCGCGCTTGTAGACCGGCGTCACCCACGGCAGCTCGTCCATGTTCGTGAGCGCCTCGCGCGGCTCGTTGTGCACGATGACGCCCTGGGGATTGCGGAACGAGAGCCCCTTGATATCGGCCCAGGGCCGATCCTCCGCGACTTCCTTGATGGTGAAGTCGAACTCGTTGCGGGCGACGAAGTCGACCGCCGGCGCCGCCTCGAGACTCCGGGCGGGCTCGACCGCGACGTGCGCACCGACCAGCCCGACGCGGGCGTGCGGATTGACCTCCTTGATCCTGGCCGCAGTCCGGGCGTCCGCCCTGAAGGAGGGCGTGGAGGTGTGCATCACCACGAGGTCGCGATCGCGGAGCTCGGGAACGATGTCCTCGAAGCTCAGCCCGTCCGGCGGGGCGTCGATCAGTTTCGAGCCCTCGACGAGCGCCGCCGGCTGCGCCAGCCACGTCGGGTACCAGAACGAGCGCACCTCGCGGGTCATCTGGTAGCGCGCGCCGGCGCCGCCGTCGAATCCGTCGAAGGACGGAGGGTGTAAAAAAAGTGTTCTCACGGCCGCCTACTCATTGGGGAATCGGGTGAATGGTCCCATCGCGAGCGAGCTGGTAGCGGCTGTCGCGCCAGTGCACGCGACGGGTCGTGAAGCTCCAGCACCACAGCACGAAGCCGAGAAGATCGTTCAGAGCGATCAGCCCGAGCTGGCCCGGGAGCGGATGCGTGCTGCGCGGCCCCGAATTTAGCATGAGGCGCGCCGCCGCCGTGATCGCCACCATTGTCAGCGTTGTCAGGCTGAAGTCCGTGACCACGGCTCCCACGAGCGCGAGCGGCAGCCCGAAGGTGATGCAGCCCAGGGCGTAGCCGAGCGGCTGCACGGTGCGGATGGTGCGCAGCCAGCGCAGCTCATGGCGCATCAGCTCGCCGAAACTGGCCTCGTCGACGCTCGTCTCGACCTCGACGTCCGACAGCACGGTGCGCAGGCCGAGGCGGCGCGTGAGCTCGCCCAGGCGGTAATCGTCGGCCAGCTGGTCGGCGATCGGCGCGAACCCCCCGATCTGCGCGAGCGTGCTACGGCGCAGCGCGATCGTCGCGCCGAAGGCGAAGGCACGCGAGCCGAAGGCCGCCGCGACGCGCACCGAGGGCATGAACCACTCGTTGATGAACATCGAGCCGAGCAGCGACCACAGTCCCGGCCGTGGCCGTCCGCGATACGGACAGGTGACAATGCCTACTCTCTCGTCCAGGAGAGGCGTGATCACTCTTTCGAGGTAGTCCCGCTCGACGCGGATGTCGCTGTCGGCGATGACCAGGTAGTCGTGCCGGGCGAGCGGCAGCATGTTGACGAGGTTGCTCACCTTGCTGCTCGTCCCGTGCTGCGCGGCGTTGACGGCAACCTGCAGGTCGAGGTGCGGAAATTCGCGCCGCAGTCTCTCCACGGCTTCGAGCGCGACGTCGCGCTCCTCACGCACGCCGAAGACGATCTGCCAGCGGGGATAGCTCTGCTCGCAGAACGAGCGCAAATGCTCGTAAAGCGCAGGCTCCGGCCCGCAGAGCGGCTTCAGCACGCTGACCGGTGGCAGGGTGCGGGGTGCGGGCGCGCGGCCCGTGCGTCCGCTGCGCGCCGCCAGCGCTGCCGCGATGGTATAGCCCATGGCGGCCGCCGCGAGGGCGGTCCCGAGTCCATTCAACCAAAGCTCAGCGGCATTCATCGTGGCAACGTCCCTGTAGCGGGCCCGGGTGTCGAGTTATTATGTTGACACTCTACACGGGTGTTTGCAGTCTGGAGTAGTGACTTGACGGACCAGGTTCGGCCCGCGCACGCCCTTTTGGGGGATGGCGCGCTCGACTCCGAGTCGCTGATACTCGTGGACGAAGCCGACCGCGAGATCGGCCACCTGGATCGCGCCAACTGCCATGCGGGGAGCGGCGTTCTGCATCGTGCATTTTCGCTGCTCATCTTCAATGCGGCCGGCGAGCTGCTGCTGCAGCAACGCGCCGCCGGCAAGCGCCTGTGGCCGTTGTACTGGTCCAACAGCTGCTGCAGCCATCCACGGCGCTCCGAGAGCATGGAGACGGCGATCCATCGCCGCCTGATGGAGGAGTTGGGACTTGCCTGTCCACTGCATTTCCTGTTCAAGTTCCAGTACCAGGCGCAATTCGATGCGGCCGGGGCCGAACGCGAGCTGTGCTCGGTGTTCATCGGTCGCAGCAGTGGACGGGTGAAAGTGAATCGGGCAGAGATCCGTGAGTGGCGCTGGATCACTACGGCCGCGCTCGAGGCAGAGCTGGCCGGACGCGAGGCCGGACGCTTCACCCCATGGTTCCGCATCGAATGGGAACGCATCTGGCGCGAGCACCGCCCGGCGCTGCTCGCCCTGCGATAGTCTTCAGTTTTCGACGATCTCCAGGAGGGCGTGTTGGGAATTCCACTGCTGCAGATGTACCAGGTCGGCCGCTACGTGCTCACGCGCAAGCTGCGGGGCGAGCGGCGCTATCCGCTGGTGCTGATGCTCGAGCCGCTGTTCCAGTGCAATCTCGCCTGCTCCGGGTGCGGCAAGATCGACTACCCGAAAGAGGTGCTGCAGCGGCGCATGAGCGTCGCGGATGCGCTGCACGCGGTCGATGAGTGCGGCGCGCCGATCGTCTCGATCGCCGGCGGCGAGCCGCTCATCCATCACGAGCTGCCGCAGATCGTCGCGGGGATCGTCGCGCGCCGCAAGTTCGTCTACCTGTGCACCAACGCCATTCTCCTGCAGCGGCACATCGACGAGTACCGGCCCTCGCCATACCTCACGCTGTCGCTGCACCTCGATGGCAACCGCGAGCGCCACGACGAATCGGTGTGCCTGGAAGGCGTGTACGACAAGGTGATCGCGGCGATCCGCCTGGCGCGCAGCCGCGGCTTCCGCGTCACGGTCAATTGCACGCTGTTCAACAACGCCGATCCCGATGAGGTCGCGGAGTTCTTCGACACGGCCATGCAGCAGGGCATCGAGGGCATCACCGTGTCCCCCGGCTACAGTTACAGCCACGCGCCGCGCCAGGACGTGTTCCTCGGCCGCACCGCGAGCAAAACCCTGTTCCGCGAGGTCTTCCGGCGCGGGCGCGCTGGTCGCCGTCGCTGGTCGTTCAACCATTCCGCGCTGTTTCTCGATTTTCTCGCCGGCAACCAGACGTACCAGTGCACGCCATGGAGCAACCCCACCTACAACCTCTTCGGCTGGCAGCGGCCGTGTTACCTGCTGAGCGATGAGGGCAACGCCGCCAGCTATCGCGAGCTGATGGAGGAAACGCAGTGGGATCACTACGGCGTGGGACGCAACCCGCGCTGTGACAACTGCATGGCGCACTGCGGCTACGAGGGTACCGCGGTCACCGACGCGATGACGCATCCGTTGAAGTCGCTTACCGTCGCGCTGCGCGGCCCGCGCCTGACCGGGCCGATGGCGCCCGATCCCCCCATCCTCTACGGAGAGCACGAGCGCGTCGCCACCGTCGCGATTCCGCTCGCCGCGGTGAAGCGCCCGCGCAGCGATACGGCGCAGACCGCGGAGCTGCAGTGACCGGGCACTCGTGCGCGAGCCAGGTGCAGGCCTGGCAGGCGCGCATGCAGCAGGCGCTCGCCGCGCGGCTGCCGACCCCGGCTGCCGAACCCACGCGGCTCCACGCGGCCATGCGTTACTGCGTGTTGGAGGACGGCGAGCGCGTCGGGCCGTTGCTGCTCTTCAGCACCGCGTGCGCGCTCGGGCTGGCGACAGCGGAGGTCGAGGGCGCCGCGTGCGCGCTCGAGCTCGTGCATGCGTACTCCCGGGTGCACGAGGATCTGCCGGCCATCTACGCTGCCCCCGGATCGGAGGGCCGACGCACGTGCCACGAGGCGTACGACGAAGGCACGGCGGTCCTGGTCGGCGATGCGCTGCAGTCGCTGGCGTTCCAGCTGCTGGCGAGCGATACCGCGCTGCCGGCGGTGCCGGAGGTGCGCCTGCGATTGATCGCGCTGCTCGCGGACACCATCGGTGCGAGCGGGCTCACCGGCGGACAGTCGCTCGATGCCGCCGCGCGCGGCAAGCCGCTGTCGATCGCGGAGCTCGAGGCGTTGTATTCACGGCGGTCCGGATCCCTGATCCGCGCCAGTGTGCTCATGGCGGTGGCCTGCGCGGGTCAATCCGCGGCTGCCTTACACGGGCCGCTCGGCGCCTTCGCGACGATGCTGGCGCTCGCCCTGCAGCTCCAACACGACCTGTCGGCTAGCGCCGCAAATGGGGCTGCGCGTCGCCCCAGCTACATCGCCGCGCTGGGACCGGCGGCGGCGCGCGAGCGGCTCGGGCGTCTCGAGGCGGAGTCTCTCGCGGCGCTCGACCCGCTGGGCCCGGCCGCCAATCCCCTGCGGGATCTGGCGCTGTGGCTGCTCCAGGAGCGCCGCGGCAGCTCGCGTCCGTCCTGACAATCCGCAACGCTTGCCTTGAACTGGCTCGTTGCGCAGACTGGCGGTGCAAGGCGTTCCCATGATGCGATCGCGTTGCGTGAGCCTCCACATGGATAACGGAAATCCCGCCGCCGCCGGCTTTCAGGACCGGATGCTGCCGCACGTCTCGCGGACCTTCGCGTTGACGATCCCGCAGCTGCCGCGTCCATTGCGCACCGCGGTAACCAACGCGTACCTGTTGTGCCGCATCGCCGACACCATCGAGGATGAGCCGGCCTTGCCGCCGGCCGAGACGCGCGCCTTCCTGCAGCGTTTCACCGCGGTGGTGCGCGGCAGCGAGCCGGCAGGACCGCTCGCCCGCGATGTCGCCCGGCACCTCTCCGAGCGCTCGCTGCCCGCCGAGCGCGAGCTCGTCGCGGGCATGGAGCAGGTGATCGCCGTGACGATGAGTCTCGGCGCGGAGCGCGCGCCCATAGAGCGCTGCATCGAGGTGATGTGCCAGGGCATGCATCATTTCCAGCAGACCGCGAGCCTCGCGGGGCTCGCGCGCGCGAGCGACCTGGACAGCTACTGCTACTACGTCGCCGGCGTGGTGGGCGAGATGCTGACCGAGCTGTTCTGCTGCTACTCCCCGGCGGCCGCCACGCAGCGCGCGGCGCTGCAGGAGCTGTCCACCTCGTTCGCCGAGGGACTGCAGCTCACCAACATCATCAAGGATTTCTGGGAAGACCGCAGCCGCGGTGCCTGCTGGTTCCCGCGGGAGCTGTTCGCGCGCCACGGGGTCGAGCTCGCCGAGCTCACCCCGGCGAGCGCCGATGAGCGCTTCCAGGCGGGTGTGCACGAG
>JAFAKO010000163.1 GCA_019235245.1 Gammaproteobacteria bacterium
GCCCAGGGATAGGCCGGGCGTACCGTCAGGATGACGTGCACGACGCTTTCAATACAGGGCGAGCACTGCCGGTGACGGCAGTGCTCGCTTTGATTTCCTGTATGCGGGGGTGTGACGCCTAACGAGCGCTCACCGCTCCGGGGAAGCGGCAGCATCGGGTCCCGCGCGCGGTTATCAGCGCGGGCGGGGCGGGTAGCTGCGCGACTCGCCCGTGCGTGGATTCTGCACGCGAAATGAGCCGTCCTCGTTTGCAACCAATTTGATCCAGTAAGCGGTGCTCGTGTCGAGGTTGGCAATGCGGGCCGGTTGGTAATTGGCATCGCCCGCCTCGGCGGACGCATGCAGTTGCCACACGTCTTCGAGCGGCAGGCGATGCAACGCGTCGAAAGTGTTGCGCGCACCACCTTTGGAGACGCCGTTGTTCATGACGGCGACTCGTGGCCGGAACGCGGCGAATGTCTCCGCGATGGCGACATCCGGACCGCCGTGATGGGCGACCAGATAGACATCCACCGCCCCGACCAGGCTCTTCGGGCAGGCGAGATCGTAGAGCGGCTGCCCGGTGAGATCACCGACGTCGAGAAAACGGAACCTGCCGTACCGGACCACCAGGCCCGTCGAGCGAGGGTTCTCGTAGAGATCCCGCGGCGCGGCCGCATGCTCCGGACAGCTGCGATTCACGGTGCCGGCACCGGCGAGCGGTGACTTGAGGGTCGAGCCCCCGGAGCTGACGACGATCGCTTCGAGATCGGTGAGCGGCAGGCGCTGCCCGGGATCGGGTTGCAGGCGTACGCCGTGGCTGGCCGCGGCGAGGTAGGCTTCATAGGCGGCCTGGGTGCCGGGGCTGGTCCGCTCGGCATCGGCGCTCGGGGCACTGTGGGCGATGAAGGTGCGGATCGGCATGAGTTGGGACAGCTCGGGGACGCCGCCGGCGTGATCGATGTGGAAGTGCGTGAGCAGCAGGTAGTCGATCGCCGTGACGCCCGCGTCGCGTGCGGCGGCGAGGATCCGGTTTGCATCGCGGGCAGTATGTGGATCGCCGGGCTGGAACCCGCTGCCATCGCCGGCCCATCCTGTGTCGATGAGGAGCGAGTGGTGCGCGGGGGTGACGATGAGCGTCGACTGCCCGCCTTCGACATCGATGAAATATATCTCGATCGAAGCGACGGACTTCGTGCTCACGCCGAGGAGCACACACAGCAGGCATGCCGATACCTTGAGCCCGTGCCGGCGGGCACTGCCTCGCCAATGCATCAGGGGGTTAACCGCTGCTATCGCACGCCACATGGTGATCCGCTGACGAGGCTTGCTTCGGGGCCGCGCATTCACCAGGTATTGTACCGCCCCGCGACGCTTCACATTTCTCCACCTGAATGAGGCGCCGGCAGAGCCTGCCATGATTGCCCCACCGCTTTGACACAAGCGGCGATCAGACTCTTCTCTCGGGTAGCTAGCACATTCGAGAGGAGTCAGTCGTGTCGGATCGCTTCGAGGCCTTGCTGGCGTTCCTGCAGCGCGCGCTGATCGAGCCGCTTGGCCGCATCGCCGCGGCGGTGGGGAACGCGCTCCGCACCTTGCTCGGCAATTCCTGGCGCGCCCGCCGGCGGCTGTCTCTCGCCGCGGTTCTCGTGGCACTCGGGTATGCGCTCTATTCGCATCCGCCGTTCGCCACCGTGCACCGGAGCGAGGTGCTGGTGCGCACCAACCTGATCGATGGCTCCTCACGCGCCTACAGCGCCGGTACCGTGGTGCTCATTCCCGGCGTGCAGCAGCTGCGCCGCTACTCCACGCGCGACCAGCTGTATCGCCCGCTCGAGAGTGTGCATGCCTCGGGGCCATCACCCTTCCAGTCGAACGAGGGCCTCTCGATCGGCATCGATCTGACCGTGCGCTGGGCCATCGATCGCACGCGCATCGCGCAGATGTCCCGGGAGTATCCCGATGACCTCAACGCCGATCTCGTGCGCCCGGCGGTACAGGGGGTCGTGTATCCGCTGCTCGCACGGCACACCGCACGCGAGATCTTCTCGAGCGAGCGGCAGGAGATTCCGCACGAGATCGCCCGGGAGCTGGCACCGAAGCTCGCGGCGCTCGGGCTCATCCTGCGCGGGGTCGATATGGGGCAGGTGGATCTTCCCGCCGATTACCGCGCACAGATGGAGCAGCTGCTGGCGCAGGAGCTGGAGACGGAGAAGATCCGCTACACGCTGCAGCTCAAGGAGGCGCAGGTTAAGGAGACACAGCTCGCCGCGGAAGCGGACAAGGTGCGGCGGCAGAAAGCGGCGGAAGCCGCCGGCGCGGAGCAGGTCATCGCGGCGCGTGCGCAGGAGGAAACCATGAAGCACATCCTGCCCTTCAAGCAGAAGCAGATCGAGCAGCGGCAGCTCGAGGCCGAGGCGGAGAAGCTGGCGCGTATCCGCACGGCCGAAGGGGCGGCGGAGGCGCGCCGCATCGAGGCGCGCGGCGAGGCCGACTCACGGCAGAAGCTCGCGGACGCAGAGGCCTACCGGGTCGAGACCGTCGGTAAGAGCAACGCCGGCCAGATGGAGCGCGAAGGCACCCTCATTGCGCGCTACCCGCTGCTGATCCAGAAGACGCTCGCCGACAAGCTTTCCGACAAGGTACAGGTGATCATCGCGCCGACTCCGGCGCCGGGACAGTTTCTCGGGGCCAACCTGGTCGGGCTCGAGGCCGCGAAGAGCGTCGGCGTGAGCATGCAACCGGCGACTGCCCAGGCGCAGGACCGCTGAATGCTCCTCGCTCTCGCCGCCACGCTCGCCATCGTTGCGCAGGATCACACCGTGCTGCGCGCCGCGCCGCGCGCGCAGGCGACCGAGCTGACGACGCTGTCCCAGGGGGAGGTGGTGGAGGTACGCGACGAGCGCCGCGGATACCTCAAGGTCTACAGCTATCGCCGCGAGCGCGGCGGCTATGTGAAGAGCGAGCTGGTCCGTGCGCTCGGCCTCGGCGAGAGCGACGCACCGGGGCTTCTCGCCGTGCTGCGCTTCCTGCGCGACAGCCGCGGTGCGGAGGCGCTCGGTATCAGCTACGGGGCGGCGTATTTGAAAGCGGTGCCTGCCGGCGCACCCACCGCAGAAGCCCTCGATGCGATCGCGCGCATGGCCGAACGGCTGTCCGACGCCGCCTCGGGAAGCGGTGCAGGCCACACCCAGGCGCTGGCGCACCTCGAGGTCGTGCAGCAGTTCGGCATCCACGTGCGCAGCTTCGAGCGCCGCGGGGCGCTGCAGTACTGCTACGACGGCGAGCTCTCCCGCCGGCTGCTCTCCCTCCCGGACGCGGGTATCGAGGAGCGTGGCCGGGCGGTCCTGGCGCTGACGCGGCCGGATTGTGTCGATCCGGATCTGGGGATCCTGTTGCGGGCGTCGCAGGACGAGGAGCGCAGCCGCCTCCTCGACTCCATCGACGAGCGGCGGGCGAGCCCCCTGACGGCGAGCCGCCTGCACGCGCGCCGCGCGGCAGTCTGGGCGGGCGTCGCTTACGGGCGAACCCGTCGCGGGGACTCGGGGACTGCCGCCGCGCAGCGCGCCATGCGCGAGCTTCTCGCGGTTCGTCCGGAGGATCTCGGGGATGAGCACCGCGCGGAGTATCTCGATGCGCTGCTGCGGGTCGGAGCGATCCGCTGGGCCGCCATCACCCCTCCGGCCCAGGCCGGGCCGCTGATCGTGCGCACGACCGCCGGCGTGCCGGGTCAGACCTGCGTCACGCTCGCGCTCGCGCGCGAGCCTTCGCACCCACTCATCCGGCGCTGCACCTACGGGATCGTCTGGGCAGCCTCGGCGCAGAGCATCGCGGGCGGTACGGCCCTCGTGCTCGCGGTGCAGCCGCTCGAGAGCTGGCGTGAGCTGTGGATCTTCCACGAGGCGGAGGAGGGGTGGACGGTCGATATGCTGCCGCCGGGCGCGAGCGATCCCGAGCAAGGATACGTCGAGTTCGCCGGCTTTGCGCCGGGTACCCGACGTGTGCTGATCGCACGCGAGGTGCGCGAGCGCGGCAGTTTTTCCCGCCACTTCGAGGAGCTGCGGCTCGAGGATCTCCTGCCGGTGAAGCATGCCAGCAGCCCCGAGCTTCTGGTGGACTTCGGCCGCTGGCAGGATGTTGCCTGGCGCCGTGACACACTGAGCCTGCACTGAGACCACGCGCGAGGAACGGATTCGACGGAATGCTCTAGAATCCGCCGATCATTACCACCGGTGGAACCGGTCGGGGAGCGTCAGAGGATGTGGAGCAAAGGGGCCCGGGACGGGCACGGCAGGCACTGGGGAGCGCTGGCCGCGGTTTTGGCGCTGCTGCTCGCGGGAGGTCCGGCCGGCGGCCGGGTGTTCCATCTACCCACGGATAACTCAACCGTCATCGGTGAGGACTCGGCCGTGACCACGGTGTACGAGGACACGCTGCCGGATCTCGCCCAGCGCTACAGCCTCGGCTACTACGAGATCCAGCGCGCGAACCCGGGGGTCGATGTCTGGGTCCCGGGCGCTGACAAGCATCTCACGCTGCCAGGCAGGCGCATCCTCCCGCCGGGTCCACGCGAAGGAATCGTGGTGAACCTTCCCGAGCACCGCCTGTACTACTACCCCAAGCCGCGGCGCGGCGAAGGGCCGGTCGTCATCACCTACCCCGTGAGCATCGGCAAGATGGACTGGCGTACGCCGCTCGGCGAGACAAAGATAGTCGCCAAGGTGCGCAATCCGCCGTGGTATCCCCCGGAGTCGGTGCGCAAGGAGCACGCCGAGCGCGGTGACCCGCTGCCGAAAGTGGTCCCGCCGGGCCCGGACAACCCCCTCGGCAACTTCGCCATGCGACTCGGAGTCGGTAGCGGCAGTTACCTGATTCACGGAACCAACAATCCGGTCGCGGTCGGCATGGCGGTAACTCACGGCTGCATCCGCATGTACCCGGAGGATGTTGCCGCGCTCTTTCCGCTCGTGCCGGTTGGCACGAAGGTGCGACTGATCAATGAGCCCGTGAAGGTTGCCTGGGTGGAGGGACAGCTGCTGATCGAGGTGCATCCGCCGGTCGACGCCGAGGGCCAGTCGGTCGAGCCGGACGTGGCGGTGCTCGAGCCGCTGCTCGATCAGGTGCTCGGCAGTGACACCGCGGCAATTCACTGGGATCTCGCGCGCGACACGCTGCAGGCGGCGACCGGCATGCCGACCCTCGTGGGCCTCGCCGCCGAGCCCGAGCCTCATCCGGACGCGCCTGCTGACGCGCCATCCGCTGCTGCGCCCCCCGAGCCGACCACTTCGCGCTGATCCCCAGGGCCCCATGAACGCCGCATCCGCACGTCTCGGCTCGGCTGCGTTCCGCTTCGTGCTGGTGATGGGCGTCGTGAACCTGTTCGCCGACACGACCTACGAAGGCGGCGCCAGCATCAATGGGCCCTTCATGGGCCTGCTCGGTGCGAGCGCCGCGACGGTCAGCATCGTCGCCGGGTTGGGCGAGTTCTTCGGCTACAGCCTGCGCTCGATCTTCGGCTATCTCAGCGACCGCACCGGGCGCTACTGGCAGCTGACCTTCCTCGGCTACTTCATCAACCTGCTCGCGGTTCCGGCGATGGCGCTCGCCGGCAGCTGGCAGGTTGCCGCATTGCTCATCATTGCCGAGCGTGTCGGGCGTGCGATCCGCAAGCCGACGGTGGAGGCGATGCTGTCCTATACCACGGGCACGCTCGGCCGCGCCTGGGTGTATGCGCTCAACACCGCTCTGGATGAGACTGGAGCGACGATCGGCCCGCTGCTCATGGCACTCATCCTGTTTCTGCGCGGCGATTACCGCATTGCCTATGCCTCCCTGATCGTCTCGGCAGTGCTGGCGCTGCTCTCGCTTACCGTGGCGCGGGTGAATTTTCCCCTGCCATCGAGCCTGGAGGAGGGGACCACGGCGCCCGCGCGCGGCCTCACGCCGGCGTACTGGCTGTACATGGCGGCGGCGTCCTGCTTCGCGGCCGGGCTCATGAGCTTTGAGCTCATCTCCTACCACCTCGCCCGGGCCGGAATCCTCTCCCCGGGCTGGATCCCGGTATTCCTGGCCGTGTCGACCGGTTTCGGGGTGCTCGCGAGCCTGGTTCTCGGTCGCTGGTACGACCGACGCGGCCTGCCGGTGTTGCTGGCGGCAGTGGCCTGCTCGGCAGGGTTTGCGCCGCTCGTCTTCCTCGGCGGCTTCTGGGCGGCGCTTGCCGGCATCCTGCTGTGGGGCATCGGCTATGCGACGCAGGACACGCTGTTCAAGGCATTGATCGCCGGCGTGCTGCCGGAGGGTAAGCGCAGCCAGGCGTTCGGCATCTTCTACACCGGTTACGGGGCCGGCTGGCTCATCGGCAGCGTGGCGACTGGATTGCTGTACGATCGCTCGAAGCCCGCGCTGACGTGTTTCGCCGTCGCCGCGCAGCTGGCCTCGCTGCCGATCTTCGCAATCGCGCATCGACGGGCGGCTGAGCCCGAGGGCGCGCGATGACCGACCCGCATACAGCGCCGCCCGGTGCGCGACACTGGATTTACCTCAGCTCGCGGCGCTCGCTAACCTGTGCGCCATGGGGAGAAACACCGCGCAGTGGTGTTGCCGCGTCTGCGGCTTCGACCGCTGGCACATCGTCACGGTCAAACGCAAAAACGGGGCTCTCTACACGACATCCTTTTACGCCTGCTCCGGGTGCTCGGTCATGATGCTGAACCCGGAGCAGTTCAATGCACACGGCGGCGCTGCGCCCAACATCGAGATGCCGACGGTAGTGGCACTGCGATCCCGCAAATAGCGATACTCCGCCAACGAGCACCAGGCGGCGCGAGACACGAGAGTCGGAGGCCCGATGCTGAAGGACATCCCCGGCGAACCTGCGCGACGCGGCGACCTGCGGCGTGCGGACAAGGTCATGAGTCCCGAGGAGGTACGCGCTTTTCTTGCGGCCGCGCACTGCGGCCGCACCGCCACGGTGGGAGCGGACGGGTATCCGTACGTCGTGCCGAACCTGTTCGTATGGATGGAGGAACGCGTGTTTCTCCATACGGCGCGTTACCGCGGACACTTTCTCACCAACATCGAGTTCTGCGACCGTGTGTGCTTCGAGGTCGATCAGCCGGGAGAGACCTTCCCGTACGGTCCGGTGGAATGCGATACCTCGATCGCCTTTCGCTCGGTCATCGTCTTCGGGCGCATCGCCATCGTGCCGGAGCTCGAGGTGCGCGAGCGTTTCTTTGCGGCGTTCATGTCGAAGTACGCCCCGCAGGATTCGTGGGGCCGCGCCCAAGGCAGCTTCCCGCGGATCGACGCGACGATCCTCTACGCCATCACGCCCGAGATCATGACCGGCAAGCAGACGCCGCTGCCGGTTGGCGCAAAACGCTGGCGCGGCGCGAACTTGGCCGCGGCTGCACATACCTGACCCGCCGCGCTGCTCGCGGCGCTGCTCGCGGCACGGGCGGACCGTTCAGCGGTCATTCAGGTCCGGCGGCTCTAAATGCTGCTTTCGTGCCCCATGTCCATGGCGGCCGAGTACGGGGAGGACAGGAAGTGAAGGCCACGCTCTTCGCCGTGGGCTACACCGGCTATCTGATCTTCGGGCTGTTCCAGATCGCGGCGACGGCGAGCGGCATCGAGCACCTGACGGGTCTGTGGCGGCTCATGTGCTGGGTGGGCGCGATGCTCATCGGTTGGGTTCCCATAGTCGGCACCGCGCTCGGCATCTACGGCGCGCATACGCAATGGGAATGGAGCCTGCCGGTCTCCGCTGCACTATTCATCGGTGTGCCGGTGCTGCTGTTCCTGCCGCTGCTGACGGTTTCCGTGTCAGCCGCCATCCGCCGGCGTACCGAGGCTGCACGCGCGCGTTGAGCCAACCGCCAACGGTCAGACGTCGCCGCGCCGCGCTCACGGCACGGTGACCAGCACCTTGCCGCGCGCATGTCCCTGCTCCAGGTATCGCAGCGCGTCGGCGGACTGCTCGAGCGGGTAGGCTCTGTCGATCACCGGCGTGAGTTTCCCCGCCTCCATCAGGGCGGCGAGGGTGGCGAGGTCCTCCCGGTTCAGGTCGGCGAAGATCGTAGTGAACTTCTGCGTCGTGAAATGCGAGAGCATCCAGCCCTGCAGCGGCTTCCACAGCCAGGCGAACCAGCGGCCGGTATCGGTCGAGCCGATCCCGACATAGATACCCTGGGGAGTCAGGATCCGCTTGTAGTCCGATAACGAATGCGTGGCCACGTTGTCGAGAATCAGGTCGTAACGCTCCGACCCCTTTGTTACGTCCGTGTGCGTGTAATCGATGACCTGATCGGCGCCGATGGAGCGCACCAGCTCGAGGTTCCGGGTGCTGCACACCCCGGTCACCTGCGTGCCGAAGGATTTCGCGATCTGCACCGCGAAGGTGCCGACGCCTCCGGAGGCACCATTGATGAGCACCTTCTGGCCGGAGTGGATGTGCCCTTCATCGCGCAGCGCCTGCAGCGCGGTGACGCCGGCGATCGCGACCGCCGCCGCCTGCTCGTGCGTCACGGTGGCGGGCCTGGCAGCGATCGCGCGGTTCTCGGCTACTGCGACGTATTGAGCGAGCGCGCCGAACTTGCCGCCGAAGACCTCATCGCCCGGCTTGAAGCGCGTCACCGCCTTGCCGACTGCTTCGACGGTGCCGGAAAAATCGACGCCCAGACGGGGGTTCCCGGGTTTCCCCAGGCCGCCGTCGATGCGCACCATGTAAGGAGTGCCCTCGAGGTAATGCCAGTCGAGCGGATTGACGGAGGCGGCGTGCACGCGCACCAGCACCTCGTTGTCCGCGGGCACAGGCTTGGCGATGTCTTCGTAGCGCACGACATCGGGTGAGCCGTAGCAGCGATGCACGATCGCCTTCATGGGCGTCGCGCCCGCAGCCAGCGGCGGGGAGGGACCGCAGGCGGAGGTGTAGCTGAGCGCAATAGCCAGCGCCAGCACCGCGAATGCCAGCAGAATGACGCTGACACTCAGGATCTTGTAGCGTAGTTTCATCGCTCCCCCGGCGCGCTTCTGCGGCGCTTGCGGCATGATAGGCCAAAATGGCTACGATTCCTGCAGCGACCGTGGCGCACGCACCCATCGAGGTGAACTGGATCGGTGGCAGCGAATTCTCAGCGCAACGGCCCGGGGGACCGGCCATCCAGCTCGATGGGAATGCGCAGAGTGCGCCGAGCCCGTTCGATGCACTGCTCGCGGCGCTGGCGACCTGCGCCGCGACGGATGTCGTTGCGATCCTCGCGAAGCAGCGCACGCCGGTGAAGTCCCTGCAGGTCCGGGTCGAGGCGCAGCGGGTTGATGCGACGCCGCGACGGCTCGCCGCCGCCGTGCTGCACTTCGCGATCGCGGCGCCCGGCGCGAGCTCCGCCAAGGTGGCGCGCGCGGTGGAGCTCTCGATCACCAGGTACTGCAGCGTGCGCTCATCGCTCGCGCCGGACGCGGCGGTGTCCTGGACGATTGCGCTCGAGGCCTGAGGCGCAGAGCCTTAGCCGGGTTTCTGGGTCGCTCCGGTATTCTCGAGCACCAGCTGCCCGTCGCGAACCGGGATGCGCTCGCCCGGATCGTGATCCATCTTGACGCTGGCCTCCTGACCGTTGAGCCGGTAGCGCACCTCGTAGCCGGTGCGCCGCTCTGAGGTGTCGTAGACGGTCGCGCACTTCTGCTCGGTCGTGGTCGTGGTGTCGCGGTCCTGAAGATTCTTCTGGATGCGATTGCCGGCATAGCCGCCGCCCGCCGCGCCGGCGACCGTGGCAATGTCGCGCCCGGTGCCTCCACCGATCTGATGTCCGATCACTCCGCCGAGCACCGCACCGGCGACCGTGCCGATCACCTGATGCTCGTCTTTCACCGGCGCCTTCTGCGTCACCGTCTCGTCGTGGCATTCCTGCCGCGGCGTGTGCACAGTGCGGGTGAGCGGCGTCACCTTGAGGACCTGCGCGTACTGCGGGCTCTTGTGCATCATCTGCAGTCCCGCAAAAGCCGTTGCCCCCACGGCGAGCACCGAACCGATCACCAGACCGGCCGCTAACGATTTGTCCACATCGTCCTCCTTGCCTTGCCGGCAAAATCCCGTAGTGCGGCGCGATGGTAACGAATGGTAAGACTTCAGGGTGCGACGCAGATCACTCCGACGGCAGAGACGCGCCAGGTGTATGGATCTGGCGACGGTGGAGCGCTCGCCCGTTCAGCGCCGGTTTATGCGCCGCGCCTTCGCGCCCTCATTTGAAAGTCACATCGATCGTCAGGCCGAGTGCGTTGATTGCTCCCGGGGTGCTGTTGTTGCTGTCCTGACGCTGATAGAAGACCTGGAGATCGGTGCGCCCGGTGAGTACCAGGTTTGCGCCGGCGCGAACGCGGTTGCGATACCACTGCTGGTCCTGGAACTCGTAGAACACCTCGTCGTTGGCGAACAGGTACGACATCCAATCGAGTCCTTCGGTCGCCCAGCGATATTCGAGTCGCACGCGTGCCCGGTAGGGGTTGCTCGACGCGTTGAGCACGTCGTCGAGCCGCAGCCGCAGGGCGACTGTGTTGCGTCCGAACCGCCAGGCGCGGCTGCCGAAAAGCTTCAGGGTCTGTGTGATCTTGACGTCCCTGCCACCGATCTCTTCTTCCGGCCGCTCCGGAGTCGCGTCGTGCCGATAGCCGATCGAGAGCCACCACTCGCCGACCTTGTGGTTCAGGTCCGCCTCGAGCGCGGTCAAAGTGGGGTTCGCCAGAGTCTCGCTGAACCGGGCCTTCGCGATGCCGGTGATCGTGGTGTTGGTGGCGAGCGGACCGGTGACATCGAGCTCCGTCCACAGCTGCGTGTCCGGCTCTCCCGTGCCACCCCACGCGGGAAGCGGCGCGACGAGTGCGGCCAGCGCAAGGCGCAGCAGCGAATGACGGCAGCTTCCCCTCAGTGAGCCTCCCACGTCCCGCCCGGGACTCAATCGGCCCGGACAATGCCAGCTTCCAGGCGAGGGTCGCAACCGGCATTATGTGAAGCCTGCCGGCGGGGCCGTCATCCGCCGCCGCGCCTTCCGCGTTCGATGCATAGGTAAGAAGAGGTGTGCCGCGGATGAGTCGTACACGGAGCGTCTGGGCCCTGCTGGCCCTTGCGGGCCTCGCGGCCGGTAAGGCGACGGCGAGCGCCACGGATGCCCTGTCTGCCGTGCAGGTGCTGCGCGAAGGCGGATGCGGCGGGATCATGCCGGCGATGAGAGCGCTGCAACATGAGCTGGCGCTTGATGCCGTCGCCCGGCAA
>JAFAKO010000227.1 GCA_019235245.1 Gammaproteobacteria bacterium
CTGCGGCTGCTGATCGAGTCGCAGGAGCGCGTGGATACGGATGCGCTGCGGCGACTCGGCGCGCGCGGCCTCGTGCGTCCCTCGGCGCAGGCGTTGCAGGTCGTGGTCGGTACCTCGGCCGATCAACTCGCCGGTGAGCTCCGTGCCGCGCTGCAGAGCGACGCGGTGTTAGCTGCGACGGAGGGCGGCTCAGTCCCGCAGACGGCGCCGGCTGCGGCATCCGCGCTCGCGCCACGGACGGTTACCGCACAAACACTGCAGCACCCCTGGCAGGGTGATGCGACAGCGCTGCTCGCTGCACTCGGCGGCCGCGACAACGTACGCAGCATTGCGCTGGCCGCGAGCCGTGTGCGCGGCGATATCTGCGATGCCGCGCGGCTCGATCGCAGCGCGCTGGCGTTGCTTGGGCTGCGCGGTGTGGCGGTGCCGCGTCCGCATTGCGTACACCTGATCGTCGGGCCGGCTGCGCCGGCGGCTGTTGCGGCACTGCGAGAGCTGCTGCCGATGATTCCCGCCGCTCAGTAGGTTTTCTCCCCAATGACGCGAGCGTTCAAGCCAGCCCCTCGAGGGCTCGTTACTATTTTCTTTTGTGCCGCTTTCCGCGTACGCTCGGCAACACAAAAAGAAGGGGCTGGTGGTGGGTTTGACTCGTCGCCGCAAACCTAAAACTAGAACGGCAGAGGATATGGAAGATGCTCATTCTTACACGACGTGTCGGCGAGACCGTCATGATTGGTGACGACGTAACCATCACGGTTCTGGGGGTCAAAGGGAACCAGGTGCGCGTCGGCATCAATGCGCCTAAACACGTCGCCGTGCACCGCGAGGAAATCTACGAGCGCATCAAGCGCGAGCAGCAATCCGACGAGGTGGAGAAACCCAAGCCGGCGGAGTGCGCGCCGGCCTGAGGCTCGATGTATGCCGGGCGCGGGCAGCGCGCGGCGGGGCCAACGGCACACTGACGCATGGGTCGGCGGACCGCGCAGCCGCGCTGCGGGCGCGGTTTGCCGGCTTGCGGCTTATTGGATGTGGCTATAGCGACCATAAGGAAAGCTTATAGCCAGCGCAGGCGCCCTTTACTCTCCGGGATGGCCGGCCCGCAACCCTCCGGAACGCCCGCGGAGGCCCGTCCATTTAACAGAATGTGGCGTCCGTCGGGCCGGCAGGCCCTGGGCACCGGCTGCGGGACGCCGCCCTCAGCGGTGACTCGGCAACAGTGAGCTCGCTTCGGCCTGAACCGCAGTGCGCCGCGCGGTCGCGGCTGCCTCCTCGATGTCGAGCGCGATCAGCCGGTCGGTGCTGGCGAACGGCACCTTCAGGCGCAGCGCGCCGTGCACCGCGGTGAGCTTCGGAGAGGACTTCAACGGTGCCCGCAGGTCGATTCCCTGGCAGGCGGCGAGCAGCTCGATGGCGATGATGTGCAGCGCGTTGCCGGTCATGGTGAGCAGCCGCCGCGCACCATGGGTTGCCATGCTGACGTGATCCTCCTGGTTCGCGGAGGTCGGAATGCTGTCGACGCTCGCCGGATGGCACAGCATGCGGTTCTCCGCCACGAGTGCCGCAGCGGTCACCTGCGCCAGCATGAAGCCGGAGTTGACTCCACTGTCGGGCGCGAGGAAGGCTGGCAGCCCGCTCATGTGCGGATCGACCAGCAGCGCGATGCGCCGCTCGGCGATCGAGCCGATCTCCGCGCAGGCGAGCGCCAGCACGTCGGCGGCGAAGGCCACCGGCTCGGCGTGGAAATTTCCGCCCGACAGCACCTCGCCGGTGTCGGCGAACACCAGCGGGTTGTCGGTCACCGCGTTGGCTTCGGTGGCGAGGATCGCCGCCTGCTGGGTCATCAGGTCGAGGCACGCGCCCATGACCTGCGGCTGGCAGCGCAGCGAGTAGGGATCCTGCACCCGCGTGCAGGTGCGATGCGACTCGCGGATCTCGCTGCCGGCGAGCAGCTCGCGGTAGACGCGTGCGACGCTCGCCTGGCCGTCGTGGCCGCGCAGGTGCTGGATGCGCGGATCGAACGGCACGTCGCTCCCCTGCATCGCGTCCACCGACAAGGCGCCGGTCACGACCGCTGCGGCAAACACCTTCTCGAGCTCGAAGAGTCCCGCGAGCGCGAGTGCCGTCGACACCTGGGTGCCATTGAGCAACGCCAGGCCCTCCTTGGGACCGAGCGCCGGGGGCGCGAGTCCTTCCTGGGCGAGGGCTTCGGCGGCGGGCAGCACCTCGCCGTGACGGCGCAGCTGGCCGAGACCGAGCACCGCGAGCGAGAGGTGCGCGAGCGGCGCGAGATCGCCCGAGGCGCCGACCGAGCCCTGCGCCGGCACACACGGCAGAAGCCCGCCGTTGATCAGTCGCTCGAGAAAGCGCACCAGCGGCTCGCTCACGCCGGAGAATCCCTGCAGCAGGCTGGCGAGCTTCAGCACCAGGGTGAGCCGTACGATCGAGTCATCGAGCAGCGGCCCGACACCGGCGCTGTGCGACACGATGATATTGCGCTGCAGGAGCGTGCGCTGCGCCGGCGGAATCCGGGTGTTGGCGAGCAGGCCGAACCCGGTGTTGATGCCGTAAGCCGGCGCCTCGGCGGCCGCGAGGCGTGCGGTGAGCAGATGCGCAGCGCGCACCGCACCGAGCGCATCGGGCGCGAAGCCGACGGTCACCGGTCCCTCATACACCCGCCGCAGCTCCGCGAGGCGCAACGGCCGCGCGCCGAGCTTCAGGATGTCTGATTCGACCATCGCAGAACCTCCCCCGCGCGCACCACGGTCCGGCGCGGGTTGAAACCGATCCAGTAACCGAGCTCATCCGGCGAGCGCACATTCCACACCACGAAGTCCGCCGCCGCCCCCGCAGCGAGCGTGCCGCGCTCGGCGGCGAGACCGAGTGCGCGCGCCGCGTGGCGCGTCACCCCGAGCAGCGCCTCCTCGGAGGTCAGTCCGAAGAGCCGCGTCGCCATGCTCATCGCAGTCAGCAGCGAGGCGCCGGGCGCGGAGCCCGGATTGCAGTCGCTCGCGACCGCCAGCGCCGCACCCGCGGCGCGCAGCGCGGCGACCGGCGGCTTGCGATCCGCGGCGAGACAATAGAAAGCCACCGGCAGGAGCACCGCCACCGGAGCGCCACTCGCACCGAGTGCCGCGGCCTCGGCCGGCCCGGAGTACTCCAGGTGGTCGCAGGAGAGCGCAGCGTGGCGCGCCGCCATGAGCGTGCCGCCGAGATTCGTGAGCTGCTCGGCGTGGATCTTCACCGCCACCCCGAGCGCCCGCGCCGCGCTGAACAGCCGCTGCGCCTGCGCCACGCTGAAGGCGATGTTCTCGCAGAACACGTCCACCGCATCGACCAGGCCCTCGGCGAGCAGCGCCGGCAGCCACTCCCGTGCGATCACCTCGATGTACTCGTCGGCGCGCCCGCGATACTCCGGCGGCACGGTATGCGCGGCGAGCAGTGTGGTGCGCACCGTGACCGGGAATGCGCGCCCGAGCTCGCGTGCCACGCGCAGCATCTTCGCCTCATCTGCCAGGGTGAGCCCGTAGCCGGACTTGATCTCGACCGTCGTGACGCCTTCGGCGAGCAGCGCCGCGAGCCGCGGGGCACTCTCGGCGAACAGCTGCGCCTCGCTCGCCTCGCGCACCGCGCGCACGCTCGCGAGGATGCCGCCGCCGGCGCGCGCGATCTGCTCGTACGACACCCCCCGCAGCCGCTCGGCGTACTCGGGGGCGCGGTTGCCGGCAAACACCAGGTGTGTGTGACAGTCGATGAGCGCGGGTGTCACCCAGGCGCCGGCGAGATCGTGCACCTCCGCCGCGGTGGCGGCCGGCAGCGCGGCTTCCTCGCCCACCCATTCGATGCGCGCACCGCGGGTGAGAAGCGCACCGCGTGCGATGCGGCCGCCGCTGGCATCGCACGGGGCGAGCTGCGCATTGCGCCACAGCTTGAGCGGCGGATCCACGTGCGCGTCAGGAAGCGAGGAAGGGCAGGTTGAGGCCATGGGTGCGGGCGCAGTCGATGGCGCTCTCGTACCCGGCATCGGCATGCCGCATGACACCGCTCGCCGGATCGTTCCACAGCACGCGCGCGATGCGCTGCGCCGCCGCCGGGGTGCCGTCGCAGACGATCACCACGCCGGCGTGCTGCGAGTAGCCCATGCCGACTCCGCCGCCATGGTGGATGGATACCCAGGTGGCGCCGCTCGCGGTGTTGAGCAGCGCGTTCAGCAGCGGCCAGTCCGCGACCGCGTCGGATCCGTCGCGCATCGCCTCGGTCTCGCGGTTGGGGCTCGCGACCGAGCCGGAGTCGAGGTGATCGCGGCCGATCACGATCGGCGCCTTGAGCTCGCCGCGAGCCACCATCTCGTTGAAGGCGAGTCCGAGGCGGTGCCGGTCGCCGAGTCCGACCCAGCAGATCCGTGCGGGCAGGCCCTGGAAGCGAATGCGCTCGCGCGCCATGTCGAGCCAGTGGTGCAGATGCGTGTCCTGCGGCAGCAGCTCGCGCACCCTGGCATCGGTGCGGTAGATGTCCTCGGGGTCCCCGGACAACGCCGCCCAGCGAAACGGTCCGACCCCGCGACAGAAGAGCGGCCGCACGTAGGCCGGGACGAAGCCCGGGAAGGCAAAGGCGTCCTTCAGCCCCTCATCGAAGGCAACCTGGCGGATGTTGTTGCCGTAGTCGAACACCGGGATCTTCAGCTTCTGGAATTCGAGCATCGCCTCGACGTGGCTGCGCATCGAGGCGCGCGCCTCGCGCGCCACCTGCGCCGGGTCGCTGCTGCGCAGGCGATCCCATTTCTCGAGACTCCAGCCCCGCGGCAGATAGCCGTTGACCGGGTCGTGCGCCGAGGTCTGATCGGTGACCGCGTGCGGGCGCACCCCGCGGCGCAGCAGCTCCGGCAGCACCTCGCAGGCGTTGCCGAGGAGCCCGACCGAGCGCGGCGTGCCGCTCGTGCGGGCGCGCTCGATGAGCTCGAGCGCCTCATCGAGCGTGCGCGCCTCGACGTCGAGGTAACGGGTCTCCAGGCGCTTGGCGATGCGCTCCGGGCGGCACTCGATGGCGAGCATCGAGGCCCCGGCCATGGTCGCCGCGAGCGGCTGCGCGCCACCCATGCCGCCAAGTCCCGCCGTCAGGATCCATTTGTCGCCGAGACTGCCGCCGTAATGCTGTCGGCCCATCTCGACGAAGGTCTCGTAGGTACCCTGCACGATGCCCTGGCTGCCGATGTAGATCCACGACCCGGCGGTCATCTGCCCGAACATCATCAGCCCGCGCCGGTCGAGCTCGTTGAAGTGCTCCCAGTCCGCCCAGCGGGCCACGAGGTTCGAGTTGGCGATGAGCACGCGCGGCGCATCCGCATGAGTGCGGAAGACCCCGACGGGCTTGCCCGACTGGATGAGGAGCGACTCATCGGACTCGAGTGTGCGCAGCGAGCTCACGATCTGCTCGTAGCACTGCCAGTTGCGCGCCGCCTTGCCGATGCCGCCGTACACCACGAGCTCCGCGGGGCGC
>JAFAKO010000250.1 GCA_019235245.1 Gammaproteobacteria bacterium
GACCGTCGGGTCGAAGCCCGGCAGCGACACCAGCGCGAGCACGTCGCCGTTGTTGGGATCGAGCGCGACCACGGCGCCGCGGTGGCCGGCGAGCGCTGCCTCGGCGACCCGCTGGATCTTCAGGTCGATCGACAGCAGCAGATCATCGCCGGCGAGCGGTGCCTTGCTGTGGAGCTTGGGGACGAAGGCTCCCTGGCGCTCGACCGAGCGGCCCTGCGCGTTGACCAGCACCTCGCGCGAGCCGTTGACTCCGTGCAGCTGCCGCTCGAAGGCGCTCTCGACGCCGAGCTTGCCGATGAGCGAGGTGCCGGCGTACGCCGAGCGATCGATGCGCTTCAAGTCCTGCTCGCTGATCGCGCCGACGTAACCGAGGGCGTGCACCGCGACATTGCCGTTGGGATACCAGCGCGTCTGGCGCGTCTTGATGTCCACGCCCCGGAACTCGAAGCGATGCACGGCAAAGCGCGCCACGTCCTCATCCGACATGCGCAGCCGGATGGGCACGGAATCGAAGGTGCGGCTCGAATCGATGGTGCGGTCGATCTCGTCCAGATCCTCCGCGCGGATCAGCTTGAGCTCCACCAGCCCATCGAGCGTGGCGTCGATGTCGGGCACTTCCTCGGGGACCAGCTCGAGCTGGTACGCCGGCTGGCTGCCGGCGATCAGCTCGCCGTGGCGATCGAGGATCAGCCCGCGCGCGGCCGGAATCGGCTCGGTGCGCACGCGGTTGCCCTGGGAGAGATCCGCGTAGTAGTCGTGCCGCGACACCTGCAGCACGAACAGGCGCACGATGAGCACCAGGGTGGCGAGACCGATGATCGCGGCGCACACCAGCGCGCGCTGATCGAACAGCCGCTGCTCGCGCCAGTGATCCTTGATGCGTACCGCCGGCATCGCGCTCTCAGCTCAGGGTCCGGTGCAGCCGTGCGCTCACAGGCGATGGCCCGCACCATAACTGAGAATGGCGGCCGCCGCCGGCCAGATGGCCGCACCGGTCAGCGTGTGCGCCCAGCGCAGCGGGCTGGTGACCGGGTGCCCGGTCCAGCCATCGATCATGAACAGCACCACCTCGTACATCACCAGCGCGGCGAACACGATGAGTGCCTGCTGGATCGCCGGCTTCGAGCGGATGCGCTGGTGCTCGCGGACCGCGATGTAGGTGATGAGCGAGAGCGCCAGGGCGTGCTCGCCGAGCACCGGGCCCTGGAAGACATCGAGCATGAGCCCGGCGAAGAACCCGATCGCGAGTCCACCCGCGCGTGGCGCATTCACCGACCAGTAGAGCACCGTGAGCACGAGGAACGCGGGGCGCAGCACGTCCAGCCAGCGCGGCAGCGGCAGCACGGTGAGAATGAGCGCGACCAGTGCCGCGAGCAGCAGCCGCGTGCGTGAGTCGGCCGTCATCGCCGTTCCTCGCCGGGTGCCGGCGCCGCGCCCGGGCCGGCTTCGACCGCCCGCACACTGGGTGGCGAGGGCGCCGGCGCGGCGGTCGTCTCCTGCGCGGGGAGCGGGACCGCCGGCTCCTTCCCCGGTGGCGGCGTCTCGGGCGCCGGTGGCGCAGCCTGTGGAGCGGGGTGGGCCTTCGGCGCCGCGGGCTGCGGCTGCATGGCGGGGTTCCCGCCCTTGAGTTCGCCCGCCGTGCTCGCCGCAGGAGCGGGAGCGGCCGGGTGATCGGCGCGGAACCAGACCAGCAGCACTTCCGAATCGCTGTCCACGTGCGCCAGCGGCGCCGCACGCACCTGGGCGAGAGGCTGCACGGCATCGCGGTGCACCTCGGTGACGCGGGCGACCGGATAACCCTGGGGAAATACGCCGCCGAGTCCCGAGGACACCAGCAGGTCGCCGCTGCGGATGTCGGCATTGCCCGGGAGGTACGGCAGCGCGAGCGAGCTGGTGTCGCCGGCACCGACGGCGATGGTGCGCAGTCCGGTGCGCTCGACGAGCACCGGCACCGCGTGCTCGGGATCGGTGATGAGGATCACCTCCGCGCTCCACGGCCCGACATGGGTGGTCTGGCCGATGATCCCCTTGTCATCGAGCACCGCCTGTCCGCGGAACACGCCGTTGGCGATGCCGCGGTTGAGCAGCAGCCGCTGCCGCAGGCTGCTCAGCTGAATATTGACGATCTCTGCGGGCAGCCAGCGATCGACTACCGGTGGCAGGGCCTCGCGCAGCCCGCGGAGCTCGCCGTTCTCGCGCGCCAGCGCCTCGTAGCGCATGGCGCGCAGCTCGAGATCGCGGGCGCTCGAGCGCAGACGGGCGTTCTCCGCCTGCAGCGCCTCGCGGGTCTGGAAACTGTCCTGCAGCCAGCGCCAGGCGGCGGGCGGTGAGTTCACGGCGAGCTGCAGCGGATAGGCTGCGGCCTGCAGCACGTAGCGCAGCTGCTCGAGATAGTGCGCGCGCTGGTCGAGGTACATCAGGATCACCGACAGCAGCGCGTACAGTGTGAAGCGGAAGCCGGGCGAGCCGCCCCGTCCCGAGAGCGGCTTGCCGGCTCCTGTGCCGAACGCTGCCACTTAAGAGAACCCGCGCACTCCTTGTGCGCTACTCGAGCCCGAAGTGTCCCGGGCCCAGCTCGTCCATCAGCTCGAGGATGCGTCCGCCGCCACGTGCGACGCAGGTGAGGGGATCGTCCGCCACCACGACCGGGAGGCCGGTCTCCTCGGTGAGGAGCTTGTCGATGTCGCGCAGCAGCGCGCCGCCGCCGGTGAGCACGATGCCGCGCTCGGCGACGTCCGCGCCGAGCTCGGGCGGGGTCTGCTCGAGGGCCTGCTTGACGGCGCTCACGATGCTCTGCAGCGGCTCCTGCAGCGCCTCCAGGATCTCGTTGCTG
>JAFAKO010000271.1 GCA_019235245.1 Gammaproteobacteria bacterium
GCGTGTCCGCCGCCGCCCATGCCGTGCTGGGCATAGGCAAGCGCCGGCGTGGCCGCGATCGCCACGGCGATCAGCAGCGCGCCGACGCTACGGCTCACGCTTCGCATGACATATCGTGTGGTCATTCCGGTCGTCACTTTGCTCACAGCTCATCACCCCTCGTACCGAGCTCGATTTCGGGGCGGGTGCCGACGATTGATTAGACGCCCGGCCACCTTCGCCGTTCAAGCTCGCAGGTATTAAAACGCAGTCATAGAGGCAATCGTTGACCATTGTCATAAGGTGCCCGCATGACTGCGCCGTTCACGCGCCATTCAGAAGACCATGTTCAGGGCGATCGCGGGCGTCACGGTGGCCGAGGTGTTCCGGCCGATCTCGATGATGCGCACACCGAGCAGCGCCCCGATGCGGCTGTTCCAGTTGTATTCGATCGCCGGCGCAAAAGCGATCGACCAGGACGGGCCCGACTGCTGATCGATCTGCCCGCCGCCGGCCGTGCCGGGCGGCGCCGGCGCGGTGCCGGTGAGATGCGTGCTGTCGTTGTGCTGATAGACCACATCGAGCGCCAGCACCCAGGAGCGCGTCACGCTGTACTCGGCGGCCGCATCAGCGGTGAAGGAATCACCCGGTGAGGCGTGGCCGCTGAAGCCGTTGCCGGTGCCGTACACGCTCGCATCGTGCACGCTCACCGAGGAGGAAAAGCCGTAGGTGAGATCGAGCCGGCCACGCAGGATGCGGCCGTTCGGCATCCAGAAATAATCCTGCAGGTAGAGGTTGACCGAGGTGGTCCACGCGCCGGCACCGGTGCCATCGCTCGCGCGGCTCAGGCGGTCGTAGGGTCCGGTCGGCAAGGTCTCCTGCAGCACGAGTGAGATATCGGGCGTGTGGCCACCATCGTGATAGTGCGCGAGCCCGTAGCCGAGTTGCAGCGTGAGATCGCCGATTCCAACACCCGAGCTGCTCGGCGCATCGGCCGGCAGGCTGTAGAGGAAGCGCGGAATGAGCCCGACGGTCACCTCGTTGGTGAGCCCATAGAGCATGTAGGTGAGTGAGCCCAGCTCGTGTGCCGTCGCGGTGGGCTGACGGTTGCCGCTCGAGTCGAAGCTGCCCTTGCTGATGATGTCGAAAAGATACGGCTCGATGAGCGCGTGTCCCTGCGGCAGGGTCGCGGCGTTCGGCGCCAGCATCGGCCCGGTCCACCACGCGTCCTGGCGCGACTGTTGGATCTCCTGGCCCGCGGCCGGCGCGCTGGCACACAACAACGCGGCGAATGTGACGTAATTCACACTCATGCCGTTGCTTAACTTTCCGTCACCAAGGTCAGCACGCCGTAACCTGCGACGTTGTTAACGTCCAGCAGCCGGAAGTTCCGGCTCAATAGCGATGACTCAACATAGCGTTCCAGGAGGAGACATCCATGTTCAAGCCCATTCGTACCGCTGTGACTGCCGCGGTTGCCATCGCGGCGCTCGCCGGCCTCGCCAGCAACGCGTTCGCCGATGAGACGCAGTGGCAGAAGGACCATCCGCGCCGCACCGAGGTCAACTCGCGGCTCGCGAACCAGGACAAGCGCATCAACACCGAGCGCAAGGAAGGCGAGATCACCAAGGCGCAGGCGCAGAAACTGCACTCCGAGGATCACGCCATCCGTCAGGAAGAGCGCACCATGGCAAGCACCAATCACGGCCACATCACCAAGGCCGAGCAGCGCGCGCTCAACCAGCAGGAAAACCAGGTCAGCAAGCAGATCGGCCAGTAAGCCGACTTCCTCCACAGGCGGGGGCGCTGCGAACTGCGCCCCGGCCTTTTTTCCCGCCCGCGGCCTGCCGCTGCCGTGGAGGCGCGCCTCTTGTCAGGCGCGCAACGAGAAGGGCGTGAAGTCCGTGTTGCGATCGTAGTAGTCCTCCTGCTCGGCGCGCTTGAGGAAGCCGACGATCCAGTACGTGGCCGGCGTCGCCAGCACCTCCCAGCCCGACTTGAGCACGTACTGCGTCAGCGTCACGCTGATCAGCGCCGCGGTCGGCCAGCGCCCGGCAAAGGCAATGGCGTAGAACAGCAGCGAATCGACCAGCTCGCCGCAGAGCGTCGAGCCGATGGTGCGCGTCCACAGCCAGCGCCCGCGTGTCAGCAGCTTCATTTTCGCGAGCACGTAGCTGTTGACGAACGAGCCGCACCAGAACGCGACGATCGAGCCGCAGGCGATGCGCGGCGTGTTGCCGAACATCGCCTCGACCGCCGGCTGCTGCGTGCGCCAGAACTCCGCCGGCGGCAGGCGCACGATCACCATCGACATGAGCGAGGCGAAGGTGAGCGCGGCGAAGCCGCTCCACACGACGCGCCGGTCGCGCGCATAGCCGTAGACTTCCGTGAGGATGTCGCCGAAAAAGTAGGAGATGGGAAAGAACAGGACGCCGGCCATGAAGGTCACCGGCCCCCAGCCCGGCACCTGCACCGTCGATACCTTGGCGGCGCCGATCAGGTTAGCGCACAGCACGACGCAGACGTACGCGCCGAGGATCAGATCATAGAAGCGATAGCTCCTCGGAGAGCGCTCCGCCGCCAGCGGCCAGGGAGCGGCGCTCACGGCCGCACCGCCGGCAGCACGGTGGCCGCGGCCTCGCCGAAGCCGATGCGCACATAGGGAGGGCGCTCGCACCAGCCGCGCAGGATGACGCGGTCGCCGTCCTCGAGGAAGGTGCGCCGCTCGCCATCGCCGAGCGTGAGCGGCTCGCGCCCTCCGGCGGTGAGCTCGAGGAGCGATCCGGCTGCCGATGGTGCCGGGCCCGACTGCGTGCCGCTCCCGAGCAGGTCACCCGGCTCGAGGTTGCAGCCATTCACCGTGTGGTGCGTGACCATCTGCGCGATGGTCCACCAGGAGTCGCCGAAGGAGCTCTGCGAAAGCCGCTGCGCCGCAATCCCCTGCGCGCGCATGCGCACGGTGTCGAGCGCGGCCTCGAGCCGGATGTCGATGCCACCGGTACGGCGCTGTGCCGCATCGTCGAGATAGGCGAGCGGCGGCGGCTCGCCCGCCGGCCGCGTCCAGGGCACGCGAAAGGGCGCAAGCGCCTCGAGTGTTACGACCCAGGGGGACACGGTGGTGGCGAAATTCTTCGCGAGGAACGGCCCGAGCGGCTGGTACTCCCACGCCTGCACGTCGCGCGCCGACCAGTCATTCAGCAGGCACAGCCCGAAGATGTGACTCTCGGCTTCCGCGAGTGGCACCGGGCTACCGAGGGTGTTGGAGGCGCCGATGAACATGCCGACCTCGAGCTCGTAGTCGAGACGGCGCGTCGCGGCGAGCTCGGGACGCGCGGCGCCCGGGGGCATGAGTTGGCCGTGCGGGCGCGCAAACGAGCCGCCCGAGACACGCACCGAAGAGGCACGCCCGTGGTAGGCGATCGGTACCCACTTGTAGTTCGGCAGCAGCGGATTGTCCGGCCGGAAGAGTCGCCCCACCGCCGTCGCGTGGTGAATCGAGGCGTAGAAATCGGTGAAGTCTCCGACCCGCGCCGCGACACGGTACTCACTCGCGGACTGCGGAATCAGCAGCGGCCGCAGCCGCGCCTCGAGCGGTGAGCCGCTGCGCAATGCCCCCGAGAGCGCCATACGCAGGGAGCCACTTGCCTCCGGGCCTGCCGCCATGAGCTCATTCAGCACCGGCTGCGCGCACAGCGTGAGCGCCTCCGCCGCCCGCCCGCCGAACGGCGCGAGCGGCTGCAGCGCGCCCAAGTCGAGCACTGAATCGCCGATGGCAACACCACCGCGAAACGGCTCGGTACTCCCGGCGCGCCGGAAGACCCCGAACGGCAGGTTCTGCAGCGGGAAATCGTGGCCGGGAAGGTTGGCGCTCTCCACCCAGCTGCGCAGCGCGGGGTCGTGGGTCGCGTTGAGCGGGATCACCGGCGCGACCGCTTGGCGCGGGCCCGTGCGGGCGAGGTAGGGGCAGATGCGGGTGCGCTGCGGCCCGATGTGGCCACCGGCGGCGTGAAGTTGCGCCGCAGTCCCTGCCACACGCGCGCGTAGTCGCGCTGCAGGAGCGGCGACTCGAGCGCATAGCGTGTCGGCCTGATGATCGCGCGCGTCTCGAACATGAAGGCCATGGTGTCGGTGATCGCCGTGGGTTTGGAGGTGTCCGCGCCGCTCGCCTTCTCCCAGGTGGCGGCATCGGGCCCGTGGCCGCTCATGCAGTTGTGGAGCGACGCCCCGCCCGGCGCGAAGCCCTCGGCCTTGGCGTCGTAGACGCCCTCGATGAGCCCCATGAACTCACTGGCGATGTTGCGGTGGAACCAGGGCGGGCGGAAGGTGTTCTCCATCGCCAGCCAGCGCGGCGGAAAGATCACGAAATCGAGCGCGTCGGCACCCGGGGTATCGCTGATCGATTGCAGCACCAGAAAGATCGAGGGGTCGGGGTGATCGTAGCTGATCGAGCCGATGGTGTTGAATCGCCGCAGGTCATAGCGATAGGGCGCGTTGTTGCCGTGCCAGGCGACGACATCGAGCGGCGAATGACCGATGCGCGCCGACCACAGGTGGCCGCCGAACTTGGCCACCAGCTCGAAGTCCCCGGCACGGTCTTCGTAACCCGCCACCGGGGTCTCGAAGTCGCGGGGATTCGCGAGCCCGTTCGAGCCGATCGGGCCGAGATCCGGCAGGCGCAGCGGCGCGCCGAAATTCTCGCAGACGTAGCCGCGGGCCGTGTCATCCGCGAGCTCCACCCGCAAGCGCAGACCGCGGGGGATCACCGCCACCTGCAGCGGCTGCACCTCGAGCACGCCGAGCTCGGTCGCGAGCCGCAGACCGCCCTGCTGCGGCACGATGAGCAGCTCGCCGTCGGCGTCGTAGAAGAAACGGTCGCGCATGGAGCGGTTGGCTGCGTACCAGTGGATGCCGCAACCGCTGTGCGCATCCGGCGAGCCGTTGCCCCCGAGCGTCGCGAGGCCGGCGAGGAAGTCGGTCGGTGCGCGCGGCAGCGGCAGTGGCGACCAGCGCAGCTGCTCGGGCGAGGGATCGCACTCGCTGAAAGCGCTCGTGATCCGCCCGTCGTCGATGCGCTGGAAGCTGCCGTGCACGGCCGCGGGACGAATGCGGTACAGCCAGGTGCGCCGGTTGGCGTGGCGCGGCGCAGTGAAGGCGGTGCCCGAGAACTGCTCCGCATACAGGCCGTAGGCCGGGCGCTGCGGGGAGTTGCGGCCCTGGGGCAGCGCGCCCGGCAACGCCTCGGTGGCGAAGTGATTGCCGAAACCGCTTTGATAGCGCGGCGCGCTGGTGAGGCTCGGCTCGACGGCGCGGTCCATGGTGGAGCACTCCCGCTTCGATAGCCGCACTATAATGTCCCATGCCGCCCCGCGCTCGTTCCCCTGCTCGTGCCTGCCGGCGTTACGCGCTGCTCGCCTGCGTGCTTGGCGCCGCGCTGGCGCACGCCGCGGCGCCGGCGCCCGTGCCGCTCGGGCACTCGGCGTTGCTCGCCGTCGATGTGGCACCCGCCGCGGGCGGACTCGAGCTGCGGGTGCGGCCCGCGACCGGGCAAACAGCGCTCCTCGTGAGCGATGTTGCGGTGAGAATCGACAACCAGAGCGCGCCGGCGAGCGCCCGCCCGGATGGCGGCTGGTTTCTCGCACGGCCGGCCGGAGCGCAGGACGGCGGCAAGCCGATCGAGGTGACCGTCGGCCACGACGGTATCCACGAGGTGCTGAGCGGCCGCGTGCCCGCCTCCTTGGCCGGCGAGGCCGCGCCGGGCTCGGCCGCGGGAACCGTGATGAGC
>JAFAKO010000358.1 GCA_019235245.1 Gammaproteobacteria bacterium
TTCGCCTCGATCAACGTGCGGCTCGGCGACGCTCCGGACGCCGAGGGACGCGTCCCCATCACCTTCGAGATGACCGAGCGACCGCGGCACGCGGTGAGCGTCAGCGGCGCCTATTCGAGTGACCTGGGCGGCAGCGCTGGCGTGACCTGGAGCGATCGCAACGTGCGGGGCAACGCCGAGCAGCTCATTCTATCCGCCACGGCGATCAATCTCGGCGGCACCGCGACTACCGGGCTCGGCTACGACACGAGCGCCAAGTACATCATTCCGGAGTTCGCGCACCGCGACCAGTCGCTGCAGTTCGCGCTCGGTGCCATCAAGCAGTCGCTGCAGGCCTACCAGCAGAAGGCCGTCACCTCGGGAGTGACGCTCAGCCGCAAGCTCTCGAGCATCTGGACGGCGAGCGTCGGGGTCTCCGCCGTGCGCGAGACCATCACCCAGGAGGGCCTCACGCAGGACTACACCCTGTACGCGCTTCCGCTCGGCCTCCTCTACGACTCGACCGACCTGGCCTCTCCGCTCAACGACCCGATCCACGGCCTGCGGGGCTCGCTCACCCTCGCGCCGACCCGCTCGCACGGAGAGACCGACAGCACCTTCAACGTCGCGCAGTTGAGCATCGCGGATTACCTCGACCTGCACGGGCTGTTGCGCACCGGGAGAGGCCGCAGCGTGCTGGCCGCGCGGGTGCTCTTCGCGAGCGCCCTCGGCGCCACCTCCTCCGTGCACACGATCGATAGCGTCCCGGTCACCATTCCGGACATGCCGCCCGATCAGCGTTTCTATGCCGGTGGCAGCGGCACGGTGCGCGGCTACCGCTACCAGTCCGTGGGACCCGAGTTTCCCGACGGCAACCCGGTCGGTGGCACCGCGCTCACGGCCATCAACCTCGAGTTCCGGCAACGCTTCGGCGAGAGCTTCGGTGCCGCGCTATTCGTCGATGCGGGCGCCGTGGGTGAGAAGCTCGATCCCGTGTCGGGCCTCTTTCATGGCGGACGTTGCCGGGAGCCCACGACTGCAGGCACTGCGGCAGGCAGTACCACCGACTGCTGGGCGGTCGGCGTCGGCGGCGGCCCGCGTTACTACACCCCGATCGGGGTGCTGCGCTTCGACCTCGCGGTCCCCACCTACCGTCGGCCGAACGATGACCGTTTCGAGGTCTACATCGGCCTCGGGCAGGCGTTCTGATGCGTCGCGCACTCCGCGTCAGCGCCTGGATCGCCGCGTCGATTTTCGCGCTCGGCCTGCTGCTGGTCCTGGCGGTGTGGATCGCGGGGAATACCGCCGCGGGACGGGCACTGATGGAGCGATCGGTCGCGCGTTTCTCGGGCGGTCACGTGCGGCTCGCGGGCCTCGCAGGCTCTTTTCCTGCAGCCATCGACCTCGCGCAGCTGCAGCTCGCTGACGAGCGCGGCGTGTGGCTCACCGCGCAGAGCGTGTCACTCCACTGGTCGCCACTCGCCCTCCTCGCTCGCCACATCGATATCGAGCGGCTGCGCGTGGCGCGGCTCGCGATGGAGCGTCAGCCGGTCACCGAACCCTCCGCAAAGAGCGGCAGCGCGAGCCTGCCGCGCATCGATGTCGGGGAGCTCGCGATCGGGTCGCTCGAGCTCGGCCCGGAGCTGGCAGGCGTGCGCGCGAGCCTCACCGCGCAGGGCACGGCGCACCTGCGATCGCTCTCGGATGCGAACGCGAGCGTGAGGCTGCATCGCACCGACAGCCCCGGAGACTACGACATCAGCCTGCGCTGCGATGCCGAGCGCGTGGATGCCACCGTGCACCTGGAAGAGCCTGCAGGTGGCACGCTCGCCAACCTTTTGCGCGTGCCGGCACTCGGTGCCCTTTCCGTCACCGCAAATCTCAGCGGGCCGCGCAACACCGAGCATCTCGCGCTGAATGCCCGCGCCGGGGAGCTGCGCGCATCGGCCGAGGGCACGGTCGATCTCGAGCACCGCGCGGCGGATCTCAGCTATCGCTTGGATTCAGGGGCGATGGCGCCACGCGCGGATCTCTCCTGGGGCAGCGTCGCCGTCCAGGGCCGCTGGCAGGGTGCCATCGCAGCGCCACACGCGGACGCGCAACTGCGGATCGATCGGCTGCAGCTGGCCGGCGGAAGCGGACTTGCGACACTGAAGGCTGCCCTCAAAGCCGATGGCGCGCAGCTGGCGGCGGACCTCGTGGCGGAGGGTCTCGTGATCCCGGGACCCAAGCCGCGACTGCTCGCGGATTCACCGCTTCGCGTGCAGGCGACGATGCGGCTGGATGATGCGTCCCAGCCGCTGCAGGTCACGGCCGACCACTCGCTCCTCTCACTCCACTCGCAGATCGTCAATGGAGAGACGCTCCACGCAACCTTCGCGCTGCATCTCCCGGATGTCGCTCCCTTCGCCGCGCTCGCCGGCGAGAAGGCGCAGGGGACGACCGAGCTCAACGGGACGCTCGAGAACGGCGCCGGCACCACGCATCTGACGATGGATGCCGATCTCGAGCTGGCAAGCGATGCCACCCTGCTCGGTTCGATGCTGGCGGGGAGGTCACACGTGCAGCTGCGGGGCGCACTGAACGCGCAAAGCCTCGATCTCGAGCGCCTGACGCTCAGCGCATCGACGCTGACCGTCTCCGCGAGCGGCAGTGCGCAACGCGGCAGCGCCGGCGGGGAGTCGCAGCTCCGGTCGCTGCGCGCGAGCTACGAGGCGAACCTCAAGCGCCTCGCGGTGCTGTCGCCGGCACTTGACGGAACGGCGAAACTGACCGGCCATGTCTCCGGGCCCCTGTCCGCGCTGGCCACCGACCTGCAGCTGACCTCGAGCCTCTCCGTCCGGCAAACTCCGGTCGGCACCATCGAGGCGAGCCTCAAGGCGCAGGGGATTCCTTCCCGACCGAACGCAACGCTCGAGGCACAGGGCCAGCTCGCCGGTGCGCCGCTCCACCTCGACGCCTCGCTCGAACGCCTCGCAAGCGATGCGTTCCACCTCGTGGTGCACCGGGCAGAGTGGAAGAGCGCCCATATGAATGGCGATCTGACCACCGGCGCCCATCTCGAGCCGGGGCACGGCGGGTTTGGCCTCGGTGTGGAGCGCCTCGCCGACCTGCAGCCGCTCATCGGCACTACTGCCCAGGGCAGCATTCTCGGCAGGCTGACGTTGCGGCCCGCCGCGGGCCACACGCACACACATCTCGAGCTCGATGCGCGAGACATCCTCATCGCCGGTGTTCGTGGTGAAGGGAGCGTGACCCTCTCCGGACCCTTCGATGCGCTCGCACTCCAGGTGCATGCGCGCTCTCCCAACCTCAACGGCAAGCCCGCATCGCTCGATAGCAAGGCCCGGCTCGCACTCGCGCCCCACGAGCTGCGTCTCGAGGAGGCCCAGGCGCAGTACTACGGCCAGACGCTGCGACTGCTGGCGCCCACAAAAGTGGATTTCGCCAATGGACTCGCGGTCGACCGGTTGCAGCTCGGGCTGCAGAAGGCGGTGCTGGAGGTGGCCGGAAGGCTGTCCCCGGAGCTCGACCTGCAGGCGTCCGCGCACCAGATCGATGCCGCCCTGATCGATGCATTCATGCCTCACGTCCTCGCACAGGGCAACTTCGAGGCGGAGGCACGCCTGCGCGGTACGACCGCATCCCCATCCGGTGTGGTCACCGTCAACGCCACGGGCGTGCGGGCGAGCGCCGCGCAGGACGTGCAGGCGGCGAACGTTCGTGCCACGGCCCGCCTCGACGGAAAGAGTGCGCAGCTCGATGCGCGGCTCGATGCCGGCAAGGACTCGCAGCTCGCGCTCAGCGGAACGGTGCCGCTCGATGCAGAGGCGCTCGATCTCAAGATCAACGGCACGGTCCAGGCCGGGATCCTGAACCCGGTACTCGAGGCGCGCGGCGATCGCCTGAATGGCGTGCTCACGGTCGCTGCCACGGTGCGCGGCGCGCCGCGCTCCCCCGATCTCGCGGGCACGGTTGAGCTCGCGAACGGAGACCTGCGGGATTACGTCCGCGGAGTGCATCTCTCCAACATCAGCGCCCACCTCACAGGAAAAGGCGGCACGCTCAGCCTCGACACCCTCAGCGCGCGCGCCGGATCCGGCACCGTCACGGCCAACGGACAGATCGGGCTCCTGCAGCCGAAGCTGCCGGTCACCCTGCAACTGGCTGCCCGGAAGGCCCAGCCCATCACGAGCGACATTCTCACCGCGAACCTCGACGCGGATCTCAAGGTCGCCGGGACCCTGTCCGAGCGCATCGATCTTGGGGGCACGATCAACGTGAACCGCGCCGTGATCGGCATCCCGAATGCGCTGCCCCCACAGGTGGCGGTGCTGGACGTGCGGCGCCCGGGCCAGGCCCCGCCACCGCCGGCCGCGCAGACGCTCGTCGTCGGTCTCGACCTGACCCTGCATGCACCCCGGGAGATCCTGGTCCAGGGCCGCGGGCTCAATGCCGAGCTCGGTGGCAACCTGCACATCACGGGCACCACCAGCGCGCCGACCGTAACTGGCGGCTTCGAGATGGTCCGCGGGACCTTCGCGCTCGCAAGCACCAAGCTCTCCTTCACGAGCGGCCGGGTCAGCTTCAGCGGCGCGGGACTCCACGGCAAGATCGACCCGATGCTCGATTTCACGGCAGAGACGATGGCGAACGACGCGACCGTCAAGCTGCACATCACCGGTCTCGCCGACTCA
>JAFAKO010000206.1 GCA_019235245.1 Gammaproteobacteria bacterium
TCGATCATCGCAGGGGAACTGCAGCACGTCGCGACCGAGCACGGCAGGACGCTCGAGCCGCTCACGGACGAGGTCCGGCTGCTCGAGTCGGGCCTGGACTCCCTGGGCCTTGCCATACTGGTCGCGCGTCTCGAGGACGAGCTCGGCATCGATCCATTCGCCTCGGGCCAGTTCGTCGAGTCACCGGTGACGTTCGGTGATTTCGTGCGCGTATACGAACGAGCCCTGCAGCGGGTGGCGTGAGGCGTCGACGCCGCGATCGCAGCCGCGCCTGTTACCAGGCTATACCCTGGTAGTGCTCGGGTGGCGGCGCTTCCGGCGCGGCAACTCGCCACACATCCACCAGGTCGATGAGCTGCTTCCCGGGAGGGAGCTGGCGCAGCAGCTCGGCGAATTCGGCGCTCGCCGAAGCCACGACGATGACCTCGGCGTGCTCGAGCAGTTCTGCAGCACTGTCCACCATCAGCCGCCCGATGTGGGGAATGTGGTTGAGAATGTACTCGCGGTTCGCGCCGAGCAGACTCGCCAGTCTGACGTTCTGGTCATAAACGAGCAGCTCGTAGCCTTTGCCGATCAGCTGCTCGGCGAGTGTCACGATCGGGCTCTCGCGCAGGTCATCGGTGCCTTCCTTGAAACTCAGGCCGAGCAAGCCGATGCGGCGCCGGCCGCTGGCGTGGATCATCGACAGGGCATGTGCGATGTGCAGCTGGTTACTCGCGAGGATCGATCCGAGGACCGGCGTGTCCACATCCAGCAGGCGCCCCTGGTAGGTGAGAGCGCGGACGTCCTTCGGGAGGCAGGAGCCCCCGAATGCGAAGCCGGGACGCAGGTAGGCGCTCGAGACGTTGAGCTTGGTGTCCGTGCAGAACAGCCGCATGACGTGCCGGCCATCGACGCCCATGGCCTTGCTGAGCCGGCCGACCTCGTTCGCGAAAGCGACCTTGAGCGCATGCCAGGAGTTGTCTACGTACTTCACCATCTCCGCGGTGCGCAGGTCGGTCGTGATGAGTGGCGCACTCAGGGCGGCGTACAGCCCGCGCACCAGGGCCGCGGCGCGCTCGTCGGAGGCACCGATGACGGTTTTGGGCGGATGATCGTAGTCGTAGATCGCCGTCCCCTCGCGCAGGAATTCGGGATTGATGCAGACGCCGAAGTCCCGGCCGGCCTTGCCCCGCGAGAACTCCTCGAGGAGCGGGATGACTACGCTCTGCATCGACCCGGGCAGCAGCGTGCTGCGGATGACCACGACACGGTAGCCGTCGCTGGTGGCGAGCTGCTCACCGATCTGCTGCACCACGCGGCGCACGTAGGTGAGGTCGAGGCTGCCGTTCGCCTGGCCCGGCGTGCCCACGCACACCAGCAGGATCTCGCTCTGTGCGACCGCTGCTGCATAGTCCGAGCTGGCAACGAAGCGGCCGGCCGCGACCGCCGCGCCGATCAGCTGCTCGAGTCCCGGCTCCACGATCGGGCTCTTGGCCTGCCGCAGGAAATCGACCTTGACGGTATTGGGGTCGATACCGATGACATTGTGCCCATCCCTGGCGAGGCAGGCGGCCGAGACTACGCCAACATAGCCCAACCCAAACACCGCTATCTTCATGTGCGCCGGTCCGTGCTTCCGTTTTTCGCTGCCTGCCCATTGTACGGCACCGAAACTGCCGCGCCTCTGGCGCCAGTCGCAAGGCAGCGCGTTATGTCTCCTAAAGGAGACTGGCCCGCAAGCCGCCCAGGCCGTGCCGTGCGGGTTGCGCTGCGGGCGCCGCTTGCGCATCGCAAGCAGCGTTGGCTCTGAGATAAGCTGCAAACAACATGCACCCTGGGTTTGTGTTCAAAGGACTGTTCTGGCTCGGCGTGGCTACCGTCGTGTATGTCTACCTCATTTATCCGTTGCTCGTGTGGCTGCTGGCGAGCCTGCGGTCCGAGCACACCGCTCCGGGACTCGCCGCGCACCCGCCGGCGCGGCGGCTCAGCATCGTCCTCGCGGTGCACGATGAAGCCGCCCGCATCCGCGCGCGCCTGGACGAGTTGGTGGAGTTGCTTGCCACGGTCCCGGGAGCGGCGGAGCTGATCGTCGTCGCCGATGGATGCGCCGATGGCACGGCCGCGCTCGCCCGCTCCCATCCGAGTCCGCTGGTGCGCGTGATCGAGCTGCCCGACAACCAGGGCAAGGCGCAGGCGCTGTCCCGGGCGTGCGCGGCCGCACAGGGAGAGATCGTAGTGTTTGCGGACGCCCGCCAGCGTTGGGCAGCGGACGCGCTGCAACGGCTGCTGGAGAATTTCGCTCGTCCGGAAATCGGCGCGGTGAGCGGGGCCCTCGTGCTCGAGGCTCCTGCGGGAGTGCTCGCCGGTGTCGGGCTCTATTGGCGCTACGAGAAATGGCTGCGCCGCAACGAAGGGCGGCTGCATTCCACCGTGGGGGTGTCCGGCTCGATATGCGCCGTGCGGCGCGAGCTGTTCCGGCCGATTCCCCGCGGCGTGCTGCTCGATGATCTGTACTGGCCCTTATTGGTCGTCATGCAGGGGCGGCGCGTGGTCTATGACGAGCGCGCACTGGCTTACGACCGGCTGCCCGGCGAACCGGCGCATGAATTCCGGCGCAAGGTGCGGACGCTGACCGGCAATCTGCAGCTGGCAGCGCGCCTGCCGCAGTCGCTGCTGCCGTGGCGCAACCCCATCTGGGTGCAGTTCATCTCGCACAAGCTGCTGCGCCTGCTGGTGCCGTGGGCCCTGATCGCGGTGCTCATATCGAGCGCTCTGCTGGATGGCTGGTTCTACCGGGCCGCACTCGGTGCGCAGCTGCTGTTCTACGGCGCCGCACTGCTGGCACTGGCCGGGGCGCTCCCCGCCCGATCGCGGCTCGCGGCAGCGGCGGCTTCCTTCGTGGTGCTCAATGCGGCCGCCTGGCTCGCCTGGTGGGTGTGGCTGTGCGGACGCGCACAAGGCACCTGGAAGAAGGTGACCTATGATGCGCCACTCTCTCCGGATTGAGCGGCCATGTACGAGCACGCGATCCGCATCGGCTACTGCATCGATACGCTCGACATCGGCGGGACCGAGCTCAACGCCGTGCGCACCCTCGAGGCCCTCGACCGGCGGCGTTTCCAGGTGACGGTATTTCACCTGCATCGCAGCGGTCCGTTGCTCGAGCGTTACCGCGCGCTCGGGGTCGAGCTGGTGCACTTACCGATCGGCAGGCTTTATATGCCGCGCACGGCGCTGCAGGGGCTCAGCTTCCGGCGCGCTCTGCGCCGCCGGCGCATCCAGGTCGTGCATACGCACGATCTCTATACCAACATCTTCGCGGCGCCGTGGGCGCGACTCGCCGGTTGCTGCGTGATCGCCAGTCGGCGCTGGCTGGATGCCGCGCCGCGGCCAGGCCTGCTGCGGCTGAATCGCTGGAGCTATCGCTTCGCGCACCGCGTCATCAGCAACAGCACGCTCGCCGCGCGGTTGCTGGCGGACCAGGAAGGGGTCCCTGCGGTGCGGATCCTCGAATTGCCCAACTTCCTCGACGAGCGCGCCTTCGAACGCGTCGGCGTGGAGCAGCGCAGCGCGCGCCGGCGCGGCTGGGGCGTTCCGCCGGAGGCGTTCGTCGTTGGCAGCGTAGCCCGTCTCGCGCCGGTGAAGAATCACGCCACCTTGCTGCGCGCGCTGGCACAGCTGCCGACCGAGGTGCATGCGGTGCTGATCGGCGCGGGGCCCGAGCGTGCCGCCCTCGGGGATCTGGCGCGAAATCTGCAGATCGAATCGCGCGTGCACTTCACCGGCGAGCTGCTCGAGGCCGGCAACCTGCATCAGTTCTTCGATGCCAGCGTGCTGTGCTCGCGCAGCGAGGGCTCGCCCAATTCCGTGCTCGAGGCGCTGGCGGCCGGGTGCCCGGTGATCGCGACCCCTGTCGGCGGAGTGCCGGAGATCATCGTCGACCGGCAGACGGGTCTGCTCGTTCCGGTCGATGCAGCCGCGGCGCTGGCAGCGGGCCTCGCGGAGCTGCGCCAGGATGCGCAGCTGCGCAGCCGGCTGAGCGAAGCGGGCATCGCCCGCGCGCGCATGAAGTACCATCGAAACGTGGTGATCGCGCAGCTCGAGTCCCTGTACCAGATGCTGGCGCGCCCGGCACCCCACCAGGACGCACTCCTCACATGAGCGCGGTGAACGGCCAGGCAGTGACACGGCGCATCCGCCGCCGTGTGCCGGCGAAGGCCACCGGCGCGGCCCTGTCGCTTATCGGGCTGTTCATCTTCACTTTCTTTCTCGTCACCGCGCGCTTTCCCAGCCTGTTCACCGAGGTCGGAATCTACCTTGCGCTGCTCGGGCTCGTGCTGCGACCACAGGAAGTCGGCTTTCCCACCCCGATGCGCTGGGCGACCGCGCTGATGCTCTGGGGCCTGGTGACGAGTTTCACGGCGATCGCTCCCGAGCTCGCGTGGCCCGCGCTCATCGAGCTGTTGAAGGCGCTGGTGATCTTCTTCGTGGTGATGAATGTGCTGCGCACGCCGCAGCAGCTGCGCTCTTACATCCTGCTGTTCCTCGTGGCTTTCGCCGTCTACCCGGGGCGCGGCGCGATCCTGAATTACATCACCGGCAACCTGTATTTCGGTCGCACCATCTGGAACGGCATCTACTCCAACCCGAACGACCTCGCCGCGATCACGCTGCTGGTGCTGGGACTGGCGCTCTCGATCGCGACGGTTAAGACGCAGAATCGTCGGGTGCGACAGGCGGCGATCGCCTTCGTTCCCATGACGGTGCTGATCATCCTGTTGACGCAATCGCGCGGCACGTTCCTGGGTCTGCTGGTCGGCTTCGGACCGACGATCCTCTCGAGGGTAAGAAAGCGCCCGACCGTCGCCGGGCCGGTGCTGGTCGTCGTGGTGCTCGCAGCGGTGCTGGTGCCGGCGACTGCCTGGCATCGGTTCGAGGACATCACCAAGGTCACGAGCTCCGAGACGATCGGCGAGGCGGACAAATACGGATCGGCGCAGCAAAGGTTCGAGATTCTCAAGAATGCCTGGCACATAGTCGAGGATCATCCTCTGCTCGGCGTGGGGATCGGCTGCTACAACGAGGCCAACGCGATCTACTCTCCCAGCCTCGGCAAGCGCGATGCACACAACACCTACGTCCTGCTGGCCGCCGAAATGGGCTTTCCGGGTCTGCTGCTGTGGCTGGGGCTCGTGTGGTCGGTTCTGGCAGAGGTGAGACGGCGTTGGCGGGTCCTCGAGGCCGATGTCGGGGTGATCCAGATCCTCTGGCTGCAGCGGGCTATCGTCGGCTGTCTGGTCGCGGCGTTTTTCGCCAGCTACTTCGCCATCACGCTGCTTTACCTGCTCCTCGGAACGCTGTGGGCGGCCGCCAGGGTGCTGGGGAATGACACGGTCGCCGGCCACGCGCTCCAGGGCCGGCAGACGCCGCGCGCTCGCTCCGCGGCGCGAGCGGCGCCCGAACGGATCGGGCGCAGTGGGCGACGCGCCCTGCGGAATCGCTGACATGTGTGGCATCGCGGGATTTGCAGGCATCGGACTGCCGGCAGAGGAGGCACCCGCGCGGCTGCGCGCGATGTGTGATGCCATCCGCCATCGCGGCCCCGACTCGGACGGCTACTTCGTCCGTGACGAGGTGGCGATGGGGATGCGGCGGCTCAGCATCATCGACGTGGCCGGCGGCGCTCAGCCGATCAGCAACGAGGATGGGACGGTCACCGTCGTCTTCAACGGTGAAATCTACAATCACCATGAGCTGCGCCGCGAGCTGCTGGCCGCCGGGCATCAGTTCACGACGCGCAGCGACACTGAGGTGCTCGTTCATCTGTACGAGGCGCACGGCCCGGAGATGGTGCGGCGCCTGCACGGGATGTTCGCCTTCTCGATCTGGGATTCCCGACGCCAGCGGCTGCTGCTCGCCCGCGACCGGACCGGGATGAAGCCACTCAGCTACGCGCTCCGCGGTGAGGGCATCGTGTGGTGCTCCGAGCTGCGCTCGCTGTACGCCTTCGATCGCTCGATGCTGCGCGTGGCTCCGGGCGCGGTGATGGAGTATCTGGCGTTCGGCTACGTGCCCGACCCCAACAGCATCTTCGAAGGCGTTGCCAAGCTGCCGGCCGGACACTTCCTGATCTGGAGTCCCGGACGCGACGTGCACGTCCAGCGCTACTGGCGGCCGCCGCTTACCGACGCCTCCCTCTGCGATGAAACGCAGATCGTCGAAGAGCTGCGCCGCAGGCTCGAGGCCGCGGTCACCTCGCACCTCGAGTCCGAGGTGCCGCTCGGCGCCTTCCTCTCCGGAGGTACCGATTCCTCGATGGTGGTGGCCATGATGTGCCGCCACGCCGCAGGCCGGGTCAAGACCTTCTCCATCGGCTTCGCCGAGGCCGAATACGATGAGTCGCAGGCGGCGCGGGCGGTCGCCGCCCAGCTGGGGACGGAGCACACCGAGCTGGTGGTGCGCCCCGATGTGGAGCAGATCTTCGAGAGCGTCGCGGCGATGTTCGATGAGCCCTTCGCCGACTCCTCCGCCATTCCAACATTCCTCGTGGCGCAGCTGGCCCGGCAGTCGGTGACCGTGGCCCTGTCCGGGGATGGCGGCGATGAGCTCTTCGGCGGCTACACCCGCTACGGTGAGACGCTGCGCCGCGGCGGCGGAGCCCGCGGCGCCGGCTCGCGCTTCATCGGTGCTTTGGGGCTGATGCTGCCGCACGCTTTTCCCGGACGAAACCGCCTGGTCGATCTGGGTCGCTCGCGGCTCGGGCGCTACGCATCGAGCGTGGTGCAACCGGTGCGGGTGGACGAGGGCGGCATCGCTTCGGCCTGGCACCCCGCGGCCCGTCGCACCATCGACGAGCAGCTGTACCGCTTCACCTCCGCCGATGAATCCGCAGACTTCGCGGCGCTGATGATGCGGCTCGACTTCGAGACCTATCTGGCCGGCGACATTCTCACCAAGGTCGACCGCACCAGCATGGCGGTTTCGCTCGAGGCCCGGGTGCCATTGCTCGATTTCGATCTCGTCGATTTTGCCCTGCGCATCCCCGGTGAGCTGCGCGTGACTCCCGCGGAAAGCAAGCGCCTGTACCGGCGCGCGATCAACGGGATCGTCCCGGACTTCGTTCTGAGCGCTCCCAAGCGTGGTTTCGCCGTGCCGCTTGCGCAGTGGTTCCGCGGATCGCTCCGCCATCGCATCCAGGCCCTGCGCCACCCCTCGACGGCACTGGAGCAATACCTCGATGGACGCGCGGTGGAGCGGCTGATTGGCGAGCATTCGATCGGTCGACGCGATCACAGTGTTCTGCTCTGGCGGCTAATGGTGCTGAACTACTGGCTGGCGGCCTTTGCGGACGGCCGCCTCGGGCGTCCGCCGCTCGTGCCGCCCTTCAGCGCGACCGAGACGCGTGCCCGGCCCGGTCGGCAGGCGCGGGTATCGAAGAGCGCACCTCCGCGGGTCTCGAACCTGTTCCTGCACGACCCCGGCTCGCGCCCGCGGCTGCGGGTTGCGTTGCTCGTCGACGCCGAAGGCATTCCGGCCTACGCGCGCGGCGTCATCGAGGACCTGTGTCGCGCCGACTACGTGGATATCGCATTCGTCGCCGTGAACGCTGCGGCCGCAGCGGGCGGCCCGACTCGCGATGGGGTGGCTCTGCGGGCTTACGCCTCGCTGGTCGAGTCACGCTACCAGCTCCACCCTGATCCGCTCGAGCTGGTGGACTGCGACGACCTCCTCGCCGGTGTTCCGCAGCTGGCGTGGCCGCCGGCTGGCGCGGTGAGCGGCGGCGACCAGGAAGTCGACTCGCCCGTGCAGAGCCCGCTCGATGTGATCCTCGACTTTGGCGGCCGCCCTGCGCGGCAGCTGTCGCCGACGGCCGCCCGCCATGGCGTATGGCGCTATCACTTCGGCGATCGGCGTCTCTACCCGCTCGGCTCGGGGTTCCTGCGCGAGATCATCGACGGCGCACCCCTCACCGGCATCGAGCTGGTACGCCTCGGGGCGCATGCCGACGACGACGTCACGCTCATGCGCACCCTGTTCAGGACGGTCCCGTTTCCATCGCGCCAGGCCAACCGGTTTGCACCGGTCTGGGGCTCACGTCATTTCGTGATCCAAAGTCTCTGGACGCTGCGGCAGGCACCGGCGCCGCATCTGCCGCATCCCGAGCTGCACGCTCACGCGGGATCCGCCGCCGCGGGGCGCACACCAACGGTGGCGCAGTTCGGCCGGTGGATGGTGGGCGAGCTCGGCAGCCGCGCCTTTCCGCTGTTCCGGCGCGTCGACCGACCGCTCCACTGGCAGATCGCGCTGCGTCGCACACGCCGGCCGCTCTACGAGGACGCCTCGCGCGCGGCACTGCAGTCGTTCCGCTGGATCGAGTCCCCGCCCGACCGTCACTGGGCCGACCCGACTATCTTCGAGCACGACGGCGAGGCGTGGCTGTTCTTCGAAGAGATGATCGACCCCAGCCGCGTCGGGCACATCTGTTGCGGGCGTCTCACGGAGGAGGGCCATCTCATCGAGTTGCGAGCGGTGCTGCAGCAGCCTCACCACCTGTCATTTCCGCAGATCATCGCCGCCGCTGGGGCAATCTTCATGCTGCCCGAGAGCGCGCAGGGCGGCGGCGTGGACCTGTACCGTGCGACGCGCTTTCCCGACGAGTGGGTGTTCGAGAAGCGGCTGCTCGACTTTCGCTGCGTGGATTCCTCCATATTTCAGGCGGCCGGGTGCTGGTGGATGATCACCTCGCCGCAGGTGGTGCCGGGCAACAACGCGATCACCTGGCTGCTGCGCGCCGACCGTCTCACCGGTCCGTGGCATTTTCAGCCCGGCGGCATCGTCGCGAGCGATGTGCGCATCGCCCGCGGCGCCGGGGCGGTCTTCGACGGCGCCGGCCGGCTGATCCGCCCCAGCCAGGATTGCAGTGTTTCCTACGGCTACGCCCTGAATCTGAACGAGATTGTCTCGCTCGGCGGCGGCGGCTACCGCGAGCGCCCCATCTGCCGCGTCGACCCCGGGTGGATGTCGGGTCTCAAAGGCGTCCACTCGTACAGTCGCGTGGGCGAATGGGAAGCCATCGACGGGGGGTTCCTGATCAGCGCCTGACGGCTGACCCGGCGGCTATTTCACGATGACGTTCGCCGGTGGGTTAGGCGCAAGCCCCGCGGTCGACGGAGCGTTTGCGAGATCTGCACCGATATCCCTGCCGTCGGTGCCCGCGCCCTTGTAAGGGCTGTTCGCGGCGAGCGCATAGTTGGCGGCCGTGAAGTTCATCATGCGCAGGTCCGTGACCGCGCCCGGAAAGAAATTCCCGGCGGGGTACTTGCCCGCTGGCGCGGCAACGACGACGTTCTTGGCGAACGTCCAGTTGGTGAAATTCGCGTTGAGCGTCACGGTGCCTTCGCCCTCCGGCGAGCCGAAGCCGTAGAGCCTCGCGGTGGCGAGATTGTTGGTGAAGGCGAAGTCGGTGACCTTCGCGCGCGCCGTTTCCACCACGGCCAGGTTGCCGGCGGTGGGCGTCGCCCAGACGATCGTGTTGTGATCGATGGTGTAAGAGGTGCCGCCGTTGTACACCTCGAAAGCGCGCGACTGGGCACCGTTGAGTCCAGTGATGATCAGAACGTTGTCGCGGATCAACAGCCGCGAGGTCAGCTGGCTGGGGTGAATGGTATCGGTACCGAGGATGCCGAACCCACCGCCGATGTTGTTGAGCGTATTGCCGGTGATGGTGATGTCCGTGTCGACCGACCAGGGTGCGGTGCCGTTCTGGTTCCGTGGTGTGATCACCACTGCGGTGCCGCCCTGTCCGGCGGCCGGGCTGTTCTGGAAGACGTTGCCGCTCACCAGGATGCGCTGCGCGGATTTGATCTCGAGGAGATTCTTGGTGGTGAAGCCGCTGCCGATGAGCGACAGCGGTTTGAAGATGTAGTTGTTCAGGACCTCGATGTCTGCCGGCACCAGTGAGGCGTCGCGCGAGTCCGCGCCGCCGAACATCACGTTCTCACCGGCGGCCTCGATGTAGTTGTCGACGATGCGCAGCGGACCGGTGGTGTTGTAAGCCCAGAGACCCTGGCTGTCGGCACCGGCCTCCTGAAAGTCGCTGATGTACGAATCCACCACGGCGACATAGGCGCCATCCATCTCGATGCCGCGCCGGTGGGTGCCTCCGGGTATGCCGTGCACGTAGCAACGATCGAAAATTATGTGATCCGGCAGGGTCGTGGCGGAAGTATCGCTGTTGCCGATCGCCACCAGCTGGTAGGTGCGCGTTGCATTTGCGGCGGGTGCGATTTCGATGCCGACGAACCGAAAATAATGACTGTTGGCAACCGTGCTGAGCGCACTCTGTAAGCTGGGGGCGAGGATCTTCGGCATGTTGGCGGCATTCGCCGGGCTGACGCGTGTGCCCGCCGCCGGCAGATTGGACAGATTGCCGGAGACCACGTAAATCCAGCCGCTGCCGCCCGTCTTGTTGGGCAGCGTGAACGGTCCCGTGAATGTGGCACCGGCCTGCAGTACGATGGTGTCTCCGGGCTGTGCTTTCTCGAGAGCGCCCTGCAGATCGCCACCTGCCGCAACCGTGAGGGTCGTCCCTGCCGGGGCCGCATAGCTGCTATCGAAAGTCTTCGGCGCTGTCGGCTGGGTCACCGCTGCCGCGACACCGGTGACCAGGCAGGCCAGGGTGAGGCCTGCGAGCGACTGTGAAAGGACTCGAGCGGCGAACTGTGTGCTTGGCGTCGAACGGGGCATTCCAGTCTCCGTGGGCGTTGAGCGGATTACAGGCTGGCTGGCGGGCCGGAGGTTGAATCCCGGCGCGTGCCGATCTTGCGCGAGAGATCCGGCGTTTCCAAGCTGTCGCCGGCTGGATACGGGGCCTGGGGCGTTGCTGCGAGCCGCCCGCGGGCTGTGAGATTGCAACATTATGTTCAGAATGATGCGGCGCGGGGTCGATTGAGCGTGCGCAGTACGGTGCAGGGCCTGAGGTCGGCCGTGAGGCGCATGCGCGGACGCTCGCTCGATGAATTGCGTGTCCGCGGCGTGCAGGCGCTGCACGCGCGCATGGAGCGCGTGTGGG
>JAFAKO010000244.1 GCA_019235245.1 Gammaproteobacteria bacterium
GCCCGGCGGCGCGCCCGCGCCCACTGGTCCGTGCCGAGCTTGTGCAGCGGCGCGTGCTCGGGAGCCGAACCGGTGTAGCGGCTCACGAGGTGCAGCGCGTGCACCGGCACGTAGATGCGGTCGCCGTCCTGGTACTCGAGCACCAGGAACTCCCCGGGCTGGCCGGCGACCTCCATCGGCTGCAGTCCCAGATAGCGCCCGACGCCGTACTCCTCGTGCACCACCGGGGAGCCGGGGTTGAGGTCCTGCAGATCGCGCAGGATCGCCTCGGGGTCCGAGACGCGCCGGGTGCGCGCCCGCTCCGCCGGAGCGCGCGGCCCGAACAGCTGGGCTTCGGCAATCACCGCCACCGGCGGGGCGGTGAGAGTCAGGCCGCCGAGGTCCGGGGCGACGGTGAGCGCGAGCGGGGCGTGGCCGGCGGCGAAGGCGTCCCAGCTCTCGACGACGCTCACCTCGTGCTGATGCGCGCGCAGCATCTCGTGCAGCACCTCGCGCCGCCCGGCAGAGTCGGCTGCGATCAGCACGCGACCTTCGAAAGACCGCAGGAACGAGTCGAGCGGCGCGAGCGGCTCGGCGGCGCGCACATCGATGCGCAGCTCGCGCGGCGCCACGGTCGGAAAATTGCGCACCCCGGGTGCGGCGCCCTGCAGCTCCGTGTCCGCCTTGAAGGGATCGAGGGTAATGCGGGCGAACGCCGCGAACTGCGCATCGAGCTGCGCCGGCTGGAGGAACAGCTCCGCGGGCTTCAGCAGCGGCCGCTCCAGGTCGTGACGCCGCTCCTCGTAGCGCGCGAGAATTTCCTCCCAGGCGCGCAGCAGCGCGCCCGGAAGCGAGACATCGTGCACGACCACTGCATCCGGCGGCAGGTAGTCGAACAGGCTGGCCATCGAATCGAAGAACAACGGCTGGTAGAACTCGACGCCCGCCGGCGCGAGCCCCTCGCTCACCCCGCGGTAGACGCTGCCCCGGTTCGGGTCGCCCTCGAAGCGGGTGCGGTAGCGACGGCGAAAATCCTTCACCGCCTGCGGGTCGAGCGGCACCTCGCGTGCGGGCAGCAACCGCACCGCCGGCAGGGTGTCGAGCGAGCGCTGCGTGTCCGGGTCGAAGCGGCGGATGGCTTCGATCTCATCGTCGAACAGGTCGATGCGCAGCGGAGTCTCCGCACCCATCGGGAACACATCGAGGAGCGAGCCGCGCACCGCGAACTCTCCCGGACTCACCACCTGGCTCACGCTCGCATAGCCGGCCTCCGCGAGCCGCTGCCTGAAGGGCTCGATGGCGAGCGACTGGCCCTTGACGAGCTCGAATGCACGGCCCTGCACGTACTGCCGCGGTGGCAGCCGCTGCATCAGCGTATCGGCCGTGACGATCAGGCAGCCGCTGCGGGTAGCGGGGAGCTCGTACAGCGTCTGCAGCCGCTCGGAGATGATGTCCGGATGCGGCGAGAACAGGTCGTACGGCAGCACCTCCCAGTCGGGGAGACGCAGCAGCGGCAACGCGCCCGAGGTGAAGAAGCGCAGCTCCGCGGACAGGCGCTCGAGCTCGCGCGCGCCATCGGCGATGAGGACGTAGAGCCGCGGGTCGCTGCGCGCCGCCTCGGCGAGCGCCAACGCGGCGGCGCTGCCATAGAGCTGATGCCAGCGCAGGCGCGGCGCGGCGCTCCCGGGCGTCGGCGGATGGAGCAGGGCGGACATGGGACGAGCTTACCTAACGGTGCTGCGGCAATCCGCAGCGGCGCCCGGCACGCGCGGCGCCGCCGTCCCTCAGGCCGGGACCGGCCCCGGTGGGGTGATCTGCATGCGCGTCAGCCGCGGCAGGCAGAAGATGTCGATCGGATGCGAGCGGCCCCGCAGCTGCAGCGGGGGCAGCGCGGTCGCGCCGACGTCGACGCCGTGAGCATCGAGGGAATGCTTGAGCGCGCTCGAGAACAGGATCTCCCCCGCGCGTGCCCGCTGACACAGCCGTGCGGCGATGTTCACGGTGTCGCCGATGATGGTGTAGCACATGTAGGCGGAGGAGCCGACGTTGCCGGCCACCACGTCGCCTTCGTTGATGCCGATGCCGAGGCCCGCATCCACGTGGTAGTGCTCTTTCCAGGAGCGGGCGAGCTCGGCGAACCCTTCGAGCATCTCGCCGGCGGCGCGCAGCGCGCGCTGCGGGCTGTCGGGCTGCTCGAGCGGCACACCGAAGCCGAGCATGAGGCAGTCGCCGGCCATGTGAAACACCGTGCCGTCGTGGCGGAAGGTGATCTCGGTGAGCAGCGAGAAGTACTCATTGAGCAGCGGCACGACGCGCGGCGGCTCGAGCTGCTCCGAGAGGCTGGTGAAGCCGCGCAGGTCGGCGAACAGCACCACGACGTGCGCGCGCGCATCCGCGGTCGACAGCAGGGTATCGCGCAGCTGCGCGTCCTCGAGGATCTTGTCGGCTACCTTTGGGGAGACGTAGCGGCGGAAGGTCTGTCGCAGGATCTCCTCGCGCCGGCGGATCTCCGCTTCGAGCTGGGCGGCGGCAGTTTTCCGGCGAACCGCGCCGGCACGCACGAGCGCTTCGATGTGCGCCCGCAAGCCTTCATCCGATGGCACTGAATCCCCGGGAGGGTTTTTCTTGAGCGTGAGCCTAGCACAACCCTATGAAAGTTTTTGGTTTGCATGGGCAACAGCACGCCAGCAGGCCGCGCCGCGGTGGCGGGCCCGAGGAGGAGGGGCGGAAGGACGCTCGGGTAGGGCGGCCTCAGGTGCCCGCGGTGGCGCTCGCGGCAACCATCGAGTCACCGACGACCACCGAATCGATGACGCGGTCGCGCTCGAAGAACACCGAGAAGCCGCTGTAGTCCCAGCGCGTTATCGGCGGCTGGTGCGGTGCGCCACCGACGGTGGCGTGGCGGGTCGTGGGGGCGCCGAAGGCCTTCTCGACCTCGTCCATCGAGAGGCCGCGCTTGGGACGCTGGAGCTGCGAGTCACGCACCTGCACCTCATCGTTCACCACGATGGTCTCGGCAACGGCCGCGGTCGCGAGCGTACAGCCACACAGCAGTGCGGCGAGAATGCGGGTCTGCATGCGACACTCCCTGAAGCTCGCTGCGACTATAACACCGCAGGAAATCTGTCAAAGACCGTGCGGCCGGCACCGCGCCGATTTGTGACGCAGGTCTGATAACCGCGGAAACTGTGGTTAAATCGCGACGATGTTCCACCCGCTGCCGATCTACGTGGGCCTGCGCTACGTACGCGCCCGCTCGACGCGGTTCTTCGTGTCCTTCATCACCTGGGCCTCGCTCATCGGGGTGTGCGTCGGGGTGGCGGCATTGATCGTCATCCTGTCGGTGATGAACGGCTTCGAGAGCGAGCTGCGTGACCGGCTGCTGTCGCTCAGCGCGCCGGTGCGCGTCACCGCGGCCGGCGGCCGTGCAGCCGGGGCTGCGGGCGGGAATTCCCTCGCCGAGCCCGACTGGCCGCGGGTTGCGGCGCTGGTGCGTGCGACCCCCGGTGTCACGGATGCCGCGCCTTACGCCGAGGTGCAGGCGCTCGCGGTGCACGGCGCCCAGATGCTGCCCGTACTGTTGCGGGGCATCGACCCGGCCGCGCCCGCCGCGGCCGGTGAGCTCGCGCACTCGATCGCGCAGGGACGGCTCGAGGATCTCACCCCACGCTCGGCCCGCGTGATCGTCGGGGAGGTGATCGCCGAGCGGCTCGGCCTGTCACCGGCAGACAGCCTCACGCTGCTCGTGCCCACGGTGGACAGCTCCGGCACTCCTGCTCCGAAGCTGCGCGAGCTGCAGGTGGCGGGCGTGTTCGAGGCGGGACTGCAGGATCACGATGCGACGCTGCTGTTCGCGAATCTCGCCGACGTGCGCGCGCTCGGGCCGCCCGGTACGGTGAGCGAGGGGCTGCGGGTGCAGGTCCGGGACGTGCTCGCCGCCCCGGAGGTCGCCGCGCGGCTGCGGGCGCAGCTGCCCGCGGTGCTCGAGGTGAGCGACTGGACGCGCGACA
>JAFAKO010000373.1 GCA_019235245.1 Gammaproteobacteria bacterium
TCGGCGTCGACGTGCTGACGGCGATCGTGGATTCCCGCCAGCCGGTGTGCGTGAGTCACGACCTGATGAGCTGGATGGATCGCTTCGGCTGGCACATGCGCAACGTCGTGGGCGTGCAGGAGGTAATCACGCTGCCCTTCATCGCCAGAGTGGCGATTGCCGGCTGGAACGAGGGGAGCCTCAAGTGGCGCAGCATCCCGCGTGAGCAGACCCAGCTCACGCAGTCGACCCGCTACATCGAGACCAGCACCGGGCTGCTGAACGAGAACTGCGACGTGGTGCCGGTACTGATGTTCCTCACCGATCACCGTGCCGGCACCATCGAGCGCGCGGTGACGCAGGTCAAGCAGTGGCGCAGCGCCAACCCCGGGGGCGAGGCGCAGCTGCGCCTCGCGGCCGGCAACGTCGGCGTGATGGCGGCCACCAACGAGACCGTCGAGGCGAAAGAGCTGCTGATACTCGCCGGCGTGTTTGCCGCCGTGATCGTCATGTGCCTCTTCACCTTCCAGTCGGTGGTCGGCACGGTGCTCGTGGTCCTGCCTCTGGCCCTGGTGTCGGTGCTGGTTTATGCCGTGATGGCGCTGGTTGGCATCGGGCTCAAGGTGTCGACACTCCCCATGGTCGCCCTCGGCGCCGGCATCGGCGTCGACTACGGCATCTACCTGTTCAGCCGCATGCAGGAGTTCCTGCACCAGGGGCTGCCGGTGCGCATCTGCTACGAGCGCACGCTGCGGGTAACCGGCGCCAGCATCATTTTCACCGGCATCACCCTCGCGATCGGCGTGGCCACCTGGGTGTTCTCGCCGCTGAAGTTCCAGGCCGACATCGGCATCATGCTGACCTTCATGTTCCTCGTGAACATGCTGGCCGCGATCGTGTTGTTGCCGGCGCTTGCAGCATGGCTGATCCACCCGCTCGGCAGTCGGCGGGCCACTCGCGTTTGACGCCTGAGCCCCCCGGTCCCGCCCGTCGCGCAAGCCGGGGGTTGGTGGGCGTGCGACGCGGGCGGGACCGGGCCGCCGCTGCAGCGGCCTACAGCGCGGCGCGCCTGATGAGCCTTCGTCCGGTGAGGCCGACCATGAGGCGGGTGATGCCGGTGAGCAGGAGATTCACCCCGACGAGGGTGCCGATGGCCCAGATCGAGCTCGATGGCCATTGCAGCCAGATCATCCCGCCCAGCAGCAACGCCACGACACCGTTCAGCAGCATCCACCCCGAGGCCTGCTCGTCCTTGAGACGGAAGTACGTGACGAGCTCGCACACTCCCGCCACCAGGATCACCGCAGCGAGCAGCAGCGTGAGCGTCCCGAGCGCCAGGAGCGGGTGCGTCAGCAGGTAGTAGCCCCCCAGCAGGAACACGATTCCCGCCAGGATCTGGAAAAGCACGCGTCGCGCGCCCCCGCCCTCGAACGCCGATATGAGGTGACTGACGCCGCCGAAAATAAGCAGCCAGCCCACCAGCAATGCGACACCCAGCCCCGCCACCGCCGGCTCGATGATCGCGAATACACCGAGCACGATGAACAGGATGGCAGCGACGATCAACCAGCCCGAAAAACTCCGGGCGGCCTTGAGTACCGGACCTTCTGTAGCCATGCGACACCGTCCCGGCTTGTTATGTTTTGTAGCGGTATTCTGCCGCCCCCAGCCGCGCGCAATAACTGCCCTTTGGGACAGGTGCCGGCACCGCCGGCTGTGGTCAAGTTGCCGCTAAGGCCGGCAGCCGAAGCCGTGCCATCGGTGCAGCGCACAAGAGGATGAGCGCGATCACCAGGAGCTCGAGGGAAAGTCATTCGTCCCAGCGTGGCGTGCGCCGCAGTCGCTTGGTGCGGTGCTGCCGTGCCTTGTGCTCGAGACGGCGTTCGGTGGAGGCGCGCGTGGGCCGAGTCGCCTTGCGCACCTTCGGTGCGATGAGCGCCCGGCGAATGAGCTCGGTCAGCCGCGCCTCGGCCTCGCGGCGGTTGCGCTCCTGGGTGCGGTGGTTGCGGGCGACGATGACGATCGTGCCCTCGGCGGTGAGCCGCCGGCCACTGAGCGCCCGCAGGCGCCGCTTCACCGGCTCGCTCAGCACGCGGGTGTGCTCGAGGTGGTAGCGCAGCTCGACTGCGGTCGCCACCTTGTTCACGTTTTGTCCGCCGGGACCCGAGGCGCGCATGAATGACACCGACAGCTCCTGGTCCGGGATCTCGAGTCCTGCGGCGATCGGCAGCGGCATGCTTCAGTCGGCTGCCTGGTCCACTCCTGCGCCCGCTCCGCCCGCCGCCGTACCCGGGTCGGCACGTGCGGCGCGCGACGCCAGCAGGCGCGTCTCCTGCTGCGGCACCGGGATCTTCACCCCGTGGGCACGAAAGATGCGCCAGATGGCACGGTTCACGTCCGAGCGCACGTTGTTGACGCCGTTCACCGGATCGGCGATCCAGAAACGGATCTCGAGCTGCATGCCGTTGTCCTCGAAGCTGATGAGCCGCGAGACCGGCGGAGGATCGCGCAGGATGCGCGGATGGTCCTCGGTCGCCTCCACGAGCAGCTTGAGCGCCAACTCGGGATCGTCCTCGTAGCTCACCTTCACCGGCAGCTTCAGACGCACGCGCTGATCGGAATAGCTCCAGTTGATGAAGGAGCTGGTGATGAGGTTCTGATTGGGCACGAGAGTGTCCACGCCGTCGCGATCGCGGACCACCACGTAGCGCCCGCGCAGCTCCTGCACCCAGCCGAAGTTGCCGGTGCTCGCGCCGCTGTGAGTGGTGAAACTGATGACATCGCCGGGCTTGATCGACTTGTCGATCAGCAGCACGAAGCCGCTCACGAAATTGCTGGCGACCGCCTGCAGTCCGAAGCCGAGCCCCAGGCCGATCGCGCCGGTGAGCACGTTCAGGGTGGTCACATCCACGCCCGCGGCATTGACGCCGAGCAGCACGCCGAGGCCGACCAGCAGGAAGTAGGTGAACTTGGAGACACCGACGCGGGTCGAGACGGCGAGCTGATCGAGTCGCATCACGTGCCGCTCGATGGCGCGCGCGACCAGGCTCGCCACGACGACGAACGCCGTGACCACCACCAGTCCCTTCAGCAGCGCCCACAGGCTGAATCTTCCCGGGACCAGGCTGATGCGGTTGAGTCCCGCCTCGACCGCATCGAGCCAGCCGAGCAGCGCCACCGCCGTGATGATCCACAGGATCACCGTGATGCGCGTGCCGCGCGCGCGCACCCACGAGGCCGGGCCGAGCAGCAGGCCCAGCACGAACACCCCGAGCCGCACCAGCAGCAGCGCCGTCACGATGCGGGCCGCCGCGTCGAGGGCGTCGGTGGGGATACCGACTGCACCGAGCACGACGCGCGCGGCGAACAGCGTCGCCAGCGCGGCGAGAATCGGCGCGACCATCACCAGCGCATCGAGGGCATGGTCGAGGCTGTGCGCGTTGAGTGGCAGCTCCTGCGTGCTGCGCACGCGCCGCTTATCGAGCAGCCGTGCGACCAGCACCGCCACCCCGGCCGCGACCAGGCACGCGAGGAGCGCGGCCAGCACCTGCGGCGAATTGAGCTGCAGCAGCGCGCCCCGGACGGCGCTGTCGGCGCTGTTCATCAGGCGTTCAGGTCCGGAATCAACTGGCTCTCGAGGCGGGCGATCTGATCCTTGAGCATGAGCTTGCGCTTCTTCAGGCGCTTGAGTTGCAGCTGATCGACGTGCAGATCGAGCGACAGACGGCCGATGACCTCATCGAGATCCCGGTGTTCGATACGCAGCTGCCGCAGCTTCTCCACGTTGCGGAACAGCTCACGATCGACATTGTCTTCGATTTCCGCCATTTCGGAGGCGTGCCCCGGAGGGGCTTGTGGCGGGGAGCGCCAGGGTATGAAAGCTTAGCCGAGCCGCGCCTCGAGTGCCATGGATCTCGCGGGCGGGGTGGCCCTCAGCGTCCGCGGCCGCGGCGCGCGCGCGAGCCCTCCGGGCGCGAGCCGCGCTGACCCCGGCGGCCGCCGCCCCCGGGCCGCCGGCCCGGGCCGGGGTGCGGCCGGTGGGCATGCGGTGCGCTGACGATCCCGGTCGCCAGCAGCTCGGGTGCGATCGGAGCGTAGGGGATCTTGTGCCCGATATAACTCTCGATGTCGGGCAGCGATACGGCGGTATCCTCGCACGCGAAGCTGATGGCGTCCCCTTCGGCGCCGGCGCGCGCGGTGCGGCCGATGCGGTGCACATAGTCGGGCGCATCCTGCGGCAAATCGAAGTTGAACACGTGGCTCACGTCCGGGATGTGCAGCCCGCGCGAGGCGACGTCGGTGGCGATCAGTACCGCGAGCTTGCCCTCGTGGAAATCCCGCAGGAAGCGCAGGCGCTTGTTCTGCGGGACATCTCCCGAGAGCGCCTGGGCCTCGAAGCCGTTCGCCCTGAGGATCGCCTCGAGCCGCTCGGCCATGCGCTTGGTGTTGACGAACACCATGGTGCGTACCGCCTCGCTCTGGTGCAGCAGCCCGATGAGCAGCGGCACCTTCTCCTCCATCGAGGGGTAATACATGAGCTGGCGTACGCGGTCGACCGTCATCTTGTCGGGCTCGATGCGCACCAGCTCCGGGTTGTTCATGTGCTCGTAAGCGAGCTCGAGCACGCGGTGGGAGAGCGTCGCCGAGAACAGCATCGACTGGCGCCGTCCCGGAGGGGGAAGCCGGCGCAGGATGTAGCGGATGTCGGCGATGAAGCCGAGGTCGAACATCCGGTCCGCCTCATCGAGCACCACCACCTGCGCCGCCCGGAGATCGAACACATGCTGCTTGAAATAATCGATCAGGCGGCCGGGTGTGCCGATCAGCACCTCGCAGCCGGCGGCGAGCTGCTCGCGCTGCTTCTCGTAATCGATGCCGCCGAACACCACCACGTGCCTGAGCCCGGTGTGCGCGCCGAGGACCAGCGCGTCGCGATGGATCTGCACCGCGAGCTCGCGCGTCGGCGCCACGATCAACGCGCGCACCGAGGTGCCGGCGCGGCTCGCCGCCGCGGGCCGCGCGAGCAATGCCTGATACAACGCGATGAGGAACGCCGCAGTCTTGCCGGTACCGGTCTGCGCCTGTCCGGCAACATCGCGCCCGGCGAGCGCGATCGGCAACGTCTGTGCCTGGATCGGAGTGCAGGTGACGAAGCCGGCCTCGCGTACGCCCTGCATCACCTCAGGCTTAAGGCCGAGGGCGGCGAAGGTAATTGAATCGGAGCGTGATTCGGTCATCAGTTAGCGTGATTGGTTAGGGCAAATTTGTGCTTCCACACTTGAAAAACGGGTCCGGAAGCGCTACAAAGTGGGTGAAGACAGCGGGCCGGCAGGTCCGCACCTGCCGTAACCTACCCTTAGTTCCTTTTGGACACATACTCAGTCACGAGTTATTAGTGTAACCGTTTACCGGGAGTCTCTGGCATCGCTTTTGTGCCCCTTCCTGGCCGACCCCCGCGACGGATTCACTGGCATTTCCAAGGGATTTTTTCACGCTCTGCATCTGACGGAGGTTGAACCGCGTGAGTAGCCCGCACATCGTGCATACCACGGACGCGACATTCGCACAGGACGTCCTGAAGTCCGACCAGCCTGTGCTGCTGGATTTCTGGGCGGAGTGGTGCGGTCCCTGCAAGATGATCGCTCCGATCCTCGATGAGATCGCCAGCGAGTACCAGGGCCGGATCAAGGTCGCCAAGATCAACATCGACGAGAATCCCCAGACCCCCCCCAAATTCGGCATCCGCGGCATCCCGACGCTGATTCTGTTCAAGAACGGCACGGTCGAGGCGCAGAAGGTCGGTGCGGTCTCCAAATCCCAACTTTCAGCATTTCTGGACAGCAACCTGTGAGAGGCTACCTCGGTAATCAGGGCCGCAACCGGCCCAACAAGGGCCCGCGCCACGGCAACCGTGACGGCAACCGCGGCAACGGCGGTGGCCGTCCCGATGAGATGATGCACGAGCCGGAGGTGTTCGACGCCGACGACTCGGAGATCATCAGTCCCGCCGAGCTGACGCAGTCGCGCAGCTCCATGAATCTCACGGAGCTGAAGTCCAAGCCTATTCACGAGCTGGTGAAGCTGGCCGAGTCCATGGGGCTCGAGAACCTCGCCCGCTCGCGCAAGCAGGACATCATCTTCTCGATCCTCAAGGCACACGCGCGCAACGGCGAGAACATCTACGGCGACGGCGTGCTCGAGATCCTGCAGGACGGCTTCGGCTTCCTGCGCTCGGCCGATGGCTCCTACCTGGCCGGTCCCGACGATATCTACGTGAGCCCGAGCCAGATCCGGCGCTTCAATCTGCGCACCGGCGACACCATCTCCGGACTGATCCGGCCGCCCAAGGACGGCGAGCGCTACTTCGCGCTGCTGAAGGTCGGCGAGATCAACTTCGACTCCCCGGACAGCTCGCGCAACAAGGTGCTGTTCGAGAACCTGACGCCGTTCCACCCGACCAAGCGCCTGAAACTCGAACGCGGCAACGGCTCCACCGAGGACCTGACCGCGCGCACCATCGACCTGGTCGCCCCCATCGGCAAGGGGCAGCGCGGCCTCATCGTCTCTCCGCCCAAAGCCGGCAAGACGATGCTGCTGCAGAACATC
>JAFAKO010000120.1 GCA_019235245.1 Gammaproteobacteria bacterium
CGATCCGGAGGCTTTCCGCTAGAATACCCGCCCCGCAGAAGCCGCGGGACCGCCGGAGAGGTACCGAAGCGGTCATAACGGCGCCGACTCGAAATCGGATGGTCGGGTAAAACCGGCACGTGGGTTCGAATCCCACCCTCTCCGCCAACTTCTGTAGCTCACGACGCCGAGGCTACCGCTACAGCCTGCGTTTGTCCCAATGACGCAAAAAGTCGACAGGTCCGCGCGCGCGGCTGCGAGCGTTGTTATGTGCTCTCCGGCGGCTTGGGTTTCACCGCTTCGCGGTAGGTTGCGGCAAAAGCCTCCACGAAGGTGTGCGGCAGATGATCTGCGGGCATCTCGATGAGATTGCGGTAGAAGCTCGTGAACAGGTCCCAGTACTGCGCCTTGTCGGCCGAGCGCGCCTTGCCGCGCCGCGCGGCGCGCTCGAAGCGCGCTTCGAGCTCCGCCGGATCGAGCCGGTCGAGGAACTCGATGAACGCGGCGCGCAACGCCTGCGCCATCGCGCTCTCGTGCAGGCGGGCCGCGGCGACCGTATCGCGCAGCCACTGCACCGAGTCGAGCCGGCGACCCTCGTGCCGCAGAAAGAGCTGCACGGCGAGGTCCTCGACCATGGAGTCGGCGAGCGAGGGGCGCGGGTCATCCTGCTCGGTGGGTGGTGACTCGATGCGGTAGCGGTTGCGCGTGTCGGCGCGCGTGCGCTCGAGCTCCTTGAAGCCCACCAGCGCCTCGCGAAACAGCCGCCCGGCGAGGTGCAGCAGCCGGCCCTGCGCTTCGGCGGGCAGCCGTTCCGGCTCGATGCCGGCGCCGCGGCAGAACGCGTCCAGCCCGCTGTGCACGTCATCGAGCGCCATGAACGGGCCGGTCGCCTTGGGCTCGCGGGCCACCGCCTCGGCGAGCCGCGCCAGCGATGCGCCGAGGGCAGGTGGCGCGGGCGGCTCGGGCAGCAATTCGTCCGGGACCGCGACCGCAGTGCGCGGCGCGCGTGCCAGGGCCTGCACGCGATCGGAGTCGACGCTCTGGCCGTAGGCGCTCACCGGCAGCGCTTCCATGTCGATGACCGGTACCAGCAGCTCCTCGACGTTCAGTTTGGCACCGATGTCGCGGTCGGCGGGACGGCCGAGCGCACGCAATGCATGGATGCTCGTAGGTACCGCGGCGGCGCCCGTGCGTTCCGCCGCACCCGACCCCTCGAGCGCGGCGAGGATGTGGTAGTCGCCCATGCGCAGGACATCGCCGTTGGCGAGCCGGTAGCCGGCGGAGCCGCGCTTCGCCAGCGGCTCCATATCGTCATTGACGTACACCCCGTTGGTGCTCACGTCCTGCAGGTAGAAATGGCCCTCGCGGAACTGCACGCGCGCGTGATGCGCAGAGACGTAGCGCTGAGGATCCGGGAGCACCCAGTCGTTGTCGGCGGAGCGGCCGATGGTGCCGCCCTCCACCGAGAACATCGCGCTGCTGCGCTCAGCGAGCGACCGCCGCTGTTCGCTGACGACCCGCAGCCTGAGCATGGTTCCCCGACTCAAATGAGCGATCCCTTGTGCGAGAGGTGGTAAGCCTTTCCGCGAGGCGCAGCAACGACCCGGGCAGTGCCGCCCGGACATATAATGCCAGTGTCAAAACTAGCAGCGACCCTCGTCCGAGCCATGGCAACCAGTCACATTTTCCGCATCGTGTTCGTCAATCAGGGCAAGATTTACGAGGTCTATGCCCGGCGGGTGAGCCACGGCGAACTTTTCGGGTTCATAGAGGTCGAGGAGCTTATGTTCGGGGAACGCTCCTCGGTGGTCCTCGATCCCTCCGAGGAGCGCATCAAGAGCGAATTCTCCGGTGTCAAGCGGACCTTCCTGCCGATGCACTCGATCCTGCGCATCGACGAGGTAAAGAAGCACGGCACGGCGAAGATCACCGTGTTGGAGGGCGGCAGCGCCGCCAACGTCGCGCAGTTCCCCATGCCGATGTACTCGAGCCCGCCCGGTGAGAAGAAATGAGGCGCAGCTGATCCATGCTGCAGCTGGCAGGGCCCGCCGCACTTTCGGCATTCCGGATCGAAAAGCTCCTCGCACGGCTGCGGCCGCTCGAGCCGTCGGTGCGCGCGCTCGCGGCCCGCTTCGTGCACTTCGTGCACCTGTCCGTGCCGCTCGCCGCGCAGGAGCAGGCGATCCTCGCGCAGCTGCTCAGCTACGGTCCGACGCTGCCGCTCGCTCCCGCAGAGGCGGGCGAGCTGCTTCTGGTCGTGCCGCGCGCGGGCACCATCTCGCCCTGGTCGAGCAAGGCGACCGACATCGCGCAGGTGTGCGGACTCGCCGCCGTGCGGCGCATCGAGCGCGGCATCGCCTATCGGCTGGTCTGCGCCGCGCCGCTCGGCGCCGAGCGGCTGCAGCGGGTCGCCGCGGTACTGTTCGACCGGATGACCGAAGAGGTGCTGCTCGATGCGTCGCAGGCGGGGCGTCTGTTCGAGCATCCGCAACCGCGTCCCGCGGCGCGGGTACCGCTGCGGCGCGGGCGGGCGGCGCTGCAGGAGGCCGACCAGCTGTTAGGCCTCGCGCTCTTGGCCGATGAGATGGATTACCTGCTGGAGAGCTTCGCCCGGTTGCGGCGCGACCCGACCGATGTCGAGCTGATGATGTTCGCGCAGGCGAACTCCGAGCATTGCCGC
>JAFAKO010000316.1 GCA_019235245.1 Gammaproteobacteria bacterium
GCTGCAGATCGCACTGTTCGAGAAAACTGCGGAACCGGCGTTGCTCGATCCGACCTTCGTCTACGGCTACCCGGTGGAAGTCTCGCCGCTGTCGAGGCCGAACGACGCCGACCCTTTCATCGCCGATCGCTTCGAGTTCTTCCTCGCCGGCCGCGAGATTGCCAACGGCTTCTCCGAGCTCAACGACCCCGAGGATCAGTCCGCGCGCTTTCGCCTGCAGGCCGCGCGCAAGGAGCGCGGCGATGAGGAGGCGATGTTCTTCGATGCTGACTACGTGCGCGCGCTCGAGTACGGCATGCCGCCTGCGGCGGGACTCGGGGTGGGCATCGATCGGCTGGTGATGTTCTTCACCGACTCGCCCTCGATCCGCGACGTCATCCTGTTCCCGCACCTGCGCCCGGAGTCGTAGCGCCGGGGCGCTGCCCGTCGTACCGCCGCTGCCGCGTCCCACGGCGCTGGCGGTACATCTGTCAAATCCACCGACGCCTCCGGACCTGGGCCTGGACTTGTCCTTGAGTAAGCGAGGACTTAGCCGTAAAGTCGCCCCCAGCACCCACGAACAAGCATAAGCATCGGGGGCCTCGTGCAGCGGATCGATTCCGAGCGATCGGCCGCAGTGAATCCATCGGGACTCGCCTCTGCGCCCGTCCTGCGGCTCTCATCCAGCACCCGCGTGGCGGAGCTCGATGGCTTCAGAGCCATTGCGGTGTCGATGGTCTTCATCCTGCATATCTGTTTCGCGAGCAAGCTGCCGGCCGACGCGCTGAGCTGGATGCCCGGGTTGCTGTTCCAGTTCATCTCGCACGGTTGGCTCGGTGTTGATCTTTTCTTCGTGCTTTCGGGACTGCTCATCACTGGCATCCTGCTCGACTCGAAGGAGTCTCCCGGCTTCTTCCAGAGCTTCTACGCCCGGCGCGCGTTGCGCATCCTGCCGCTGTACTTCGCCTGCATCGCCGTGATGGCGCTCTGCTATCGCGGGGCGGGCGATTACTTCTCACTGGCGTCGCTGTTTCTCGCCAACTTCTCCTCCGCCTTCGGCGTGCGGCAACCGCACGGACCGGGCGTATTCTGGTCGCTGGCGGTCGAAGAGCACTTCTATCTGCTGTGGCCGATTCTCGTGTTCGTCTGCGGGAGGCGGATGCTGCTGGCGATCAGTATCGCGGTGATCATCGCAAGTCCCGTACTCAGAGGGATGGGCGCGCTTCTCGGCATGGAACCCGAGACGCAGATCTACCAGTACTCCTTCTTCCGTTGCGACGGGCTGGCGCTCGGCGCGGTGATCGCCATTGCTTTCAGAGCTCGCGGATTCTCGAAAACGGCCGCCTGGAAACTCGCCGCATCGATGTTGGCAGTGGACATCCTCATCACGGCACTCGGGTGGCGCTACGGGGTAATGGGTCGCCAGACGACCGCGGCGCTGGCGCTGCGCTATTCGCAGGCGCAGTTGCTGTTCGGCGCTTTGATCGTGCTGGCGCTGACGTATCGCGGCGCGCGCGCGACCTGGCCGCTGCGCTGCCGCGCCGCCGGCTTCATCGCGGAGCTCAGCTTCTGCATCTACCTGGTGCATCTGGCACTGATCGACCTGTACGTGGCAGTACTCCCGCGGTTGGGAATGTCAGACCTCCAGGCGCTGGGGCCGGTCGGGTGCATCGTGCTGCGAGCCTGCGTCGTGGGCATGGCGACGCTCGCCGTGGCGATGCTCAGTCGCAGGTACCTCGAGCTGCCGATGCTGTCGCTGAAGACGCGCTTTGCCTATCGCTCGGCCAGGCCCGCCCCCCTCGGCGAGACGATACCCGCAGTGCGCTGAGCTGCCAGTCGACGGCCGATCTCAGCCGCTGCCCGGCAGCGGGTAGGGCAGGGTGAGCGCCTGCACATCGAGGCGCGCTGCTGCGGCGCGGGACGACCCGGCCGCAACCGCCGCTTCCGTCTCACCCGGCTCGAGTGGCGCGACGGCCAGGAATTCGCAGCGGCCATCGGCGAGCGCCACGGCGTCGACGACCCTGAAGGCGCGGCCATCCTGCAGCTCGCCGGCATCGCCCGGCTTCAAATGACGTGGCGCGCTCGTCACGAAGCGCTGCATGCGCCGCTTGACGCGCCCGCGGTAATGGGCGCGCGCGATCACTTCCTGGCCGGTGTAGCAACCCTTGTCGAAGTCGATGGCGCCGAGGCAATCGAGGTTGATCATCTGCGCGACGAACTCCTCGGAGGTCGCCGTGTAGACCTGGGGCTCGCCGGCGGCGATCGCCAGGCGCTGCCACAGCAACGGCTCCGGCGCCGCGTGATACCCGGGGAGCGCTGCAGCCGCTGCCGGGCTCACGAGCAGCCAGCGCGCCGGCTCGCCGCTGAGGCGCACCACCAAGGCCTGCGCGATGCGGGCCGCGGCGTTCGCGGCGGCGGGCAGCGCGGCGGGGCGCGCCGCCGCGGCAGCGCCGGCTTGCTGCGTGAGCGGCAGCAGTCCGCCGACGCGCCACAGCTGCGACTCATCGGCGAGCTTCGCTTTCGCGCGCAGGATGAATTTCGACAGCCGCGCGCTCACCGGCCCGATGAGCTCGCGCGGCAGCACGCACAGCAGATCATCCGCTGCGAGCTGCAGCACGCGCAGCAGCGCGATCACGCGTCCCTGCGGGTTGTGATAGCCGGCAAGCAGCGAGCGCTCCGGAGCGAGACGAGCGATGTCGTTCGACAGTTGTCCCTGCAGGAACGACACGATGTCCTGACCGCGCGCACGCAGCACACCGTACGTGTCGAGTGCTACCGTGCTCAGCTCGCCGTACATGCAGTTGCGCCGTTGGTTAGCGGATGAGCGTGCGTGGCTGCATGCGCCGGATTCTGGCAGACTTGTCGGGTATGTCGATGCCCGCGCACGAGAGCTCACCGTCTCCCGCGCCGCCTCCGGCGGCCGGGGCCGCGAAGACGGACGCTGGTGCTGCGGCGCCGCCCGCCGCGGACCGCGCCAGCGGGCGCCCGCGCGAGCTCGGCGGGCGCGCCGGGCCCGAGCCGACGCGCTTCGGGGACTGGGAAAAGCACGGCCGCTGCATCGACTTCTAGCCACCGTCTATGCCGACGCGACCGCTCTCGCCGCACCTGTCGGTGTACAGAATGTCCCGGTACACCCTCGCGACCTCTATCACCAATCGCTTCACCGGTGTTGCATTGTCCGCGGGGCTGCTGCTGCTCGTGTACTGGCTGATGGCGCTGGCGGGCGGCCCGCAGAGCTATGCCCGCGCCCTGCGGGTGCTTGCGGCACCGCCCGCCAGGTTGATCTACGCCGCGCTCGTCATCGCCTTCTGCTACCACCTGGTCGCGGGGCTGCGGCACCTGGTCTGGGACACCGGGCACGGGCTCGAGCGCGCACAGTCGCAGCGAAGCGCGTGGCTGGTCGTCGGGGTGAGCATCCTGCTCATGCTGCTCATCCTGTACCGCGCGCTCGGCACACACGGCTCATGAGCCTGCGCAGCCCCCTCGGCAGAGTGCTCGGCCAGGGCGCCGCGCGCGGCGGCGTGCGCCACTGGTGGGAACAGCGGCTCACCTCGCTCGCCCTGGTGCCGCTCACCGTGTGGTTCGTGGTCTCGCTGCTCACGCTGCCCTCGCTCGGGTACGCCACGCTCAGCGCCTGGATGAGCCAGAGCTGGACGGCGCTGCTCCTCATCCTGCTGGTACTCGTGTCGGCCTGGCACTCGCAGCTCGGGCTGCGTGTGGTGGTGGAGGACTACGTGCACGATGCGGGTGCGCGCACCCTCACCCTGGTGCTGCTCGGCTTCCTGCACGTGCTGGTCGCGACCGCCGGCGTGTTCGCGGTGCTCAGGGTGGCGTTCGGGACGGCCGCATGAGCGCCGCGGGCAAGTTCATCGACCATACCTACGATGTCATCGTGATCGGGGCGGGTGGTGCCGGCCTGCGCGCGACGCTCGGTCTCGCCGAGAGCGGCCTGTCGACCGCCTGCATCACCAAGCTCTTTCCGACCCGCAGTCACACGGTGGCGGCCCAGGGCGGTATCTCCGCGGCGCTCGGCAACATGGGCGAGGATGACTGGCGCTGGCACATGTACGACACCGTGAAGGGCTCGGACTGGCTCGGCGATCAGGACGCCATCGAGCTGATGTGCAAGGAGGCGCCCGCGGCGGTCATCGAGCTCGAGCATTACGGCGTGCCTTTCTCGCGCACCGAGGCCGGGCTCATCTACCAGCGGCCGTTCGGCGGCATGACCACGCATTTCGGCAAGGGCATTGCGCAGCGCACCTGCGCCGCGGCAGACCGCACCGGCCATGCCATGCTGCACACGCTGTACCAGCAGTCCATCCGCCACGCGGCCACGTTCTTCGTCGAGTACTTCGCCATCGATCTGATCATGGAGGAGGGCGTGTGCCGCGGCGCGGTGGCGCTCGATCTCGCCGCAGGCACCCTGCATCGCTTCCGCGCGCACATGACCATCCTCGCGACGGGCGGCTACGGCCGCACCTATTTCTCCTGCACCTCGGCGCACTCCTGCACCGGCGATGGCAACGCCATGGTGCTGCGCGCCGGGCTGCCGCTGCAGGACATGGAGTTCGTGCAGTTCCACCCCACCGGTATCTACGGCGCCGGCAACCTGATCACCGAGGGAGCGCGCGGCGAGGGCGGCTATCTCACCAACTCGCGGGGCGAGCGCTTCATGGAGCGCTACGCGCCCAATGCCAAGGATCTCGCCTCGCGCGATGTGGTGAGTCGCGCGATGACGCTCGAGATCCGCGAGGGCCGCGGCGTCGGTGCCGAGCACGACCACATCGACCTGCACCTGGAACATCTCGGTGCCGCGGTGATCCACGAGCGCCTGCCGGGCATCGCCGAGACGGCGCGCATCTTCGCCGGCGTCGACGTGACGCGCGAGCCCATCCCGGTGCTGCCGACGGTGCACTACAACATGGGCGGGATCCCCTGCAATTACCACGGCGAGGTGGTCGGTCCGAAGGACGGCGATCCCGAGAGCGTGGTCCCCGGGCTCATGGCGGTCGGCGAGGCGGCCTGTGTATCGGTGCACGGCGCCAACCGCCTGGGGTCGAACTCGCTGCTCGACCTGGTGGTATTCGGACGCGAGGCGGCGCGGCGCTGCACCGAGCTGATCGAGGCCGGGAGTCTCCACAGGCCGCTCGCGGCGGACGCCGGTGACGGCGCGCGCGCACGGCTCGAGCGGCTGCGCAATGCCAATGGCAGCCGCGGCACCGCGGCGATCCGCCTCGAGATGCAGAAGACCATGCAGATGGATGCCGCCGTGTTCCGCAGCGCCGAGACGCTTGCCCAGGGAATCGAGCGCATCGGCGCCACCTTCGGTTCCTTCGCCGATGTGCGGGTGAGCGACCGCTCGCTCATCTGGAACAGCGACCTGATCGAGACCCTCGAGCTCGAGAACCTGCTGCTGCAGGCGACCGCCACGATTCACTCGGCCGCGAACCGCACCGAGAGCCGCGGCGCGCATGCGCGCGAGGACTTCCCGCAGCGCGACGACCTCAACTGGCTGAAGCACACGCTGGTGTGGGTGGATGGACCAGGGCGCGCGCGCTTCGCCTACCGCCCGGTGCACCTCAACACCATGACCCGCGACGTCGAGCCGATTCCGCCGCGGGCGCGCACCTACTGAAGGAATCGCGATGGCCGAATTCCGCCTGCCCGCCAACTCGCGCCCGGTGCCCGGCATCAGCCATCCGGCACCGCCGGGCGCGCGCGAGGTGCGCACCTTCCGTATCTACCGTTTCAATCCGGACAGCACCGAGAACCCGCGCATCGACACCTTCGTGCTCGAAGTGAAGGCCACCGGCCCGATGGTGCTCGACGCGCTCATCCAGATAAAAAGTACGCTCGATTCCACGCTGACCTTCCGCCGCTCCTGCCGTGAAGGAATCTGCGGCTCGTGCGCCATGAACGTCAACGGCGTGAACCGCCTCGCGTGCACGACCTCCATGCAGGACCTCGGTGCGGGCATACGCATCTACCCGTTGCCGCACATGCCGGTGGTGAAGGACCTGGTTCCGGACCTGACCAACTTCTACGCCCAGTACGCCGCGGTAAAGCCCTGGCTGCAGAGCCGTACACCGCCGCCTCCCGACCGTGAGCGCCTGCAATCCAAGGAGGATCAGGACAAGATCGACCGGCCGGCGGCGTGTATCCTGTGTGCCTGCTGCTCGACCGCCTGCCCGAGCTACTGGTGGAACAGCGAGCGGTTTCTCGGGCCGGCGGCACTGCTCGCCGCGTACCGCTGGATCATCGACAGCCGCGATGAAGCCAGCGGCGAGCGGCTCGATGAGCTCGAAGACCCCTTCCGCCTTTATCGCTGCCACACCATCATGAACTGCACCGACGTGTGTCCCAAGGACCTCAACCCGGCCCGCGCCATCGCCGAAATCAAGAAAATGCTGCTCGGGCGGCAGGAGTGAACACGTGACGCACCGCGGCCTGCCTGCCGGGGCGCAGGGGGCGGAGCGCGAGGAGGAGGCGGCCGGGAGATTGCGCTGGCGCTGTCGCCGGGGCTTCCGGGAGCTCGATGTCCTGCTCGAGCGCTTCGCCCAGCGGGCATTGCCCGCGGCGAGCCTCGCGGAATGCCGGGTATACGCCGAGCTGCTCGAGCTGCCTGACCCGCTGCTGCTGGGGTACCTCCTGGGGGATGACACTCCGGCCGAGCCGCGCCTGGCGCGGGCGCTCGGGACGATGCGTGCATTATGTCGATTGGATGACCGCCCGGCGGTATTCTGCCGATAGGGTCCCGGTACTCCCCGCCATGCTGAACTTTCACAGAAGCTCACAGTCTATTCTCGTCGAAGCGCGGCGGCCCTCCGTCCGGGATTGAGGGCGCGCATGAGCGCGGATGCAAGCGATCTGAGCCTGGTACGCCGCGTGCAACGCGGGGATAAGGGGGCATTCGATGCGCTGGTGCTCAAGTACCAGCACAAACTCGTCAAGCTGGTCATGCGTTACGTACGCAACCCGGCTGAGGCAGAGGACATCGCCCAGGAGGCCTTCATCAAGGCCTATCGGGCGCTGCCGCAGTTCCGGGGTGACAGCGCCTTCTACACCTGGCTCTATCGCATAGCCATCAACACCGCCAAGAATGCCGTCGTGTCGCGTGACCGCAGCCCCGTCGAATATGACCTCGATCGTCACAACAATGAAGAGTCCTACGACATGCAAGGCCGCATGAAGGATTCCGAGACCCCCGAGGGGCTGGTGCTGACGGACGAGATACGCTCGACCGTCAATGCCGCGATCGACGCACTGCCCGAGGACCTGCGTACCGCCATCGTGCTGCGCGAGCTCGAGGGCCTCTCCTACGAGGAGATTGCCGCCGCCATGGATTGCCCCGTGGGGACGGTACGCTCGCGCATCTTCAGGGCTCGGGAAGCGATCGACCGTCGCCTGCGCGAGGTGTTCGAAGGCGGCCTCGGCCGCGCGGAGGAGCTGGGATGAACGAGGAGCTCGATAGTCAGCTGTCCGCGATGTTCGATGACGAGCTGGCGCCGGCGGAATGCGAGCTGCTGGCGCGGCGGCTATCCCGCGATGAGCATCTCAAGGCGCGCTGGGGCCGCTACGCGATCATGGGCGCGGTGATACGTGCCGAGCGTGGTGTGCGGCTGAACGCCCCGCTTGCCGGCCGTGTGAATGCAGTGCTGCTGGCCGAGCCTGCCCTGGCTGCGCATACCGCTCCGCGCGACCTGCGCCGCGCCCGTTTGCGCTGGTGGCAGCCGGTGGCCGCGTCCGCAGTCGCTGCCGGGGTGGCGACACTGTCGATACTGTGGCTGCGCACGCAGTCGCCCGCAGGCGATGCGCCGCTGGTGGCGCGCACCGCTCCCCCGGCTCCACTGACCACGGCGCCCGCCGCGGCAGCACCTGCCGACAGCTACACGGTGCCGGTGCAGAAGCCCGCGAGTGTCGTGGTGCCGAGCACCGAGCTGGCGAACTATGTGGTCGCGCACAGCATGTTTTCTCCGCCGATGGCGCGCCGTAACCTGCTCTCGGCCTTCATGACGAGCGAGCCGGCCGCCGCCGGCGCGGAAGAACCCCAGGGCGATGCCAAGGCCCTTGCGCAGTAACGGACGGCTGTTCAGCCTCGCGCTCGCCTGGGCGGTCGCCGGGGCCGCGGCAGCTGCCGAAGTCGCCCAGAAAACCTCGTCCGAATTCGCCCCGGCGCAATGGCTCGAGCGCATGGACCACGCGCTCACCACGCGCAACTACGACGGCACCTTTTCCCACTGGCAGGGGGGGCGGGTGGAGATGCTGCGCATCATTCACCGGGTGCAGGACGGCGTGGTCGCCGAGCGCCTGGCATCGCTCGATGGGTCGGGACGCGAGTTCATCCGTACCGGCTCGAGCCTCGCCTGCTATCTGCCGGACCGGCGCACGGTGCTGGTCGAGCAGCGCCCCGCGGAGGAGTCGCTCGTCAGCTTTCCGACGCTGAATGACCAGACCGCGAGCCTGTACACCATCCGCGAGGTCGGCCACACCCGGCTGAACCACCGTGAGACACACGTCATCACCGTGTCGCCGAAGGACGAGTATCGTTACGGCTACCGCCTGTGGATCGATGACTCGACCGCCATGCCGCTGAAGTCGCAACTCTCGGATGCGCACGGCGCGGTGATCGAGCAGCTCGTGTTCGCGAGCCTGACACTCTCCACGCGCATCCCGGACTCGGCATTCCGGCCCGACATCTCGACCGAGGGGTTCCGCTGGCTGCGCAACGATGCGGCGCCGCACCTGCAGCCCGACGCCGCCGCCCCTGCCTGGAGCGCCATGACCCTGCCGCCGGGCTTTCGCATGACGGTACGCTCGGCGCAGGTCCTGCCGGGGTCGGCGGGACCTGTCGATCACCTGGTATTCACCGACGGCTTCGCCTCGGTGTCGGTGTTCGTCGAGCGCCAGCCGACGCCCCCGGGCCAGGCGGCGGTGCCCGAGTCCGCCACGGTCGGCTCCTCCTCCGCCTTCTCGACCGTGGTCGATGGACACAAGATCACCGCGGTGGGCGAGGTTCCACCCGAGACGGTGCGGTTCATCGCGAGTCAGCTCAAGGCGCAGGGTCCGGCGCCCGCGAGCCACTGACCGGTGCCGGCGGTGCCTGGGCGACTGACGCTCGTGCAGCGGCGCGACTGTCAGCTGTGCGAGGAGATGCTGGCGGAGCTCGGCGCGCTCGCCCGCCGGCGGCCGCTGCCGCAGCTCGAGGTGGTCGATGTGGACGCGGACCCGCAGCTGCAGCGCCGACACGGTTTGCACGTTCCGGTGTTGCTGCTCGATGGCTCGGTCGTCTGCCGCCACCGCCTGGACCTGCAGGAGCTGACGCGGCTGTTGGACGCCCCCGCGCGTGCCCGCGGCACAAACGCCCCGTAACGCCCAAACTTTCCTATAATCCGCCCCGCCGCAGGGCTTCCGGGCGCGGCGACACGCGGCGGTAGTCAACGCAGCTCATGCGGCATATACGTAATTTCTCCATCATCGCGCACGTCGATCACGGCAAATCGACCCTCGCGGACCGATTCATCCAGCTGTGCGGCGGCCTGGCAGACCGCGAGATGCAGGCCCAGGTGCTCGACTCCATGGAGCTCGAGCGCGAGCGCGGGATCACCATCAAGGCACAGAGCGTCACCCTCTATTACACGGCCCGGGACGGCGAGCGCTACCAGCTGAACATGATCGACACCCCGGGGCACGTCGACTTCTCTTACGAGGTGTCACGCTCGCTCGCCGCCTGCGACGGCGCCCTGCTGGTGGTCGATGCCTCACAGGGCGTCGAGGCACAGAGCGTCGCCAACTGCTATACCGCCATCGAGCAGGGCCTGGAGGTGCTGCCGGTCATCAACAAGATCGATCTGCCGTCGGCCGATCCCGAGCGCGTCACGCGCGAGATCGAGGAGATCATCGGCATCGAGGCGGCCGATGCGGCGTGCGTCAGCGCCAAGACCGGGGAGGGCGTGCCCGAGCTGCTCGAGGCCATCATCCGCCGCATTCCCGCGCCGCGCGGCGATGGCGCGGCTCCCCTGCAGGCGCTGATCATCGATTCGTGGTTCGACAACTACGTGGGCGTCGTGTCGTTGGTGCGCGTCATGAACGGCAGCCTCAAGGCGGGCGAACGCATTCGCGTCGTCTCCACCGGGCGCAGCCATCTCGCCGACCGCCTCGGCCGCTTCACGCCCAAGCCGGTGGTGGAGCGCGAGCTCGCCGCCGGGGACGTGGGTTTCGTGGTGGCCGGCATCAAGGAAATCGACGGCGCGCCCGTCGGCGACACCATCACGCTCGAGCACCGACCGGCGGCCGCACCGCTACCGGGCTTCAAGCAGATCAAGCCGCGGGTATTCGCCGGGCTGTTCCCGGTGAACTCCGAGGACTACGAGAAATTCCGCGATGCGCTCGCGAAGCTGCGCCTCAACGACTCGGCGCTGCACTACGAGCCGGAGGTCTCGAGCGCTCTCGGCTTCGGCTTCCGCTGCGGCTTCCTGGGCCTCCTGCACATGGACATCGTGCAGGAGCGCCTGGAGCGGGAATACGAGCTCACCCTCGTGACCAGCGCCCCCACCGTGGTGTACGAGGTCCTCAAGAGCGACGGCAGCATCGACTACGTCGACAACCCCGCCAAGCTGCCGCCGGTGAACGAGCTCGAGGAGATTCGCGAGCCGATCATCATCGCCAACATCCTGGTACCTCCGGACCACGTCGGCGCGGTGCTCAAGCTGTGCAACGACAAGCGCGGTACGCAGAAGAAGATGCAGTACCTCGGCACCCAGGTGTCGCTGCAGTACGAGCTGCCGCTCGCGGAGGTGGTGCTCGATTTCTTCGACCGGCTCAAGTCAGTGAGCCGCGGGTACGCTTCCTTCGACTACGAGTTCAGTCATTTCGCCGCCGCCCCGCTCGTGAAGCTCGACATCCTCATCAACGGCGACAAGGTGGACGCGCTCTCCATCATTGTGCACCGCGAGAGTGCCTATCACCGCGGCCGCGAGCTGGTTGACAAGATGCAGGAGCTGATTCCCCGGCAGATGTTCGAGGTGGCGGTGCAGGCGGCGATCGGCAGCGCGGTGATCGCCCGGGCGACGGTGAAGGCACTGCGCAAGAACGTGCTGGCGAAATGCTACGGCGGCGACGTCACGCGCAAGCGTAAGCTGCTGGAGAAGCAGAAGGAGGGCAAGAAACGCATGAAACAGCTCGGACACGTCGAGATCCCGCAGGAAGCCTTCCTCGCGGTCCTGCAGGTCGGTCGCAAACACTAAGGTTTCCCAATGCCACAGTCCCTGATGTCGGTCATCGTTCTGCTGTCCTGGCTGGCCTTGCCGGTAGCGCTGGTATGCATCGTCGATGACTGGTGGCTGCGCCCGCGGCGGCTGCTCGCCGCGCCCGCACCCCTGCAGGACGCGCCACTCATGACCTTCCTCTACAGCTCGCTGCCGGTGCTGGTCGCCTGCGCCGTGCTGCGGCTGCTGGTGGCGGAGCGGCTGGATTTCAGCGCCGTGCTGCTCGGCATCACGGTGCTCACCGGGGCGGTATGGGCCGTGGACCACCTGCTGCTGCGACCGTGGCGCGCCGCCGCGGCGCGTGCCGCCGGCAAGGACCCCGGGCAGATCCCCGAGCCCGGCACGGTCGACTACGCGCGCAGCTTCTTCCCGGTCGCGCTCATCGTGCTGCTGCTGCGCTCGTTCGTGTTCGAGCCGTTCCGCATCCCCTCCGACTCGATGATGCCCACGCTCCTCGATGGCGACTTCATCATCGTCAACAAGTACGCCTACGGCCTGCGCCTGCCGGTGCTCAATCGCAAGGTGGTGGAAATCGGCGAGCCGCAGCGCGGCGATGTGGTGGTGTTCCGCTACCCGCGCGACCCCTCGACCAACTTCATCAAGCGCCTCGTGGGCCTGCCGGGCGATCATGTCGAGGTGCACGACAACCTCATCATCGTCAACGGCAAGCCGGTGCCGTTCTACGTCGGGCGCCAGCGCTATAACGACGGCTGCTACGTCAACATGTCGATCGCCCACGAGCGGCTCGGCAAGCACGAGCACGAGGCGATCTTCTGCCCGGTGGCGCTCGATCGCCAGCCGGTGCTGCCGAGCTGCAAGCGCAGCGGCGTGCGTGGCTACGTGTGCGGTGACGAGGACGCGCCGGGCGGCGCCCGCATGCCGCCGTTCGCCGGCGATGTGCCCCCGGGCCACTACCTCATGATGGGAGACAACCGCGACAACAGTGACGACGGCCGCTCCTGGGGTTACGTCCCGGAGGAGAATCTGGTCGGCAAGGCGACCCGAATCTGGTTCAATTGGGACCTGGGACGCTCGGGCGGTCCCATGTGGAGCCGCATCGGCACCACCATCCAGTGACGCACCGGGGGGGTTGATCAGATGCGCGACAGGCAAAAGGGTGTCACCGCGATCGGCTGGCTGTTCCTGCTCACCCCGCTGGCCATCGTGATCTACGCCGGCATCCGCGTGGCGCCCCTGTATCTCAACTACATGAAGGTCGTGAAGGCGATGGAAGGAGCGGTGACGGAGGTGAAGGGCGGAGCCTCCCCGCAGAGTATTCGCACCGCCATCGACAAGCATTTCGAGATCGACATGGTCGAGTACCCGACGACCAAGGACATGCAAATCACCAAGGAAGGCGCCGCCTGGGTGGTCGAGACCAAGTACGACGATGACGCGCCGCTGTTCGGTAACGTGTCCCTGCACATCACCTTCGACAAGAGGGTGAAGATCGGCGCCGGAGGCTTCGACTAGCTTCGCGATGACATCTGCGGGCTGGCCTGCGGCGTGGGTGCACGAGCGACTCGGTTACGAGCCGCGCGATCTGGCGCTGTTCCGTACCGCACTCACTCACCGCAGCGCCGCCGGCGCGAACAACGAGCGCCTGGAGTTCCTCGGCGATGCGGTGCTCAACCTGCTCATCGCGCAGCGCCTCTATGAGGCCTACCCGCGCGCCGCCGAGGGGGAGCTGAGCCGGTTGCGCGCGCGCCTGGTGAGTCGCGAGCCGCTCGGGGAGATCGCCCTCTCGCTCGGGCTCGGCGAGATGCTGCAGCTCGGATCCGGTGAGCTGCGCAGCGGCGGCTTCCGCCGCCAGTCGATACTCGCGGACGCGCTCGAAGCGCTCTTTGGCGCCGTGTTTCTCGATGGCGGGCTCGCTGCGGTCGAGGCCCTCATCGCGCGCCTGTTCACCGAGCGGATCGGCTCGCTGCCGGAGCCGCAGGCGCTGAAGGACGCCAAGACGCGCTTGCAGGAGTACCTGCAGTCGCGCAGTCTTAGCCTGCCGCGCTATGCCATCCTCGGCGTGGAGGGCGAGGCCCACGCGCAGACCTTCCGGGTGAGCTGCGCGGTGCCAGTCCTCGCTCTGCAGGTGGAAGGTACCGGCTCGAGCCGCCGGCGCGCCGAGCAGGAGGCCGCCACGCGCATGCTCGAGGCGATCGAGGCGCAGCGCAGCAGGTCGGAGCCACGCTAAGTGAGCACCCCGGTACCCAGCGATTTCCGCAGCGGCTTTGCCGCACTCGTCGGCCGGCCGAATGTCGGCAAGTCGACCCTGCTGAATGCGCTGGTCGGCGCGAAGCTCAGCATCGTCACGCCGCGCCCGCAGACCACGCGGCACCGGATTCTCGGCATTCTCACCCTGCCGCACGCACAGATCGCTTTCGTCGACACGCCGGGACTGCACCTGAAGGCCGGTCGCGCGCTCAACCGCGCGATGAACCGCACCGCGACCAGTGCGCTTGCCGAGGCGGACCTCGTGGTGCTGGTGCTCGAGGCGCTGCGTTTCACGCCCGAGGATGAGCTGGCGCTCGCCCGCCTCAGGCGCGCGGCGCGGCCCGCTATCGCGGTGGTGAACAAGGTCGACCGCGTGCGCCCGCGCGAGCGGCTGCTCCCGTACCTCGCCGAGCTCGGCGAACGGCATGCCTTCCTCGAGCTCGTGCCCGTCTCGGCGCTGCGCGCGGAGGGAATCGAGGACCTGCGGGATACCATCGCCGCACACCTGCCGCGCTCGCCAGCGCTCTTTCCGCAGGGCGAGCTGACCGACCGCAGCCAGGGTTTCCGGATCGCGGAGACTATCCGTGAGAAACTGACGCTCGAGCTCAATCAGGAAGTGCCCTACGGCATAGCGGTGGAGGTGGAGCGGGTGGCGGAGGAGGAGGGCCAGCTGAAGGTGGACGCGGCGATCTGGGTCGATCGCGAAGGCCAGAAGCCCATCGTGATCGGTGCGCGCGGCGAGCGGTTGAAGCGCGTCGGGCGTGCGGCGCGCCTCGCGCTCAACGATCTGCTCGGCCGCAGGGTGCACCTGAGCCTGTGGGTCAAGGTGCGCGCCAACTGGGCCGACAATGCGCGTGCCCTGCGCGAGCTGGGGGTGGAATGACCCGCAGCGCGCGCCACGTCACGCTCACACCGGGCTACCTGCTGCACCACCATCCCTGGCGCGACACCAGCCGGATCCTCGAGGTTCTCACCCGCGAGCACGGGCGTCTCAGCCTGTTCGCACGGGGCGTGCGGGGACCGAAGGCGAAGCTCGCACCGGTGCTGCAGCCTTTCCAGCCGCTGCTGCTCAGCTGGAGCGGCCGCGGCGAAGCACCGCAACTCACCGGCGCCGAGCGCGCCGCGCCGGCGGCGCCGCTGCCGCAGACCTGCCTGCTGGCAGGCTTTTACCTCAATGAGCTGCTGCTGAAGCTCACCACGCGCCACGATGCGCTGCCGGAGCTCTTCGACCACTACCATGCCACTCTCGGCCAGCTGCGCGGCGGTGCACCGCTCGAACCCGCGCTGCGGGTGTTCGAGAAACGCCTGCTGGAGGTCCTTGGCTACGGACTCGATCTGGTAACCGAGGCGCGTTCGGGCTTGCCGCTCGAGGCAGATGCCTATTATGACTTCCAGCCCGGCGTCGGGCTGGTCGCAGCGCCCGGAAGCGGCGCGCCGGCGCTGCGTGGCCAGTCGCTCCTCAGCCTGGCGCGCGAGAGCCTGCAGGGCGAGCGCACCCTGGAGGATGCGCGGCGGGTACTGAAGGCGGCGCTCGGCGCCTGCCTCGAGGGGCGACCGCTGGCGACGCGACTGGTGGCGCGAGCGATGAAACGCGGGGCATCGGCATGAGTGTCGGCATCTATCTCGGAGTGAACATCGATCACGTGGCCACGCTCCGTCAGGCGCGGCGCGCCCATTACCCCGACCCGGTGCACGCGGCGCTGGCTGCCGAGCTCGCCGGTGCGGACAGCATCACGCTGCATCTGCGCGAGGACCGGCGGCACATCCAGGACCACGACGTGCGGTCGCTGCGCGGCCTGCTGCAGACACGCATGAACCTCGAGCTCGCAGTGACCGAGGAGATGCTCGCCGTGGCCCTCGAGGTCCGCCCGGCCGATTGCTGCCTGGTGCCCGAGCGGCGGCTGGAGATCACCACCGAGGGGGGGCTCGATGTCGCCGCGCAGTCCGCGCGCATCGCGGACGCCACCGCGCGCCTCACGGCCGTGGGCGTGCGGGTCGCATTGTTCATCGATCCCGAGCGCCGTCAGATCGAGGCCGCGCACGCCACCGGCGCTCCGGTCATCGAGCTGCACACCGGCGCCTACGCCGACGCACGCGGCGCGGCGGCGGCGACCGAGCTCGGACGACTGCGGGCGGCCGCACAGTACGCGTCGCGGCTCGGTCTCGAGGTGCACGCCGGCCACGGACTTACCTACCACAACGTGCAGCCGGTGGCCGCGGTGCCCGAGATCGTCGAGCTCAACATCGGTCACGCTCTCATGGCGCAGGCACTGTTCGTGGGGCTGCCCGCGGCGGTACGGGAGATGAAGGCGCTGATGCGCGAGGCGCGCCTGTGATCTTCGGCATCGGCGTCGATGTGCTCGAAAGTGCGCGCATCGCCAGGACCCTCGAGCGCTTCGGCACGCGCTTCATCGAGCACCTGCTCATGCCCGAGGAGCACGCGCAGCTCGCGCGCACCGCCCGCCCGGAGCGCTTTCTCGCGATGCGCTTTGCGGCCAAGGAGGCGATCGTCAAGGCGATGGGGACCGGGTTCGCCCACGGGGTCTGGATCCGTGACGTCGGCGTCGTGCAGAACTCCTGGGGCAAGCCCGAGGTGGTGTTCTCCGCGCGCGGCGAGCGGGTGAGGCGCGGGCTCGGGGTGGGCGAGGCACACGTCACGCTGAGC
>JAFAKO010000330.1 GCA_019235245.1 Gammaproteobacteria bacterium
CGCACGGCGAACTTGCTCATGGCGTATGCCGAGTTCCCGGGAGTCGCCACCCGGCCCGCGACGCTTCCCGTGATCACCAGCTGCCCCCGGGTCCGCGTGACTTCCGGCAGCGCCGCGTAGAGCGTGCGCAGCACCCCGAAGAGGTTGGTCTCGAACTGGCGGCGATAGTCAGCCACCGAGAGCCGCGTGAAGAGGCCGGCGACGCCGAAGCCGGCATTGGCAAATACGATATCGAGCCGGCCACGCTCCTGCACGGTCGCGGCCACGGCCCGTTCGACATCGCCATCACGCGTCACGTCGCACTCGAGCACGAGCGGGGTGGGGCCACCGGCCGCCGCGATCGCCCGGGCAAGCTCAGCCATGCGCTCGGTCCGTCGCGCGGCGAGGGTGAGCAGCGCGCCCTGCCGCCCGAGCTGCCTGCACAGCTCCTCACCGATGCCCGAGGATGCACCGGTGACGAGCACCACCTTGCCGTCGAAGGCTTCAGCGGCGCCCATCACCTGCGCGGGATGTCGAGACCGCGCGCGACGGCCGGGCGCGCGAGGAACGCGCCGAGGGCGCGGGTGACATGCGGAAAATCGCCGATGCCGACCAGCTCGCCGGCACCGTAGTAGCCGATGAGATTGCGCACCCAGGGGAACACCGCGATGTCGGCGATGGTGTAGTCGTCCCCCAGGAGCCAGGTGCGGGCTTCCAGGCGCTGGTCGAGGACCCGCAGCAGCCGCTGCGATTCGCCGACGTAGCGGTCGCGCGGGCGCTTGTCGGCGTACTCGCGGCCGGCGAACTTGTGGAAGAAACCTACCTGTCCAAACATCGGCCCGACACCGCCCACCTGGAACATGAGCCACTGCAGGGTCTGGTAGCGCGCCGTCGGTGCGCGCGGCAGGAACTGGCCGCTCTTGTCTGCGAGATATATGAGGATCGCGCCCGACTCGAACAGCGGCAGCGGCTCGCCCCCCGGGCCGTTCGGATCGATGATGGCCGGGATCTTGCCGTAGGGGTTGAGCGAGCGAAACTCCGGCGACAGCTGCTCGTTGGCCTCGAAATCCACCCGGTGCGGCTCGTACGGAGTGCCGGTCTCCTCGAGCATGATCGACACCTTCACACCGTTCGGCGTCGGCAAGGAATAGAGCTGCAGCCGCTCGGGGTATCGTGCCGGCCACTTGCGCGTGATGGCAAATTGCGCCAGGTCGCTCATGCAGATCTGGGCCCGGTAGGATTCGAACCTACGACCAAGGGATTCACTCTGCCCCGGTGTTTCCACCGGGAGTGGACTATCTCTTCACCCGTGCACCGGGCGAGACACCCCGCGAAAATCCGCCGCGGGGGACCCCACCTGGCGCGTGTGGGTGCGGGATGCTCCCAGCCTGTTATCAAGGGCACTCGAGCCCTCAGGTAGTCTCTGCACCTTCCGCCGGTGTACCGGCGGCTCGGCTCAGGGTTGCCATGGCCGGGGGCGCCGAAGGTTTCCCTGAATTCATCCCGTCCACTTCGCGCGTTTCCGCGCGAAGGCACCTCATTGATGAGTCCCCTGCACTAACCGCTGTGCTACAGGCCCAACGGCGGGCGATTGTAGCAGCGCCCCTGCGCTCAGAGACGAAACAGTGTGCGTCGCGGGTGGCGGTCGGGACAGCCGCGGTGCGAGAAGGCCTCGTCGATGGTGCCCTGAAACCAGGCGATTTCACCCACGTCGTGCCCGCCATCGGGCCGGTGTCCCGGCTTGTCCGCCGTCGTGTGCCTGTTGGCGGGAGCCGCGCCCGGGAAGTCTGGACAACCGCTCAGGAGCAGCACGACGCCACCCGCGGTCAGGGAGATCATCAATGACCTCATCACGCACCCCTCTTGCCACGGCCGGTTATGCCGTTAGCATGGCCCCAGGAAGGAGACCCGACATGAAGCTCTATTATTTCTCCGGCGCGTGCTCGCTGGCCTCGAACATCTCGCTGCGGGAGGCCGGCCTCGAATTCGAGCTGGTGCGGCTCGATCGCAGGACCCGCAAGACGGCCGACGGACTGGATTTCCACGAGGTGAACCCCAAGGGGTATGTTCCGGCCCTGCGGCTGGACAGCGGCGAGGTGCTCACCGAGAACGTCGCCGTGCTGCAGTACATCGCCGACCGCAACCCGGCAGCGAAGCTCGCCCCACCCGCGGGCACCATGGAGCGGTATCACCTCATCGAGTGGCTGGGCTTCATCAGCTCGGAGATCCACAAGAACTTCTCGCCGCTGTTCCGCGAGGACGCCCACGAGGAGGTGAAGCAGTACGCGCGCCGCAACCTCACCGGACGACTCGACTACCTCAACCGTGCCATGGGCGAGGGCCCGTACCTGATGGGCGACACCTTCACCGTTGCGGATGCCTACCTGTACACCGTGCTCGGCTGGGCGCGCTTCGTGAAGGTCGACCTGGCCCAGTGGCTGCAGCTGCAGCGTTACGTCGAGCGGGTCGGTGGTCGTCCGCACGTCGTCGAGGCGCTCAAGTCGGAGCACCTGCAGAAATAACAAGCGGGCGCGGGCGCGAACTGGGCGCTGGCGATGCCCATCGCCCGTTTGCTGTTACCATCGCCAGTTACCGTGGAGCGTTTCCGCACGAGGATGCAATGGCTACCAAGCTGAGCAAGCAACTGAAGCGCGAGATCGAGGTGGACGGCAAGCCGTACATGGTCACGCTTTCGCCCGATGGCGTGAAGCTCACCGAGAAGGGCAAGCGGCTCGGACGCGAGCACAGCTGGAAGGAGTTGATCGGCGCCGTCGCCGGCGGCGCGGCACCCTCGCCGTCAGACGCCTCGTTCGGCCCCGCGGGTTAGCTCGAACCACTGCAGTGGCCGAGGAGAGCCTGCGGGAGCTGCTCGCCAGGCTGCACGAGCAGCTGGGCGCGACTGACCGCGCGCTCGACGGTGAGTCGCGCCGGCTGCTGGGGACGGTCATGCGCGACATCGAGCGCGCCCTCGGGCCCGCCGGTCAGGCGGCCGAGGTGAGCGGCACGGCTGCCGCGGCGCACACCCCGCGGCTGGAATCGCTCGCGGTGCGATTCGAGGCCGGGCATCCCGCGCTCGCCGAGGCGCTGCGCGAGCTCATCGACGCGGTCGGCAAGGCCGGTATCTAGTCGTCCATCAGGAAACTGCGCAGCTGCTCGCTGCGGCTCGGGTGGCGCAGCTTGCGCAGCGCCTTCGCCTCGATCTGACGGATGCGCTCGCGCGTCACGTCGAACTGCTTGCCGACCTCCTCGAGCGTGTGGTCGGTGTTCATGTCGATGCCGAAGCGCATGCGCAGCACCTTGGCCTCGCGCGGGGTCAGCTGCGCGAGCACCGCGTGGGTCGTCTCGCGCAGTGACTCCATGGTCGCCTGGTCGATGGGCGAGGCGACCGAGGTGTCCTCGATGAAGTCCCCCAGATGGGAGTCCTCGTCATCGCCGATCGGCGTCTCCATGGAGATCGGCTCCTTGGCGATCTTCAGCACCTTGCGCACCTTGTCCTCGGGCATCTCCATGCGTACCGCCAGCTCCTCCGGAGTCGGCTCGCGCCCCATCTCCTGCAGCATCTGCCGCGAGATGCGGTTCAGCTTGTTGATGGTCTCGATCATGTGCACCGGGATGCGAATGGTGCGCGCCTGGTCGGCGATCGAGCGGGTGATCGCCTGCCGGATCCACCAGGTGGCATAGGTGCTGAACTTGTAGCCGCGGCGGTATTCGAACTTGTCGACCGCCTTCATCAGGCCGATGTTGCCTTCCTGGATGAGATAGCGGAACTGCAGCCCGCGGTTGGTGTACTTCTTGGCGATGGAGATCACCAGGCGCAGGTTGGCCTCGACCATCTCCTTCTTGGCGCGCCGCGCCTTGGCCTCGCCGATCGAGACCTCGCGGTTCACTTCCTTGATGTCGTTGATGCTGAGGTGATAGTGGCCCTCGAGCTGCTCGAGCTTCTTCTGCCGCCGCTCGATCTCGTCCTTGAACTTCGCGAGCAGCGCCGAGTACTTCTTGCCGCTCTTCACGTGCTTGCCGAGCCAGCGCGGGTTGGTCTCGTTCTTGGGGAACGAGGCGATGAAGTCCTTGCGCGGCATGCCGGCATCGCGCACGGCGATTACCATGATCTCCTTCTCGAGCTGGCGGACCTCGGCGACGTGCGCACGCAGGTTGAGGATCAGCGCATCGAACATGCGCGGCGACAGGCGCAGCTCCATGAACTCGTCGGCGAGCTTCTTGCGCTGGCGCAGCGTCTTCGGATCGCGCGCACCCAGCTTGGCGATCGAGCCGAGCACCTGCCCGTGGAGCTTCGCGAGCGACGCGAAGCGCGCCGCCGCCTCCACCGGATCGGGGCCGGTGTCCACCGCCTCTTCCTCCTCGCTCTCGCCGTTCTCCTCGGACTCCTCGTCCTCGTCCAGCTTCTCTTCCGCGGCAACCACTTCCACCTTGGTGGGATTCTGCGGCTGCGCGATGACATCGGGCGCGTTCGGGTCGATGAAGCCCACGATGAGATCGACGAGGCGCCCCTGGCCGGCCTTCACCGGCTCGTAGGCGCGCAGCAGGAAATCGTGCGTCGGCGGGTAGAGGGCGAGCGCGCTGCGCACCGCATCGAGTCCCTCCTCGATGCGCTTGGCGATGCGGATCTCACCCTCGCGGGTGAGAAGCTCCACCGTGCCCATCTCGCGCATGTACATGCGCACCGGGTCGGTGGTGCGGCCGAGCTCCGCATCGAGCGCTGCGAGCGCCGCGGCCGCTTCCTCGATCGCCTCCTCGTCCGCAGGCGCGGAGGGCTCGGAGGCGAGCAGCGACTCGGTATCCGGTGCCTTCTCGTACACCGGAATGCCCATGTCGTTAATGGTGTTGACGATGTCTTCGATCTGCTCCGGATCGACGATCTCGGAGGGCAGGTGGTCGTTCACCTGCGCGTAGGTGAGATAACCCTGCTCCTTGCCGCGCGCGATGAGCAGCTTCAGCTGCGACTGCCGGTCTTCCGGCATCACCGGCACGCGCCGCTCGAGCCCAAGCGGCCGCTTGTCGGCGTTGAGCTTGCCCGCCGGCAGCTTCGCGTCAGCGGGCCGCGCGCCGTCGTTCATACGCGCATTGGCGGCGCCGAGGCGCGCACCGATACCGGCCGCCGCCTTGCGCGCCATCAACGCCGCATGCTTGCCGCGATCCTTCTCGCGCAGACCGGCCACTGCGACGACGGCCTTGTCGGTGGCCGCCGCCTTCAGGGGCTTGCTGTTCGGCGTTACGAGTCGCTTCTTATGTGAATTCTGTGGCTTGTGCTTACGTGTCATGGGTGAGGGCAGGGGTTACGGCCTGGTTTCCCCTATGTGCTGCCCGGAGTGGGCCGGCTCAAGGGGGCCTGAGGCAAAGCGTGCAATTTTATTTGACGCTTGCCGAATCGCCAAATTCCAATTAATCGCTGCGGGCGTCACGGTGGCTCATCATCTCAATAAGCCTTTGAAATTCCAGTATTTCTTCAGAGTCGAGGCGCCCGGCCCGGCTCTTGGCCTCGAGGGCCTCGAGCCGGCGTGCCGCTGCGCGGTCCGCGAGCTTCACCAGCGCGGCCCGCAGCTCTCCCCCGGCCGCCGCCGCCCCGGTAATGACCTCTTCGCGCGCAAGGAGTTTCTGCAGCGTGTCACGGTCCTTGTGTCCCATCCAGCGCTCGATCAGTTGCGCGGGAATCTGCGCCGGCTGCTTGCGCAGGTCATCGAGCAGCTCCCGCAGCAGCGCGACGCCGGGCTCTTCACTGGCATCGAGCCCGGCACGCTCGGCGGCCGTGACCTCGAGTGCGATTACCGGGTAGTGCAGCAGCCGGATGATCGCCTGCCGCACGAGACTGCCGCGTCCCGCACCGTGCGCCGCGCGTGCCGGCAGCGCCCGGCCTTTTGCGCCTGGCGGCCGGGCGGGCTCCGGGGCTGGCGTTCTGCCGCTCCACAGTGATTCGAGTCGGGCGGGGGACAGCCCCACCACCTGCGCGAGCCGCGCGAGCAGCAACTCGCGGTATACCCCGGCGGCGACGCGCGCAAACAGCGGCCGCGCCTGCTCGGCGAAACGTGCGCGGCCATCCGCCGAGCCGAGCTCGCTCTGCGCGGACAGCTCGCTCACGAGGTATTCGGACAGCGGCACCGCGGTCGCGAGCCGCTGCTCGAACGCCTCACGGCCTTCGGCGAGGATCAGGGTATCGGGATCCTGACCCTGAGGCAGAAACAGGAAGCGGATCTCGCGGCCCTCGCGCGCTTCGGGCAGCGCCTGCTGCAAAGCGCGCCAGGCGGCGGCGCGTCCGGCGCGATCGCCGTCGAAGGCGAACACCACGCTCGGCACGAGGCGGAAGATGCGGCGAAAGTGCTCGGCGGTCGTCGCCGTGCCGAGAGTTGCCACCGCGTAGTCGACACCGGCCTGGTGGAGGCTGACCGTGTCCATGTAGCCCTCGACCACGATCAGGCGGGTGAGATTGCGGCGCGCCTGGCGCGTCTCGTACAGGCCGTAGAGCTCATGCCCCTTGTGAAACAACACCGTCTCGGGGGAGTTCAGGTACTTCGGCTCACCGGCGTCGATGATGCGTCCGCCGAAACCGATGATGCGCCCGCGGGCATCGCGTATGGGGAACATCACGCGATCACGGAAGCGGTCGTAGTACTGCTCGCCCTCGCGCGCGGCGGTGCGCTCCCGCTCGACGATCAAGCCCGCCTCGGCGAGCCGTTTGCGCTCGCTATCGCCCGCACCGAAGCGGCGCAACAGCTCGTTCCAGGAGTTCGGCGCATAGCCGATCGCGAAGCGCTCGATCGTGGCGTCGGTCATCCCGCGTTGCGCGAGGTACGCGCGCGGGCGCGACTCGCGCGCCAGCTGCTCCGCGTAGAAGCGCGCGACGCGCGCCATGAGCTCGTACAGCAGCTCATCGCCCCGCGGCGCACTGCGCTCCGCGCCGCCCTCGTGCGGCACCTCCAGGCCGAGACGCGTGGCGAGCTCCTCCACGGCCTCCGGGAAGGCCATGTGGTCGTGCTCCATGAGGAAGCCGAGCGCGGTGCCGTGCTGGCCGCAGCCGAAGCAGTGATAGAACTGCTTGTCGGGGCTCACCCAGAAGGAGGGGGTCTTCTCGGAGTGAAACGGGCAGCAGGCCTTGAACTCGCGACCGGATTTTTTCAGCGGTACGCGCGCGCCGATGAGCTCCACGATGTCGGTGCGCGCGATCAGCTCGTCGATGAAGTGCTGGGGGATGCGTCCCAAGTGCCGCTTCCCGGCGAGGTGCGTCAGCCGAGCTTCTGTTTGATCCGCGCGCTGAGCGCGCCCATGTCGGTGCGGCCCTGGGCTTTGGGCTTCACGAAGCCCATCACCTTGCCCATGTCCTTGAGGGATGCGGCACCGGTGGCGGCGATCGCCTCGGTGATGAGCGCATCGACCTCGGCCGCGGTCAGCTGCGCCGGCAGGTATCCCTGCAGCACCCCGATCTCGGCGGTCTCCTTGGCGACCAGGTCGCTGCGGCCGCCGATCTCGAATTGCGCGATGGCTTCGCGTCGCTGCTTGATCATTTTCTCGAGGACCGCGAGCACCTGGGCGTCATCGAGGGTGATGCGCTCATCCACCTCCCGCTGCTTGATGGCGGCGAGCAGCAGACGGACCGTGGCGAGCCGATCCTTATCACCGGCTCGCATCGCCGTCTTCATGTCCTCGGTGATGCGGTCCTTCAGCGCCATGGCGCCAGGTCGGGTCCTCAGCGTGAGTTGCGCATCCCGTCGCGGGAGACGCGCTTCATGTGGCGCTTGATGGCCGCCGCCTTCTTGCGCTTGCGTTCCTGCGTGGGCTTCTCGTAGAACTCGCGCCGGCGCAGCTCGGTGAGAATGCCGGCCTTCTCGCAGGCGCGTTTGAAACGCCGCAAGGCGGCATCGAAGTACTCATTCTCACGGACACGAACGCTCGGCATCAAACCCTCAAGTCGCTGATTGCACAGGTGGGACGGCCGAATGCCGCGGGGAGACACCGGCCACTCGGGGGCGGGGATTCTAAAGGAGCGACGGTGCAAAGGCAAAAGCCGCAAGCGGCTGAATTTCCGGAGTGCGAACCACTGCGCGGCCCCGGTGAAGCGCGGCTGCGGGGGCACCGTCAACGGCAATTGCACACCGCCGGCTGCTGGCAGGACTGACCGCCGCTCGGCCATTCCTCACCCGCGCGGCAGAACGCCTGTTTGTCGCCACAGTTCACCGAGCAGCCCCCGCAACTCCCCCGGGGTGAGGACGCCGGAGCGCTGCACGAGTGACTCATGCCCTCGTCGGCCACCGGCATCCCGGGGCCACGGGTCGGTGGCCCGGTCTCCGCCGCTTCGGCGCCGGTGCTCTTGGCGGCGGTCGCGCAGCCCCCGCAATGGAGCAGCACTATCAGCAGGGCGGCGGCCGCCGGGAACTGGCGGCGCGCGAGTGAGTGAGTCTCCACGCTCGTTGCTTCCTTTCAGGGTGCGATCCCGTAATGGGCGGCGTGCTCGGCGATCTTCGGCTGCAGAGCGGCTGCGGCAGCGATGTCCGCCTGTCCCGCAGCGGTCTGCCCCTTGTGCAGCCTGGCGAGGCCGCGCCCGTAGAGCGACCAGGCGATTTTCGGCCGTAGGCGCAGCGCGGCGTCGTAGTCCGCGATCGCCTTGTCATAGCTCTGTTGCCGCAGATACACGAGCCCGCGGCTGTCGAGGAACGCGGCGGTGGCGGGGTTCTTCCTCAGGGCGGCGTTGCAGTCCGCCAGGGCGAGATCCAGTGCCTGCCCGGTCAGCGCCCGCACCCAACACCGGGAGTTGAGGGCGTTCGCCATGTACAGGTTGTCCGACGGATGAGATTCGATCCACTTGGTGTACTGCACGACCGCGGCGGCCGGCTGGCCGGCATCATCGTACAGACCACCGAGACGCAGACGTGCCTCCGCTTCCTTGGGCAGCGCGCGATCCGCAGCGTCGAGATCTGCGACGACCAACGCAGCCGCATCGTTACGCTTGGACCGCAGCGAGGCTCGGGCGAGAAGCGCGTCCGCGAAATCGGGCTTGAGGCGAATGGCCTGATCGAAATCGGCCAGCGCAAGGTCTCCTTCCCTCTTGCTCCAATGCACCAGGCCCCGCTGGTAGAAATGTCCAGGCTCCGTCGGTGCGAGCTCGCAGGCCCGGGTGAGGTCCAGGAGGGCGGCATCATAGTCATGGCGCGCGGCGGAAGCTGCGCCGCGCCGCGCATAACCCGCGGCGTCCGCAGGCCGATCGAGCCGGGCATCGAGGTCACTCGAGGGCGCGGCAGCAGGCTGCGGGATTGGCGGCGCGGCACTGTCGGCCGGAGTCGCCGCGGCGGCCGCGGCATCCGACTCCGCAGGGGTGGCGCCGCTCTCCGCGGGTAACGCCTTCGGTGCTTCAGTCGCGCCCGGGCCCGGTGGCGGGCGCTTGGCTGCCAGATCGAACACCGGTCCGCCGTTGTAGGTGAAATACAGTTTCCGCTGGCTGCTGGCCACGTAAATCCGATGGGAGAGGAAGAAGTCCGCGCCGATCAACATGTCGGCATCCAGCAGGGAAACATCCCCGAATCGCAGCTTGGCGTGCTGGATCTCCTCGTCACCAAGCTTGAAACTGTCGAACCGCGCAATCCAGCTGTCGCGCACCTTGTGACCGATTCCCCAGATGGGACCGGCACCGACCACACCGGCACTCTGCGGCGTGATTCCTGCACGTTTCGCCGCATCGAGAGTCAGCGTCGAGACCGGCGAGCCCGTGTCGAACAGCAGATGGATCCTGGTACCGTTCAGATAGGCCACCGACCTCGTGTGCGGGTGCTGCGCATCCGCGAGCGCGATATCCATGGTAGAGAAGGGTTTGTCGGTCCCTGCCACCCAGTAGGCCATGGGGCTGCCCTTGCAGTCCTTGGGCCGCACCAGGCGTATGACGCCGTTGGCGAGGTCGTACTCGACGTCCGCGATCCGGAAAAGATTCTGCCCCAGAAGACCGACGGCGCCGTAGCCGAACTCACTGCCCGCAACCACGAACGGCACGTTCGGCACGGTCATGCCGAGCAGGCTGAAGGTCTTGGCCCAGGCGACCTGGGCACGCTCGACCCCGCCGACGCCCTGCACGCTCAGACCCTGGAAGGAATAGTCCACTCGCATTTGGAACTCGTGGACCGCTGCGGGCGTCACGGTGTTGAAGAAGGCGCCGCTGTCGGCCACGAACTGCGCATCCATGCCGTTGATCTGCGCATGCACGGTCGGTACGAGCCCTTGCAGTGTGACCGGGATGTCTGGCAGCCGCTCCACTTTGCAGGTGGTGGCCCCTGCGCCGGGCGCCGCCAGCATCAGCGCGAGGAGTGCAGCAGCGCGCAGGTCGTTTCGAGGCGCGAAGATCTTGCGCAAGTGCCACCCGACGACAGCCGTCCGGAGCGCAGACTATACCCTGACGCGGTATAACCACGACGAGCATGGCGAGCGCGCCTGGCAAGGCGTTACAGTCATTTCATGCGGGTGTTGGCCATCGAATCCTCCTGTGACGAGAGTGCCGCGGCGGTGCTCGATGCGCGCGCGGGGCTGCTGGCGCACGAGCTGTTCAGCCAGGCCGAGCTGCATCGCGCCTATGGCGGGGTGGTGCCGGAGCTCGCCTCTCGCGACCATGTACGGCGGCTGCTGCCCCTGGTCCGGCGGGCGCTCGAGCGCGCCGGCACCGGCCCCGGCGAGCTCCACGGCATCGCCTACACGGCCGGACCCGGTCTGATCGGTGCGCTGCTGAGCGGTGCCGCGCTGGCGCGCAGTCTCGCGTATGCCCTGCGGCTGCCGGCGATCGGGGTGCACCACCTCGAGGGACATCTGCTCGCCCCGCTGCTCGAGCCCGAGGCACCGCCTTTCCCGCACCTGGCGCTCCTCGTTTCGGGCGGGCACACCCTGCTCATCGAGGTCGCCGCCATCGGCAGCTATCGCGTGTTGGGGGCGAGCCGCGACGATGCGGCGGGCGAGGCATTCGACAAGAGCGCCAAGCTCCTCGGTCTTCCCTACCCCGGCGGCCCACAGCTGGCGCAGCTTGCCGAGCAGGGCCGAGCCGGTGCCTTCAGCTTTCCGCGTCCCATGATCGATCGCCCCGGGCTCGAGTTCAGCTTCTCGGGACTCAAGACGGCGGTGCGTCATGCGCTCCACGGCCGCGAGCTCACCGCGCAGCTGCGCGCGGACGTCGCGCGCGCCGTCCAGGAGGCGATCGTCGAGACGCTGGTCGCCAAGTCGCTGCGCGCTCTGGAGTACACCGCTCGCGGCGCCCTCGTGGTGTCGGGCGGGGTCAGCGCGAATCGCCTGCTGCGCGAGCGGCTGAGCGCCGCCGCGGGCCGGGCCGGCGCGCGCGTGTACTATCCGCGGGTGGAGTTCTCCACCGACAACGCGGCGATGATCGCCATGGCCGGGTTGAAGCGCCTGGAGGCGGGCCAGCACGATGGCCTCGCCATCCAGGCGCGTGCCCAGTGGCCGCTCGAATCGCTGCGCGGGCTGGCCGCATGAGCTCGATCGGCAGCCAGCCACCGGGGGACCGCATCTTCCTGCATGGGCTCACCGCGCAGTGCCTCATCGGCTTCATCGACTGGGAGCGGCGGGTGCGGCAGACCGTGGTGCTCGATATCGAGCTGCCGGTCGACTGCCGTCACGCCGCGCTGACGGACGAGGTCGCCGACACCCTCGATTACAAGCAGGTGGCGAAGCGCGTGCTCGCCTTCGTCGCGGCTTCCGAGTTCAAGCTGGTCGAGACGCTGGCGCACACGGTGGCGTTGCTGATCCTCGCGGAGTTCGGCGTCGAGTGGGTGCGCGTTTCTCTCAACAAGCCCGGCGCGATCCGCAGCTCACGCGATGTCGGGGTGGTGATCGAGCGCAGCCGCGCCGACCTGCCGGCCGCCGCCGCACGGACGCCGCTCGCCGGCGGCGGCTGACAGCGTGCCGTCCGTCTACGTGGCCGCGGGCAGCAACGTGGCGCCCGAGCGCAACCTGGCGAGCGCGCTGGAGCAGATCCGGCGCGAGTTCCGTGACGCGCGCTTCTCACCCTGGTATCGCAACCGCGCGGTCGGCTTCGAGGGCGACGATTTCATCAACCTGGTCGCGGGCTTCGAGACGGAGCTGCCGGTGCACGCGGTGCTCGAGCGGTTGCGGGCCATCGAGGCGCACTGCGGCCGGCCGCCGGGGGCGCCGCGCTGGGCGCCACGCGCGATGGATCTCGATGTGCTGCTGTACGGCGATCTCATCTGCGACGAGCCGGGACTGAAGCTGCCGCGGCCCGACCTGCTGCGGCGCGCATACATGCTGGGCCCGCTCGCCGCGCTCGCGCCGCAGGTCGTGCATCCGACCCAACACCTCACCATCGGCGAGCTATGGCAGCGCTTCGACCGGGATGCCCATCCGCTCGAGCGACTCGAGGCTCCGCCCGCGGCGCGCTGATGGCCAAGCGTCGCGCCGGAAGCGGCTGGCTCTCCTCACCAGCCGATGCTGCGGCCGCCGTCCACCGCGAGTACCTGCCCGGTGACATACGGCGCCTCGGTGGCGAAGAACAGGCAGGCGCGCGCCACATCCTCGGCCGAGCCGGCGCGTTTCAGCGCAGTGCGCTGGGTGATTTTCTCCTGCAGCGCCCGATCGACGCCGTCATCCGGCCACAGCACCGGTCCCGGGGCCACCGCGTTGACGCGCACGTGCGGTCCGAGCTCACGCGCGAGCGAGCGCGTCAGCATGATGAGCGCCGCCTTCGCGACGCTGTACACCGGGTAGCGGCGCAGGGGCTTCACGCCGTGAATGTCTGCAAGGTTGACGATGAGACCCTGCGCCTCGTGCAGGCGCGCCGCCGCAGCCTGGGCGAGAAACAGCGGCGCCTTGAGATTGGTGCCGATGAGGTCCTCCCAGTCCATCTCGGTGATGTCTCCGAGGGGGGTGGGATAGAAGGTCGAGGCATTGTTCACCAGGACATCGAGGCTGCCGAACTCCTTCACGGCCGCCTCGACCAGAGTCGGCAGACGCGCGGTTTCCAGCAGATCGCATTCGACCAGCGTCGCGGAGCGGGGCCGCAGCGCATTGAGCTCGGTGACGAGCGCCGTGGCGTCGTCGGCGGAGCTGCGATAGTGCAGCACCAGGTTTCCGCCCGCTGCGTGCAGCGTACGGGCGATGACCGCGCCCACGCGACGCGCGGCGCCGGTCACCAGCACGGTCTTGCCGCGCAGTCCGGATGGCTCGGCGGTGGCGGCGGTCCCGGGTGTCTGCTGCGCCATGGGTGCCGATTATGACGGCATCTGCGCCATGCTCAATGCTGCCGCCGCTCGATGCGCAGCAGCGCGCGCACAGCGAGCGGCTCGCCGCTCTCGTCCGCGCGCAGCTCATCGAGGCCGGCGGCTGGCTCTCCTTCGAACGCTTCATGGACCTCGCGCTGTACGCTCCCGGGCTCGGCTACTACAGCGCCGGAAGCGCCAAGCTCGGCCCCGGCGGGGATTTCGTCACCGCCCCGGAGCTCTCCGATCTGTTCTCACGCTGCATTGCGCGACAGTGCGCGGCCGTACTCGAGGCCACGGGCGGAGAGATTCTCGAGCTCGGCGCCGGCACGGGTCGTCTGGCGGCGGCGGTGCTGAGCGAGCTCGCGGCGCTCGACCGGCTGCCCGGGCGTTACGCGATCCTCGAGGTGAGCGCCGATCTCGCGCAGCGCCAACGCGCGCATATCGCGCGGCTGCCGGAAGCGCTGCGTCAGCGCATCACTTGGCTGGAGCGGCTGCCGGAGCAGCCCGTGCGGGGCGTGATGCTGGCCAATGAAGTCGCCGACGCGCTGCCGTGCCGGCGCTTCAGGCGAGAAGGAACCGGAATCAACGAGCTGGGTGTCGCACTCGCGGACGGTGAGCCCCATCGGTTCGTGGAAAAGGAGCGTGCGCCCGACGCGAGCCTGGCCCGGGCTTACGCGGAGCTCCTGCGGGACCTGCCGGATCCGCTGCCGGTTGGCTACACCTCCGAGCTCTGCCTGCGGGCGGATGCGTGGATCGCCTCGCTCGCGGCCTGTCTCGATCGCGGCCTGCTGCTGCTCTGCGACTATGGGCTGCCGCGCAGGCACTACTATCATCCGCAGCGCACCGGCGGCACCCTGCGCTGTCACTACCGGCAGCTGGCGCACGACGATCCCTTCATCAACCTCGGCGTGCAGGACATCACCGCGTGGGTGGACTTCACGCGCATCGCTGCTGCGGGGCACAGCGCGGGTCTGGAAGTGCAGGGGTTTGCGACCCAGGCCGCATTCCTCCTCGGTTGCGGGATCGAGGAGCTGGTGCTGGAGAGCGGCGAGGGGATCGAGCACGCCCGCCGTGCCGCCGAGGCGCGGCGGCTGCTCATGCCGGAGGAGATGGGCGAGGCTTTCAAGGTGATGGCGCTGGCGCGCGACCTGGATATCCCGCTCGCCGGTTTCGTGCTGCAGGACCTGCGGCACCTGCTGTGAGCGCCCCGGCGCAGGATGCGTAGTTTCGCGGCGACGCCTTAAGATGGCGCCCGTTTGTCCGGGTCGCACCGAGAGGTGGTGTTGAATGTGGCTGCTGCAAGTGATCGTGCTCGCCATCGTGCAGGGTCTCGCCGAGCTCTTGCCGGTGTCGAGCTCCGCGCACGTGGTGGTGACCGAGAAGCTGCTCGGTCTCGATCCTTCCGCGCCCGCCATGACGCTGCTGCTCGTGATGCTGCACACCGGCACCATGCTGGCGGTGATCGCGTATTTCTGGACCCGGTGGCGCGACACGTATTTCAGCAGTCGGGCTGCGTTCCGGGCCTTCGCCTGGCAGGTCGTGGTCGCCACGCTGCTCACCGCGCTGATCGGCGAGGCGATCGTCAAGGTGATCGAGAGAACGCTATGGCGCGACGTGCCACACGCGGAAATCGAGGACCTGTTCAGCCACCTGGAGTTCATCGCACCGGCGCTCGCCGCCGCGGGCCTCCTGATCCTGATCGCGGGCATCTTCGAGCGCCGCCATTCCGGCGGGGCAGTGTCCGCCGCGCA
>JAFAKO010000364.1 GCA_019235245.1 Gammaproteobacteria bacterium
AGTAGGGCTTGTTCTTCGAGGCACCGCAGCGACACAAGGTGGCACGGAAGCCCGCCGGCGCGCCCGCGAGCTGCAGTTGCGCACGGAAGGCATACGGCCCCGCCTCGCGCACCGTCACGAGATTCACCGGCGGGGCGGCTTCGTCCGGGCCGCCGTCGAGGCGATGGTAGCGGATGGCCCCTGAGGGACACGCATGCGCTACCTCCACGACGCTCTCCACCGCCATCGCATCCGGATGAATCCACGGCCCCTTCACGTTGGCGCGAAACACCTGCGGTGCCCAGGTGACACAGAAGCGCGAGTGGATGCAGCGCCTCGCCTCGAATTCGAGCTCGAGCGCGCCGGCGCGCACCCGCTCGACTCCAGGGCCATCGGCATCGACATCGGCCGCCGCCGGAGCGGCCGCGGCCGCGGGCGCCGCGGCAACGGCCGGTGCCGGGGGTGATGCGGCAGCGGGCGCTGGTGCAGCAGCGGGCGCCGCCTGCGCCGAGAGATCGAATTCGCGCACGGCGCGCGTCGCGAGGCCCGCGAGACGGTCAGCCGCGGCAATCGCACGGGCGTCACCGCACGTGCGCAGCGCAGTCGCGGCGTCCGCGAGCTGCGTCAAACGCTCGAGGAGCAGCCGCCGCGCCGCACGTCCCGGCGGCAGCGGGCTCGGGTCGCGCAACGCGATGAACGACATACCGGCGTTGCAGTGCGGATTCGAGGGCCCGGCCGGCAGCCGCGCCGCGCGCTCCGCGAGCGGCATCATCGCCTGCATGAGGCCGATCGCGAGATCGACCGTGAGGGACTTCTCCGGGCCCGGGCCGCGCAGCGCATACGCATAGCCAATCAGGCGCAGCATGAGCGCATAGGTCGCATTGGCGAGATCCACCGTCGCGAAAGCCTCCGCGTTCTCGATCCACACCCGCCCTTCCGGCCGCGGCGGCCGGCGCAGCACCGGGTTGGTCGCCGCCGGGAAGGCGGGCGCAAACGCGGAGTTCTTCGCGCGCAGCGATTGCAGCTCGGTGCGGATGCCGACGAATTTCTGGAAATGGGAGCCCACCGAGTCGCGCGGCGCGCCCTCGCCCTGCTCGACGATCGTCGTAAACGCGGCGAGAGCGGTCTTCAGACAGCGCACCGGGCGCGCGCCGGCAAGATTCACTTCCTCCTGGGAGAGTTGCAGCGCCGGGTCGCCATCGAAAGCAACCGCCTCGCCGTGGCGCCCGACGAAGGTGCGCAGCCCCTCGCCGATTCTTTCGTAGAAGGTTCCGACCGTATCGTAGTCGCGACCCATCGGGGTGAGGTGCGGGCGATCGGTGCCGCGCGCGTAGGGCCGCTCGCAGGCGAAGCCCGCGCCCTCCGCTTCCGTGGAGCCGTGCGGGCGCTCGAGGAATATGAAGTGCTGCAGGGTCTCGGCGTTGAACGGCGCGAGCTTCACCGTGATACCCGCCGGGAGATAGCCGGGATCCAGCGGGAAGTTGGTGCGGCCGATGCGCGGGCTCGCACCGAGCGCGGAGGTGATGTTCCACACCGCAGAGAGGTGCCCCATCTCCTGGATGGCGACATCGAGCAGCACGCCGCGCCAGCGCTTCACCGCCGCGCTCTCGGTAGCGGAGAGCCCTTCGGCCTCGCCGGATCTGAGGCTTGCGGCGGCGTACAGGTAGGTACACATCAGGTTGTGCTCGAGCTCGGCCGCTTCGTAGAGCGCGTTCACGAGAATCTCGCGCTGCACGTACGGGCTCTCGGGGACGGCGTCGTTCATGGGAAAGCACCTCGTCCCGCCATGAGGGGCTGTCTATGTCGCACAAAATGCCGCGCCTCGCCATACCCCGAATGGCTGCCGCGCTTGGCTCGCCGCCGCCGCCCTGTGCATGATGGGGTGGTGAGGATCAACGGAGAGCACCATGGAAAGGTTCGAGAGCCAGAACAGCCCGGGGCAGGAGCAGGATCCCATCCAGGGTGAAGGCGATTACCGCGCGGCGCGCGAATATCGCGAGGACGTCCGGGAGTACCTCGAGCACGCGGATGTAACGAAGGCAGCCCGGGACGCGGCCCCGCGAAATTCCCGGGAAGCGCGCGAGCTCGAGCGGGCGGAAGCGGCGGGACGCGCGCGCGCCAGGGCGGGCTCTGCGCAAGAGGCTTGGCGCGATGCCGGCAGTTCGGCCGGGCGGCTGCGGGCGGGAGCGCGCGGCGTCGGCCGCGCGGTGGAGCAGCGCCCGCTCACCGCGATCGTCGCCGTCGGCCTCCTCGGGTATGCCCTCGGGTGGGCGGCGCGACGCCGTCCGCGCGGCGAGGCATGAGGCGCGCCGCCGTGCACCGGATTGCGCCGCAGGTCGTCAATCCTGGTTATCGGCAGGCATTCCGAGACGCTTGAGGTAAGTGGCGAAACGCGGATCGCGGGCGACCGAGGCAAGGAGCGCATCGTGGCGACTCCACAGCACGCCCGGATCGTGCTCTGCGTGCGCTTTCTCGAGCCATTCGAACGCCTTCTCCGTGTCGCCGAGAAAGGCATAGCTCTCCGCCACCTGGAACTCGGCACCCGCTGAGCTCGCGACGAGCTCGGCGAGCGCGGCGCGCGCCTTCGGCAGGTCGCGAATCGCCGTGTAGCCGAGTGGCAGGCCGATACTGCGCCAACTGTCGCCAAACTCACTCTGGAAGGCGGCGTTGGCAGCCTGCGCATCGCCCGACATGATGAGCGCGCGCCCGAGCTCGTAATGCAGCCCGGGGAACTGCGGGTTGACCGCGATAGCGGCGCGCAGTTCGTCGGCGGCCTCGCGCGGCTGGCGCGCGTAGTGCAGCGCCCTGCCCAGATACTTGCGCAGCAGGGGGTTGAGCGGATCGGCCTGCACGGCGCGGCGGAAATACTCCACCGCCTGGCCGGGACGGCCCGTGACGGCGCTCAGATGACCGTAAGCGCCGAGGGCCTGGGCATTGTTCGCATCGAGCGCGAGCGCCTTGCTGAACGCTTCGGTGGCCGCGGGCCAATTGAGCTCGTACTGCGCCTGCGCCACCCCGAGCGCGACATACGCCTCGGGAATGTTGGGGTTGAGAGCGATGGCGCGGTTGGCGGCGGCGGTCGCCTCGGCATAGCCCCTGCCACCGGTATCCAGTCCCTGCGCGACACGGCGTGTGTGACAGTGCGCCAGCCACGCCCACGCAGGTGCGTAGCTCGGGTCGAGATCGAGCGCCTGGTGGTAGAGGACTACCGCCTGGTCCAGGTCCTCGCGGGTGTCTCCCGCAGTGAGCGCGCGCGCCTTGAGGTACAGCTCGTAGGCCTGCGGGCCGGTGGACTGCTGTGGCGCCGGGTTGTGATTGCCGAGGAGTGTCGTCTGGAGTTGCTGGGAGACCGAGCGCGCTATGTCGTCCTGCACCGCGAAGATGTCGCGGGTGTCGCGGTTGTAGGTCTGCGACCAAAGGTGGAATCCGTTGTCCGCTCGCACCAGCTGTGCCGTGATGCGCAGCGTATCGCCGGACTTGCGCACGCTTCCTTCGAGGATGTGGCCCACGCCCAGAGCGCGCGCGATCTCCCCGACCGTGACCTGCTTGCCCTTGAAGGAGAACGACGAGGTGCGCGCGGGCACCCTGAGGTTCGGCACTTTGGTGAGCGCGTCGATCAGCTCCTCCGCCAGACCGTCCGAGAAATACTCCTGGTCATGCTTCTCACTCATGTCGGTGAAGGGCAGCACTGCCACCGACTCCTCGGTGGCAGAGGTGGCGTTCGTACCAGCGGTTGTCCGTTGTGGCGACGCCGCGGTGCCAGCGCCCGCTGGCGCATGCCACGGCCGCCAGATTGCGAGAGCGAGCAGCGCCAGTGTGCCGGCGACCAGTGCGATACCAACCGCGAGGCCTCCCCGCCGCGACGCGACGGAAGTCGGGGCGGTCGTACCGACCGGGACCGCCACGGGCCCGCGCGGGGCCGCAGTGGCCTCGGAGGCGGCAGCGGTCGCAGCGGGCGGCGCCGCCGGATTGGAGCTCGAGTCCAGCAGTGCGCTCACCCGTGCGGCGAAGGCCCCGGGCACCTGTCCGCCGCGGAGCCGTGTCCATTGCACGCGCGAGAAGGCCTCGGGGACGTCGGCGCCGCCCTCGGCAGTGGCGTCCGCGCACACCGGTAAGATGAACGTCCGGTTGCGCGCCATGCGCTGTGCACGCTGCTCGGCGAGCGCCCATTCGAGGCGAAAATATCCTTCGCCACGCGCGGCGGTGTTGGCGGAGATCACCGGCACGAACAGCGCGCAGTCGCGGATCTGCTGGCGGATTTTCTGGTCCCAGGCATCGCCGCCACGCAGCTCGCTTTTGTCGAACCAGACCTCGACGCCGGCAGCGCGCAACGCATCGCAAATGCTCTGGGCCGCCTCGACGTCTTGCGAGGCATAGCTCAGGAACACCGCCCGCGACTCTACCCCCATTCTCGCCTCTTGGTCTTTACGGACAAAGGGAGAATGCCCTGAGGAGACTGTCTCAGGCAACGTGGACGTGGGTTTCCGGCACGATCAGCGCCACTCGCAGCCCGGCATGTTGGTATTGCGGCTCACAGCGCGTGCTCGCGCGTCTCGCGAAAGCTGATGTCGGGCCAGCGCTCGAGCGTGAGCTGCAGGTTCACGCGTGAGGGCGCGAGGTAGACGAGCGCGCCCTTGTGATCGCGCGCCAGGTTCTCGTACGCGCGGGTGGTGAACTCCTCGAGCTTGCCGGGATCGGCCGCATAAACCCAGCGCGCGGTATGCACCGCCACCGGCTCGAACACACACTGCACGCCGTACTCGTCCTGGAGGCGAAACGCCACCACCTCGAATTGCAGCTGCCCGACCGCGCCCAGCACCAGCTCGTTGTTGCGCAGCGGCCGGAAGAGCTGCGTCGCGCCCTCCTCGCACAGCTGTGATAGGCCTTTCTGCAGCGCCTTCATGCGCAGCGGGTCCTTGAGCACCGCGCGCCGGAAGATCTCCGGCGCGAAATCGGGAACGCCGGTGAAGGTGAGCCGCTCGCCCTGCGTGAAGGTATCGCCGATGTTGATCGTGCCGTGATTGTGCAGGCCGATGATGTCGCCCGCGTACGCCTCCTCCGCCTGCACGCGGTCGGCCGCCATGAAGGTGAGCGCATCCGCCACGCGCACTTCCTTGTCGAGGCGTACGTGGAAGAGCCGCATGCCGCGCGCGTAACGGCCCGCGCACAGGCGCAGGAACGCGATGCGGTCGCGGTGCCCCGGATCCATGTTGGCCTGAATCTTGAAGACGAAGCCCGCGAGCGCCTCTTCCTGCGGCTGCACGGCGCGCTCGCGCGTCTCCCGCGGCAGCGGGCCCGGGGCATTGGTGGTGAAGGAGCTGAGCAGCTCCTCGACGCCGAAATTGTTGATCGCGGAGCCGAAAAATACCGGCGTCTGGCGGGCCGCGCGGTAGGCGTCACGGTCGAAGGCGTGGGTCGCGCCGCGCACGAGCTCGATCTCCTCGGCGAAGGCGCGCGCGTGCTCGCCGAGGAACTCCTGCGCCGCCGGGCTCGCGAGACCCTCGATGGTGCGATTCTCACCGACCCGGCCGCGCTCGCCGGCGAGGTACACGTAGATGCGGTCCTCGATCAGGTGGTAGATGCCGCGCAGCTCGCGCCCCATGCCGATCGGCCAGGTGACCGGAGCGGTGCCGATGCGCAGCACCTTCTCGATCTCATCGAGCAGCTCGATGGGTGGCCGGCCGTCGCGATCGAGCTTGTTGATGAAGGTCATGATCGGCGTATCGCGCAGCCGGCAAACCTCCATCAGCTTGATGGTGCGTTCCTCCACGCCCTTGGCGCAGTCGATCACCATGAGCGCCGAATCGACTGCGGTAAGGGTGCGGTAGGTGTCCTCGGAGAAGTCCTCGTGGCCCGGGGTATCGAGCAGGTTCACGACGCAGTCGCCGTACGGGAACTGCATCACCGAGGAGGTGACGGAAATGCCGCGCTGCTGCTCGAGCCGCATCCAGTCGGAGGTCGCATGGCGCGCCGCCTTGCGACCCTTCACCGTGCCCGCCATGGTGATGGCGCCACCGAACAGCAGCAGCTTCTCCGTGAGCGTGGTCTTGCCCGCGTCGGGGTGCGAGATGATCGCGAAGGTCCGCCGCCGGCGGATTTCGGCATCGAGGTCGCTCATGTCCGGGGAGCTGCGCTCAGGAGCCGGCGTCGTGGCGCAGCGCGCGACGCAGCACCGCCGCATCCTCGCGCCCGTTCAC
>JAFAKO010000114.1 GCA_019235245.1 Gammaproteobacteria bacterium
GCGCCCCGAGCGCACGATCACCTGGTCGCCCTTGCGGATCTTCCTCATGTCACAGCACCTCCGGGGCCAGTGAGATGATCTTCATGAACTGCTGATTGCGCAGCTCACGTGTGACCGGGCCGAAGATGCGCGTGCCGATCGGCTCGAGCTTGTTGGTGAGCAGCACGGCGGCATTGCCATCGAAGCGGATGAGGGAGCCGTCCGCCCGGCGCACGCCGCGCCTCGTCCGCACCACCACCGCGTCATAGACCTCACCCTTCTTCACCTTGCCACGCGGAATCGCATCCTTGACGCTCACCTTGATGACATCGCCGACGGTGGCGTAGCGGCGGCGCGTGCCACCGAGCACCTTGATGCACATCAGGGTGCGCGCGCCGCTGTTGTCGGCGGCATTCAGCATCGTGCGCAACTGGATCATGGTTCAACCTGCCTTCAACGCGCGGCCGCCTTCTGCACCACTTCCAGCAGCCGCCACGACTTGCGCCGCGACAGCGGGCGGCACGGGGTGATGATCACGAGATCACCCTCGCGCGAGGCGCCGCTCTCATCGTGCGCCAGCAGCTTGGTGGTGCGGCGGATGTACTTGCCGTAGGTCGGGTGGCGCACGAGCCGCTCGATCTCGACCGCGATGGTCTTCTGCATCTTGTGGCTCACGACGCGACCGGTGAGCGTGCGGGCGCCGCGCGCCTCCACCGCCGGTGCCGCGGCCACCGCCGCCGCTGCGGTCACCGGCTGCGGCTCGCTGGCCGCGGCTGCCGCGGCGGCAGCCGGCTGCTGCGCCTCGCCCTGATGCCTGGCTTTCGCCCGGGTAGTGGTCTTCTTCGCCTTGGTCGCGCTCACTTGCTCTTTCCTCCGGCGCCGCGCGAGCGCTGCTGCTGCAGCGCGGTCTTCACGCGCGCGATGTTGCGTCGCGCACTGCCAAACTGTGCGGGCTTCGGCTGCTGGCCGGTGGCGCGCTGCATGCGCAGCGAGAACTGCTCCTTGCGCAGTTTCACCAGCTCATCGGCCAGCTCCGCGGGCGACAGCGTGCGCAGCTTCTCGCGGTATTGCCGCAGCTCTCCGATCTTCATCAGCGCACCTGCCGTTTCACGAAAGAGGTGGACACCGAGAGCTTCGAGCCGGCGAGGCGGAACGCTTCGCGTGCCGTGGGCTCATCGACGCCCTCCATCTCGAACAGCACCTTGCCGGGCTGCACGCGCGCCACGTAGTACTCGACGTTGCCCTTGCCCGAGCCCATGCGCACTTCGAGCGGTTTCTTCGAGATCGGCACGTCCGGGAACACGCGGATCCAGATCTGGCCGCCGCGTTTCACGTAGCGCGCCATGGCGCGGCGCGCGGCCTCGATCTCGCGTGCCGTCATGCGCGCGCGGCTGGTCGCCTTGAGGCCGAACTCGCCGAAGGAGACGTTGCTGCCGCGCGTCGCGAAGCCGCCGTTGCGGCCTTTGAACTGCTTGCGGTACTTGGTGCGTTTGGGCTGCAGCATGCGCTTACTTCCGTGCCATCAGGCCTGCGCCGGCGCTTCCGGCGCCGGGCTCGCCGGCGGCGGCGCCGCCGGAGTCGCGGCGGGCGGTGCGGCCGCGGCGGCAGGCGCGGCGGCCTCGCCCTCGGCGGCCGGCTTGTCGAGATCGCTCTTGTCGAACACCTCGCCCTTGAAGATCCACACCTTGACGCCGATCACCCCGTAGGTGGTGCGCGACTCCGACAGACCATAGTCGATGTCGGCACGGAAGGTGTGCAGCGGGATGCGGCCCTCGCGGTACCACTCGGTGCGTGCGATCTCCGAGCCGTTGAGCCGCCCGGAAACGCGCACCTTCACGCCGAGCGCGCCGCTGCGCATGGTGCTCATCACGGCGCGCTTCATGGCGCGGCGGAACATCACGCGCTTCTCGATCTGCTGGGCGATGGAGTCCGCCACCAGCTGGGCATCGAGCTCGGGCTTTCTGATCTCGGCGATGTTCAGCCGCACGTCGTTGACGTTCATGCCGAGCAGCGCCGCGGTCTCCTGGCGCAGCTTCTCGATGTCCTCGCCCTTCTTGCCGATGACGATGCCGGGACGCGCCGTCTGGATGGTGATGTTCACCTTCTTGGCGGCGCGCTCGATCATGATGCGGCTGACGGAGGCTTCCTTGAGCTTCTCCTTGAGGAACTCGCGCACGCGGAAGTCGGTGTGCACGTGCACCGGGAACTGCTTCTTGCCGGCGTACCAGCGACTGGTCCAGTCGCGGGTGATGCCGAGCCGCATGCCGAGCGGGTTTACTTTCTGGCCCATCGGTTATTCCTTCCTGCCGTCGCTGACGCCGACGGTGATATGGCTGTTGCGCTTGACGATGCGCGTGCCGCGACCCTTGGCGCGCGCCGCGAAGCGCTTCAGCAGCGGCGCGGCATCCACGTGGATGAGCGACACTTTGAGCTCGTCGATGTCCGCGCCGTGGTTGTGCTCGGCGTTGGCCACCGCGGACTCGAGCACCTTGCGCACCAGCGAGGCGCCCTTCTTGGGCATGAACTTCAGCGTCGCGATGGCGTTGCCAACGCTCTGGCCGCGCACCACATCGGCCACCAGGCGGCACTTCTGCGGCGAGATGCGCGCGTAGCGGAGCTTGGAGGTCACCTGCATTGCTGTCTCCCGCGCCTCAGGTAGTGGCCGCTTCGACCTTGCGGTCGCCGGAGTGCGCCTTGAAGGTGCGTGTGGGAGCGAACTCACCGAGCTTGTGACCGACCATGTTCTCGGTGATGAGCACCGGGATGTGCTGGCGGCCGTTGTGCACGGCGATCGTGAGGCCGACCATCTCCGGGATCACCATCGAGCGGCGCGACCAGGTCTTGATGGGCTTGCGGTCATTCTTGGCGGAGGCCACCTGCACCTTCTTGGCGAGATGCAGGTCGACGAACGGGCCTTTCTTCAGTGAGCGTGGCATAGCGGTCTCTCGCGCCTGTTAGCGGATGCGGTTCTTGCGTCGCTGCACGATCATGTTGTCCGTGCGCTTGTTGTGACGGGTCTTCAGGCCCTTGGTGTTCCAGCCCCACGGCGACACCGGGTGCGGGTTGCCCTGGCCGGACTTGCCCTCACCGCCGCCGTGCGGGTGATCGACCGGGTTCATGGCGAGACCGCGCACGGTCGGACGTACGCCCTTCCAGCGTTTCGCGCCCGCCTTGCCGTAGCTGCGCAGGTTGTGCTCGTCGTTCCCGACCTCGCCGATGGTGGCGCGGCAGTCGATGTGCACCTTGCGCGTCTCGCCGGACTTCAGGCGCAGGTACGCGTAGATGCCCTCGCGCGCCGTGAAGGACACGGAGGAGCCGGCGCTGCGCGCCAGCTGGCCGCCGCGGCCGGGCTTCATCTCCACGTTGTGGATGAGCGAGCCCACCGGAATGTGGCGCAGCGACATCGCGTTGCCCGACTTGATCGGCGCATCCGCGCCCGAGCGCACCTCATCACCCGGCTTCACTCCCTTGGGCGCGAGGATGTAGCGCCACTCGCCGTCGGGGTACTTGATGAGGGCGATGTGGCTGGTGCGGTTCGGATCGTACTCGAGGTGCTCGACGATGCCGGTGATGCCGTCCTTGTCGCGCTTGAAGTCGATGACGCGGTACTTCTGGCGCGTGCCGCCACCGTGGTGACGCGTGGTGATGCGGCCGAAGTTGTTGCGCCCGCCGGTCTTGCTCTGATGAGCGGTGAGGCCGAGCCGCGGTCCGCCCTTGTAGAGGTGCGAGCGGTCGACCTTGACGACCGCGCGGCTGCCCGGGGTTCGCGGCTTGTACTTGATGAGAGCCATGAGCGTTCCTGTCAGGTCCGGGCGCGGGCTTCGTAGTCGATCGTCTGGCCGGGGCTGAGGCTCACGTAGGCCTTCTTCCAGTCCTGGGTCCGGCCACTGGTGCGGCCGAAGCGGCGGGTCTTGCCGGTCTCGTTCACGACCTGGACCCCGGCGACCTTCACATCGAACATCAGCTCGACCGCCTTGCGGATATCGGTCTTGGTGGCATCGCGCCGCACCCGGAAGGTGTACTGGTTGTGATTCTGCATGGCGAGCGAGGTCTTCTCGGTCACGTGCGGCGCGATCAGCACGCTCATCAGCTGCTCGCGGTTCATGGCAGCCGCTCCTCGATGAGCTTCACCGCCGCGACGGTCATCAGCACCTTGTCATGGGCGGCGAGCGACAACGGGTTGAGCGCCGGCACCTCGATCACCTCGACGTTCGGCAGGTTGCGTGCGGCAAGCGCCAGCTTCTCGTCGGTCGCCTCCACCACGATGAGCACCGAGGGAAGCGACCAGGCTTTCAGCTGGCTCGCCAGTAGCTTGGTCTTCGGCGCCTCGAGCTCGATGCCATCGGTGACCAGCAACCGCTCGGTGCGCGCGAGCTCGGAGAGCATCGCGCGCATCGCGCCCCGATACATCTTGCGGTTCACCTTCTGCGCGAAATCGCGCGGTTTGGCGGCGAAGGTCTTGCCGCCACCGACCCAGATGGGCGAGCGGCTCGAACCCGCGCGCGCCTGGCCGGTACCCTTCTGCGCGTGGGGCTTGCGACCGCCGCCACGCACCTCGGCGCGCGACTTCTGCGCCTTGGTGCCGGCGCGGCCGGCGTTGCGATACGCCGTGAGCACCTGGTGCACGAGCGCCTCGTTGAACTTCTGGCCGAAGGCGGCTTCGGACACCTGCACCGTGCTGTCGCCGTTGACGGACTTGAGCTTCATCATTTCTTGCCCGCTTTCGCCGGATCTCTCGATGCGGCCGAGCCCGCCTTGGTCGGGGCGGTGGTCTTGCGGATGGCGCGCCGCGCAGCCTTGAGCGAGGACCGCACGATCACCTGGCCACCCTCGGCTCCCGGAACCGCGCCGCGAATGAGCAGCAGATTGCGTTCGAGATCGACCTGCACCACACGCAGGTTCTCGGTCGTGCGCCGCACGACCCCCATGTGGCCGGACATGCGCCGGCCCTTGAAAACGCGGCCCGGCGTCTGGCGCTGGCCGATGGAGCCCGGCGCACGATGCGACAGCGAGTTGCCGTGGCTCGCGTAGCCGCCGGCGAAATTGTGCCGCTTCATCGTGCCGGCAAAGCCTTTGCCGATGGTCGTGCCGGTCACATCGACCGCCTGACCTTCCTTGAACAGGTCCGCCTTGATCTCGCTGCCGGCCTTGACCTCGGTCGCCTCGGAGTCGCTGAGGCGGAACTCCACGAGCGCCCGGCCAGGGGCGACGGTGGCGCGGGCGTAGTGGCCGTTGACCGCCTTCGAATAGAGCTGCGGCCGACGCGAGCCGTACGTCACCTGCACGGCCCGGTAGCCGTCCCTGTCGGTCGTCTTCACCTGCGTGACGCGGTTCGGCAGAACCTCGATCACGGTCACGGGAACCGTCTCCCCGGCGTCGGTGAAGACCCGCGTCATGCCGGCCTTGCGGCCGACGAGTCCGATAGACATCTCCGATCCTCTCACTGGGCACGCGCGCCTGGCGCGCCCGCGAAACTCAGTTGGCACCGAGCTAAGTCTTTGACACAACAGGAGATTTTGCGCACGCCGCAGGAGTGCGCCAAAGTCTCGAGTGGTCTTGGAGCGCTGCCCCTCAGTGCCGCTCCAACCTCGCCCGATGCCGCCTCGAGGCGACCGGCCCGCCTTTTGCAGGGGGCCCAAAAAGGGCGCGCAGTATAGGCGCGCCGCCCGGTTCAGGCAACCGCTGTCAGTTCAGCTTGATCTGCACGTCGACGCCCGCGGGAAGCTCGAGCTTCATGAGCGCGTCGACCGTCTTGTCGGTGGGATTCACGATGTCCATGAGGCGCTTGTGGGTGCGCAGCTCGAACTGGTCGCGCGCGTCCTTGTCCGCGTGCGGCGAGATGAGCATGGTGAAGCGCTCCATTTTCGTCGGCAGCGGCACCGGCCCCTTGACGGTGGCGCCGGTGCGCTTGGCCGTCTCGACGATCTCCCGTGCGGAGCTGTCGATGAGGCGATGATCGAACGCCTTCAAGCGGATACGGATGTTCTGATTTGCCATCGCCTTGCCTCGTGTCTCGCGCGCCTGCCCCGACGGGGGCGCCTGCTGGGGAAAACAGTTAGTCGTTTAACTAACTATCGCCAAATCGTCCTATCACCGCCGCCAACTACTTGAGAATCTTCGCCACCACCCCGGCCCCTACGGTCTTGCCACCCTCGCGAATCGCAAACCGCAGCCCCTCCTCCATCGCAATCGGACTGATCA
>JAFAKO010000119.1 GCA_019235245.1 Gammaproteobacteria bacterium
CGAGCGCTCTCCGGCATCGAGGCTGAAGCGGATGTTGCCGAGCCGGTCGCGCCGCGTCGCGCGCTCGACCCGCAGGCGCTCGAGCCGCCTCACGCGCCCTTCGTTGCGGGTGCGTCGTGCCTCGACGCCCTTGCGGATCCAGGCTTCCTCCTGCTGCCAGAATTTCTCGAAGCGGCGCCGCGCAGTCTCTTCGGCCGTGAGCTCCTCTGCCTTGCGTTCCTCGTAGGCCGCGAAGCTGCCCGGATAGGAGCGCAACACCCCGCGGTCCAGCTCGATGATGCGGGTCGTGATCCGGTCCAGGAATGCACGATCGTGGGTGATGACTATGGCGCTCGGCACCTTGAGCAGCAGGTCCTCCAGGCGCTCGATGGCCTCGATATCGAGGTGATTGGTAGGCTCGTCCAGCAGCAGCAGATCCGGTTGCAGGGCGAGCGCCAGAGCGAGCACGGCACGCTTGCGCTCCCCGCCCGAGCAACCGACCGGCGATATCTCGCCCGTCAGACCGAAGCGATCCAGAAACTCACTGAGACGCGACTCCAGCCGCCAGTGTTCGCGCTCATCAGCGGGCGCACCGGCGAGAGCGGCTGGCGAAGTGGCGCCGGCAGTACTCTGCCGGGCCCGAAGCAGCAGACTCTCCTGCAGGGTGTGCGCCGCGGGCAGCTCCGGCTCCTGTTCGACGAGTGCAACCCGCAAGCCGTCTCGCCGCTGCAGCTCGCCCTCATCGAGCATGGTGTGACCTGCGAGGACCCCGAGGAGAGTCGACTTGCCGGTGCCGTTGCGCCCGATCAGTCCGAGCCGCTCGCCAGCCAACACCGTGAGCTGCGCGCCGTCGAGGAGCGGGCGCTCGCCGAACGCGACGTGCGCATCGCGAAGCAGGACCAGGGACATGGGCGCATTGTCCGGGTTGGACGTGCGCAGGCAAGCAATAAACTAGTCCGGGAACTTCAGTTCCCGCACCACTGCCTGGAAGCGCGGCTCTTCGCGCAGGGGGTCGGCGAGAGGATACGTTTTTATGAACTGCAGCCAGGGATTTCGCCGGCGCACGGCGGCTTCGAGGTAATCGAGAGCGCGGTTCCGATTGCCCCACTGCGCATAGATCCACGAGTAGGAGACCGCGCCTTCTTCACCTTGCGAAGCGCGCAGCTTCACCAAAGCGCCTTCCGCATCTTCGCGCTGCCCAAGCCTGTCGTAGGTAATCGCCGCACAAAGGAGCTCGGGAATGTCCGCGGCACGCTCGCACGTCTTGAGAGCGTCGGGCAGATTGCCGCTCAGATAGTAGGCGACTCCGAGCCAACCGTTGTTCCACGTGTCATTTGGAGCCAAGGTCCTGGCATCGCTGAACGCTCGAATCGCCTCGTGGTAGCGTCGCGCGGCGGTGAGTGAGTTACCCAGCCAGAAATGGCTGTTGAAATTCAGCGGATCCAGTCTCACGGCACGGCGCGCGGCGGCGAGGCCGGGCTCAGTCTTGCCCATGCTGACGGTGAAGAAACCGTAGTCGCGCAATACCCTCGCGTTACCCGGCGCAAGCGCCACGGCCCGCTCGTACTCCGAAGTAGCGGCTGTGAAGTCAAGAGTTTCCTCAGCGAGCACGGCCAACGCCAAATGGCCATCGGCAAGATCTGGCGCCAGCGCGATTGCGTGGCGTGCGTCCGCGCGAGCGCGTTCGAGGTAGTCACTGCCTCCTGACTGCTGGCCGGCGAATGCGAGCGACCGGCCGGCATACGCCAGCGCGTAGTCGGGATCGAGGCGAATAGCCTCACCGTAACCTGCGATGATGGCGTCCCCATCCTTGTTTCCCTGACTCTCCTGGTACAGCTGCGAGGCGCGCAGGTACGCATCGAATGCCCGCGGATTGCGCGTCCCGCCCAGCTCGATTTTCGTTACCACATCAGCCAGCAATCTGACCTTCAGCGCGCCAGCGACGGCGGTCGCAATCTCGGACTGCAGTTGCAGCACGTCGGTCAGGTCGCGGTCGTAGGTGTGGGACCAGAGGTGAAATCCAGTCACCGCATTGATCAGCTGTGCCGTGATGCGCAAAGTATTGCCCGAGCGCCGCACGCTGCCCTCCAGCACCGCGCCTACATTGAGCTTGCGGGCGATCGTGCCGATATCGGTGCTCGTCCCCTTGAAGGAGAAAGCCGAGGTCCGGGCGGCCACCTGAAGCTCGTTGACCTCGGCGAGTGAGTTCAGCAGCTCTTCCGCAAGCCCGTCCGAGAAGTACTCCTGGGTCCGATCCCCGCTCATGTTCACAAACGGCAGCACCGCGATCGAGTGCGGCGGGGGAGCGAAGGCTGCTGGCAGTGGCGGGTTGACCCAGGGCTTCTCGATGAGGACGTAAGCGATGACCGCAATCGCCAGGACGGCAAGGGCGGCCCAAATGGGCGTCGAACGTAGTGGCCTGGCCGAAGCACCTGCGGCAGGTGGTCGTGACCTTTGCGGCGATCGCTCGAGCTCTCGCGCCAGCAGTTGCCGGACATGCGCGACGAACCCTGGTGGTGTCGCACCGGCGGGCAGCCGCGTCCACTGAATTGCCCGAAACGCGTCAGGGACGTCCGCCTGAGCATCCGCCGTGTCATCGATCACCGTCGGTACGATGAACGCCTTGCGCTCTGACATGTCGTGCGTGCGGTCGACCGCCAGCTTCCACTCGCGCCTGAAGTAGCCTTCGGATCGGGCTTCCGTGGCAGCGGATATGATGGGGATGAAGAGCCGGCAGTCATGGATCTGCTGCCGAATCTGGCGATCCCAGGCGTCGCCTCCGCGCAATTCGCTCTTGTCGAACCAGACTTCGATGCCGCCGGCGCAGAGAGCCGCACATATGCGGCGGGCGGCCTCCGAATCCTGAGAAGCGTAGCTCAGGAACACCGCCCCCTGCGGTGCGCTCGCTTGCTTAGGCGACTCCTCTCCCATCAGCGCCTGCTTGATCTTGTGCGGCTCCGGGAGAATGCCCTGCGGGGCCGTGTCAGGCAATGCCGCTACGCCTTAGCCCACATTCGCAGTCCGCCACCGGCTTCGTTGCGACCAGGCGGCAGCCGAACGTGGTGGTGAGTTTCCGGGTCGTTGCTGCGCTTGAACTGCGCCGCACGAGTCGGCGTGTGGCAGAATTCAGGAGCTCAGGTGGAAAACAATGCGCAACGACACCTCGAATAGCCATGGGCCCCTCGTTACGCTGACGCTCAGCATGACCGTGGCGGGTTGGTTCGCGCTGGTGATCACCTCACCGACGTCCCACGCTGCTGATGTACCTGCGGCTCCCGATCAGCTGGTGTTCGCGCACCGGCAGGAGCTTCAGAACGATCGGGATTCGCCGGTACTCGGCAACCCCAGCGGCGATGTGACGATCGTGGAGTTCTTCGATTACGCCTGTTCGTACTGCAAGGCTGTCGAGCCGCGACTGGAGAGCGCGCTGCGCGCCGATCCGCACGCAAGGCTGATCCTCAAGGAGTTTCCCATCCTGACTCCGGAATCGCTGATCGCTGCGCGAGCCTCGCTCGCCTCGAGACGCCAGCACAAGTACCGGGAATTCCACGAGGTGCTGATGGCCTACCAGGGTCCCTGGGAGGAGGACGCGATCTTCACGACGGCCAGGAGCGTGGGTCTGGACATCGATCGCCTGCGCCACGACATGGCTGCACCCGCCATCGCTAACGAGATCATCGAGAATTTCAATCTGGCTCGCGGTCTGCGCATCTTTCAGAGCCCCGCCTTCGTTGTCGGCCATCACATCCTCACCGGTCCCTCGGCGCAGATCGACTTCGCAGCGGTGCTCAGCGAGGCACGTCGGCACCGCTCGGCCTCTAACTAGGACCATGGTCCAATCGACAGCGCGTTTTCCTTCTGTTTCGATCTTTTTGGTCGATGGGATCCGCAATTCCCTACCGCAGTGAGACACCAAACATGAAGAGCCGTCGCCTTACCCTTTGCTGCCTGGCACTCGCCTTTGCACCTTTGGCCCATGGTGCCGTGAAGAACGTCGTTCTGGTTCATGGAGCCTTCGCCGACGGTTCCGGTTGGAAGGCAGTGGCAGACATCCTCATGCACGATGGCTACACCGTGTACGTGGTGCAGGAGCCCGAGACCACCTTTGAGGCGGATGTATCCGCCACACGCATCGTCCTCGATCGGTCGGGACCCTGTGTGCTCGTTGGCCACAGTTATGGTGGGATGATCATCACCGAGGTCGGAACGCACCCCGCCGTCCACAGCCTCGTTTATGTCGCAGCCTTTGAGCCGGATGTTGGCGAGACCGCGGGTGGGATGCAGGGCAAGACACCGCCCGCAGCCGCCAAGAGCATCGTTCCGGTCGGTGGCGGCTTTGTGCAGGTGACGCCCGACACGTTTCCAGCGGACTTTGCCGCCGACGCCCCCCGCCCGATCGCACAGTTCATGGCGATCTCCCAGGTGCCGATCGCCGCTCAGATCTTCGACGCCAAGATTACGGTCGCCGGGTGGTCGAAGAAGCCCAGCTACGCGGTCGTCGCGACCGAGGATCATATGATCAACCCGGAGCTCGAACGGTTCATGAGTGGCAGAGCCAAGTCGCAGACGATCGAGCTGCGCGGAAGTCATGCGATTTTTCTCTCGCATCCGGCGGAAGTTGCCGCGCTGATCGAGAAGGCAGCGAAAGCGGCCGACTAGGCCAGGGAGACACCAATGAGCACATCAACAGCCGACATGCGCCCCTCTGCAGGCCTCGGGAGCAGTCCGCAGTTCTGGGAATTCCTGTGGCGCAGCGCCGGTCTGCAGTCCGCCGGGCTCTTCATCCTCGCCTACTTCGTGTACGGCGCTCAGCCGCATGTCGGCGCATCGCCGGAGGTACTCGCTGCGTTCTACCAGGGTGAGCGCGCGCGGATTCTCATCGCGGCGGTGATTGCCGGCTTCGCGGTCCTCAATCTCATGTGGTTCGCCGCAGCGCTGCGAGCCACGCTTGCGGAGGTCGGGCAGGACGGTTGGGGTGCGGCAGCGACGGCCGCGAGCGCGGCGCTCGGGGGCGTACTGATATTGCTCATCTCCGTGAGCGCGGGCCTTGCCTATTCTGTCGCAGGCACGGCGAGTCCTGCGTTCGCCGGAGCACTGAATGACTTCGCATGGGCCGGCATCGTGGTGAGCTCCTTCCCGCGCGCAATGCTCGCCATGGCGGCGGCATTCGGTCTGTGGCGGGGCGGGCTGATCTCGAACCGGCTCTTCACGGTCGGCGTGGCTGTCGTGGTGCTCCTGCTGCTCGGCGGCACGACCTGGGTGAGAGGCGGATTCTGGGCAGCCGATGGCGTGTTTTCCCGGACGGTCTCACCCCTTATCGGCCTGCTGTGGATCCTGGTCGTGAGCCGGGTTCTCCTCGGCCGCAGGTCTTCATCGCGCGCCGCCTGGTGAGCGCCGACCGTGGCTTTCTCAGCGTCCGGTGTGCGTCACGATATTGATCACCTGCGAAGAGGGTGAGGAGGCGGGCCCATCCAGCTGCACGGTGACCGACTGTCCCGGCGCCAGGTGCGCCGCGGCGGCGAAAGCCGGGCTGCCGTCCTTGAGGCGGTAGGTCCGGCCGTCGATGTTGAGCGACTGCCTGCCGTTCACCGCAGTGAGGTTCCCCGTGATGATCTCGCCCGGGACCGTGTTGGCCTCGAGGCTGCCGGTGCCGAGCACCGTGCCGGCAGCGGCGAGGAGTGCGAGGAGCGTGTGTCTCTTCACTGTCGTATCTCCCACCAGGATATGCGCTGCTTCCCGCCGCGGCGGTCGAGGACCGAGGCCACCGTACCGCTCGAGAGCGATGTCAGCTTGCTGGTACCGCCGGTGCCGCCACCGGGTAGCAGTGTCGGCGTCGACGCGTACACCGATCCCAGCAGCATGCCGACCGGGACGTTGCCCGAGGCCGGCACGTCGTTCTGGTTGATCTTGCCGTCCCCGCTCACATCGAGCTCCGGCAGCGGAAATGCTGCGCCGGTTGCGAAGTTGAGGACCATCAGCCAGGCATTCCCGCCGCCGCTGCAGGTGCTGGCGTTGGGCTGGTAGGTGGTAAAGACCACGCCGCCGCCGGATTCTATCTCCGGATCGGCGATCACCCGCTCACCGGGGCTCAAGCTCAGGTCCATGTACCAGCCCCGCACCGCACCCGCCGCGGGCGGCAGGGGAACTACGCTCGGAGTCGGCACGGTCCTCACGCTGGTCCCGTTCACGCTCTCCTGCGCCAGCACCTGCGCCTGCAGGTTCGTGCGGTTGGGGATGCCCGCGAACCCGATCGGGGGGGTGGCACCGGTTGGCGGATCGTAGATACCGTACATCGTCTCGATCTGTGTCGTGCTGAGGTCGGGGACACCCAGCAGTTGCCCGGTACCGACGTACACCATCGTGCCGAGCAGATTCGGAAATTTCGGATTGAGAGTCACCGCCGGCACCGTGGTGATCGGCTGCGGTACGCCGCTCGGATCGGTGGTCTGGAACATGACCGAGACGATCCAGTTGGCGGGGTTGGCGGCACTGATGTCGACCCGCCAGACATTGCCCTGCAGGTCGCCCGCGTACACCACATTCGACGCGCCGGACACCTGCCCATAGTTGTTCACGACCGCCACGCTGGAGAGTCCATTGGCAACCGCTGTGTTGCACACCGCCGGCACGGCGGCGCACAGATCGACTTTGGCGAGCAGGGCCCCGGTCTGTGGATTGATGCCGTACAGCACCGGTTTCTGATTGGGGCTGTTGTAACCGTTGCCCACCACCACCATCCAGCCGGCCGCGGTGGTGACGATCTCGGGCTCGCTGAAGCTCAGACCCATGTCGGCGTCGGTGAATTCCCACAGCACCGCCTGTGCGACCTGGGCTTCGGTCACCAGCGAGTCCGGCGCGCTGACATCGAGCGCAAATAGCGTGCTGCCCCCTGCCCCCTCGGTGCCCACCAGCACGGTGTGCCAGCTGCCATCGCTCGCGAATTTGACGTCCGCGACGCGCGGCGAGCCGTTTACGAAATACTGATGCTGCTGGTTGTAGAAGGGGTTGGCGAGCTTCACCAGGTTGTTGAACACGCCATTGGGGATGTAGGCGAAGCGTTCCGCTCCGGTCGCAGCGTCGAAGGCATGCAGCATGCCGTCGTTGGCACCGATGTAGACCAGCGGCGAGCGTTTCGCGTTGGCGGTGACGAACGCGAAGTAATCCGTCGTCTGGGTGAGCCCGCTCGGGGCTCCCACGTACAGCGGCGCGCTGAACACGATGTCGCCGAGCTTGTGCGTGCGGTTGCGGAATGGCCCGCCGTTGCGCTGCTCCTGCGCGCTGCTGCCGCGGATGAACTGCAGCACGTCCTGACCGTTGGTGTCGGCCGGGAAGCTCGCGAGCGCCATGCCGAGCGCGGTGGTCGCCGAGATGCCCGCCGGCGCGAGCGGCGGATTCCACCGGAACGGCGTGCCGGCCTTGGCCACCGGATCCCAGGTCGCGATGAGCCGGGCGTTCGCCGCCTGCGCGTCGAGCTGTGTCTGGGCACTCCACACCTGCGAGCCTGGGGTGGTATTCACCTGGCCGGTCGCCGGATCGATGTTCCAGGCGTTGAGGTTGCCGGTCCAGTCCTGGAAGGTGTCCGAGGTGGTGAACTGTGCGAGATACGCCACCGAGCCGTTGTGCAGGCCGGTCGAGTTCACCCCCGTCGAGGCGACCGACTGCGTGGCGGCAATGATCTTGGCGACGACCACCTGCAGCTGATTGCTGAGCGCCGCCGGATTGGCGGCGGCGAAGTAACTTCCCGTGCCACCCGCAATCGCAAATGCCGTGAGCACCTGGGCTGCGACCGGGTTGACGCTCGGATCGACACCCGCACCGAGCCCGATGACGTAAGTATTGATCCCGGCTGCCTTCAGCTGGGTGAGCGCACTCACCGTGTCGAGCACCGCCTGATCGTTGGTGTTGCCGCTGGTGTCGAGCGAGCCATCGGGATTGAACGCCACCGTCATGCCCCATTGCTGCGCGGAGACGGTGCCCGGCGGCGGCCACGATGCGCCACTCAAGTCGAGGGTCGGCAGGCCATCGGTCAGCAGGACTACATAGCGCTGCGCCGCGCAGCCGTTGGTCGAGGAGGGATTGGCACTCTTGTAGTAAAGGCCCGCGCCGCGCAACAGTCCGGGCAGCGCCGACTGACCTCCCGCCGCCTTGATCTCGGTGGTGCCCGCAGAGTTGGTTTCCGGCGCGAGATACGGCATGAACTTCGCGACCGCGGCGGCGACCGAAGCGGGCGTCGGGTTCGCACCGGCGCTCGTCATGGGCACCAGTGTGTTCGCCGTGCTCGATGACTGTCCGCCGCCATAGCCGAAGCCACGCTGGACGTACAGGGTTTGCGGCGTGAACGGCACGTAGCCGGCGTTGGTGGGAAAGGTCGTCGGCGGGCAGTTGTTTACTTCGATCGAGTAGCTCTCGGCGATGCTGCTCGGGGCGGCGTTGTACTGCGCGAGCGTGTACGCCAGATACGGGCTCGCGGGGTTCGGGCCGCCATAGTCCAGGCACACCGCATCGATCCCGGCCCCGGCATACAGCACGTCATTGATCAGCGGATCATCGCTCGAGGCGGAGATCTGCATGAACTGCGCCTGATCCATGTTGCCCGTCACCTTGTTCGAGATGTCGATGGCGTGGCACTCGTTCCACAGCAGCGCACCGTTGCCGAGCGTGTGGTACTGGTAGCAGGGATTCGCGACCCAGCGGTCGGGCGCCGGCGTGGTGCTATTGGAGAAGACGAAGGGTCCGGTGGTCGGACTCATCTCGTAGAGCCAGGTCGTGTAAACGGCAGTGCCGCTGAGCACGTAATCGAGCAGCGCAAAATCCGCATCCGGCAGGAACGCGTTCAGCACTGCCGCGATGCCTTGTTTCGCGACGTTCAGCCGGCTGGGTGAGTTGTCGACCAGCAGGCCGTTGGCGGTGACCGTGTAAGGCGCCATCCCGCCTGCGCCGGGGTTGAGCGGTGGAGTGAATCCCGCCGGAATCGTGAAGTTAAGCGGCGAGCTCGAGTTCTGCAGCAGCGCCAGCACCGGGCTGAGCGAGCCGGAGCCGGTCATGATGGCGCCGCTGAGGTTGCCGTCCATCGATTCGGAGTTGCCGACCGCGATCACGATCTGCGGGTGCGCCGGGTTGGCAACGGTGAGCGGCACCTGCGCGATGCTGGTCGGTGCCACCGGCCCCGCCGCGGAATGGCTGGTGCGGCCGAGGACGATACAGGCGATCACCCCCAGCAGCACGATGGCCGGTTGAACGATCCGAGCGGGCGTCCCGAGTGTCATTGCGGTTCTCCCTGGCAATGCCGTGAGCCCCACCGTTCAGGTCGCGTTGCGTCGTTACTGCGTAAGCAGCTTCCTCAGGAGCGGCCGGAGCTGCGCTGCTGCACCACCACCTTCAGGTGGCGCACGCCGCTTTCGCTGAGTGCGTCGGGGTCCGTCCACGTCTCCCTGCGGGCGAGCTCCTCGAGGGTCTGCTCGAGTGTCGCGCCGCGCGGGGCCGGCCGCGGTGACGCACTCACCGGCGGTGATTTTGCCGGCGCGGCGGGCCTGTCGTTCGAATCGACTGCCCGGTCGCCGCGTTTTTGCGCGAGATACGGGATAGAAGTGCCGTCCGTGCCGGCCTGGCGTACGCGCTCGACCTCCTGCTCGACAACGGGCACGACGGCCGCGGACAGGAAGCTCGAGCGGACCTGGGTGGCGACGTCAGTCGCGGAAATGGGATCCGCAAAGAAGCCCAGGCGCAGAAAATAGCGGGACCGGCCCTCGCGACGACTCTCGGTCGCGTACAGAGTATGTGCCTTGAACACAGCGAGCGCTGGCACGCGGCTGAGGTCGATCGGCTCCGCCGACCACTGCAGCTGCACGGCGAAGGAAACCGGTGCGCCCTTGACGACAGCCTCTTTCAGGGCGAGCCGCGTGTTTGTGTCCTCGGGGCGCAGCAGCGCTACCTGATCGCACTCGCCTGCATCAGCGTCCTGACCCGGGAGCGCGTGGCGCAACTCCAGCATCTTCATGACGCGGGTGTCGGTCAGGGAATTATCTTCGACCGGCGTGAAGTCGCT
>JAFAKO010000339.1 GCA_019235245.1 Gammaproteobacteria bacterium
GGCTGCTGGAAGTGGTGCAGAAGGCGGCCGCGCGTTGAAGGCAGGTTGAACCATGATCCAGTTGCGCACGATGCTGAATGCCGCCGACAACAGTGGCGCGCGCACCCTGATGTGCATCAAGGTGCTCGGTGGCACGCGCCGCCGCTACGCCACCGTGGGCGATGTCATCAAGGTGAGCGTCAAGGATGCGATTCCGCGCGGCAAGGTGAAGAAGGGCGAGGTGTACGATGCGGTGGTGGTGCGCACCACGCATGGCGTGCGCCGCCCGGACGGCTCGCTGATCCGTTTCGACGGCAACGCCGCGGTGTTGCTCACCAACAAGCTCGAGCCGATCGGCACCCGCATCTTCGGCCCGGTGACCCGTGAGCTGCGCAACCAGCAGTTCATGAAGATCATCTCACTTGCCCCCGAGGTGCTGTGACATGCGCAAGATCCGCAAGGGCGATCAGGTGATCGTGATGTCGGGACGCGACAAGGGCCGGCGCGGTGCGGTGCTGCAGGTGCTGGCCGACGGCCGCGTGCTCATCGAGAGCGTGAACATGGTGAAGAAGCACACCAAGCCCAACCCGCAGGCGGGCAAGCAGGGCGGCATCATCGAGAAGGAGATGCCGCTCGCGATCTCCAAGGTCGCGATCTGGAATCCGGGCGCGAAGAAGGCGGACCGCATCGGCGTGAAGACGCTCGCGGACGGCAAGCGGGTGCGCTTCTTCAAATCGAACGGAGAGATGCTCGATGTCTGACGGCGACGCACAGAAACCGGCCGGCAAGCCGGCGGGCAAGCAGAAGCCGGCAGACAAGCAAAAGCCGGCGGACAAGCAGAAGGCGGACAAGGGCGCCGAGGCGGCCAAGCAGGCTGCGGCTGCGGCTGCGGCGCGTGGGTCTCGCGCGGCGGATGAGCGGCCCTCGGGCCTGCCACGCCTGCAGCAGTACTACCGCGAGCAGGTGATCCCGCGCCTGCGCTCGGAGCTGAAGGTCGACAACCTCATGCAGGTGCCGCGCATCAGCAAGATCACCGTCAACATGGGCGTCGGTGAGGCGGTGGCCGACAAGAAGGTGATGGATGCGGCGGTGGCCGATCTCACCCGCATCACCGGCCAGAAGCCGCTGATCACCAAGTCGCGCAAGGCGATCGCCTCCTTCAAGATCCGCGCCGGACTGCCGATCGGCGCCAAGGTGACGCTGCGCGGCATGCGCATGTATGAGTTTCTCGATCGCCTGATCAGCATCGCGATGCCGCGGATCCGCGACTTTCGCGGTGTGTCGCCGCGGGCCTTCGACGGCCAGGGCAATTACTCCCTGGGCGTCAAGGAGCAGATCATCTTCCCCGAGATCCAGTACGACCAGATCGATCAGGTGCGGGGCATGGACATCACCATCACTACGACGGCGCGCGACGACCGTCACGGCCGAGCGTTGCTCGAGGCATTCAACTTCCCGTTCCGGAAGTAAGCAGGAACCGTAAAGTCTATGGCGAAGACGAGCATGGTCGAGCGCGAGAAGCGTCGCGCCGGTATCGTGAAAAAGTACGCAGCCAGGCGGGCGAAGCTCAAAGAGCTGATCAGGAGCCCGAAGAGCTCGCCCGAGGAGCGGGCCGCCGCCCAGGCGGCGCTGCAGGCGCTGCCGCGCGATGCCAGTCCGTCACGGCAGCGCAAGCGTTGCGCGATCACCGGCCGCTCGCGTGGCGTGTACCGCAAGTTCGGGCTCGCGCGCGTCAAGATCCGCGAGGTCGCAAGTCGCGGTGAGATCCCCGGCCTCGCCAAGGCGAGTTGGTGAGGGCGCTGGCATGAGCATGACCGATCCCATTGCCGACCTGCTGACACGCATCCGCAACGGCCAGACCGCGGGCAAGAGCGAGGTGCAGCTGGATTCCTCGCGCCTGAAGACCGCCATCGTCAAGGTGCTGAAGGATGAGGGCTACATCAGCGATTTCCGCCTCGATGCCGATGGCGGCAAGCCGCGCCTCACGATCGGGCTGAAGTATTTCGAGGGCCGCCCGGTGATCGACCGCCTGGAGCGCGTGAGCCGCCCCGGGCTGCGCATCTACCGCGGCAAGGACGAGCTGCCGAAGATCCTCGGCGGCATGGGCACCGTGATCGTCTCGACGCCGAAGGGTGTCATGACCGACCGCCAGGCGCGTGCCAGCGGCCAGGGCGGTGAGGTGCTGTGCATCGTCGCCTGAGCGGCGCTGTTGTGAGAACGAAGCAGTAGAGAAGCCGAGATGTCGCGAATTGCCAAAGCTCCGGTCGAACTGCCGCAGGGTGTGACCGCCACCCTCGCGGGGAACGCCGTCACCATCAAGGGCGCCAAGGGCTCGCTCAGCCTGCCGCTCGCCGCCGGCGTGTCGGTGGTGCAGAACGAGAAGAAGCGCGAGATCAAATTCTCCGAGCCGGGTCTGGCGCGTACCCGTGCGGGCGCGACGCGCGCGCATCTCGCCAACATGGTGCGAGGCGTCACGCGCGGCTACGAGAAGAAACTCGAGCTGGTCGGGGTCGGCTTCCGTGCGCAGGTGCAGGGCAAGAGCCTGAACCTCACCCTCGGCTTCTCGCACCCGGTGAACGTGGCGATCCCCGAGGGAATCAGCATCGAGACTCCGAGCCAGACCGAGATCGTGGTCAAGGGCATCGATCGGCAGAAGGTCGGGCAGATCGCCGCCGAGATCCGCGACATCCGCCCGCCGGAGCCCTACAAGGGCAAGGGCGTGCGCTATGCCGGCGAACAGATCTCGCTCAAGGAGGGCAAGAAGAAATGATCATAACGAAGAAACAGCGCCGCCTGCGCCGTGCCGTGCGCGCCCGCGCGCACATCCGCGACCTGGGCGTGGCGCGCCTCACGGTGCACCGCACGCCGAACCATATCTATGCGCAGGTGACCGATGCGGCCGGCGCCAAGGTGATCGCGGCCGCCTCGACCACCCAGAAGGCGGTGCGCGAGGGCCTGAAGGGCACCGGCAACGTCACGGCGGCCAAGGCGGTCGGGCGCGCGATCGCCGAGCGCAGCAAGGCGGCCGGCGTGAACAAGGTGGCTTTCGACCGCTCCGGTTTCCAGTTCCACGGGCGCGTCAAGGCGCTCGCAGATGCAGCCCGCGAAGCGGGCCTTGAGTTCTAGGCAGGACGGACACACATGGCAAGACCAGAGAAGGGCCAGCCGGCGGACGAGTTCGTCGAGAAGCTCGTCGCCGTCAACCGCACCGCCAAGGTGGTGAAGGGTGGCCGGCAATTCGGCTTCACCGCGCTCACCGTGGTGGGCGACACCGCCGGGCGCGTGGGTTACGGCTTCGGCAAGGCGCGCGAGGTGCCGGTGGCGATCTCCAAGGCGATGACCCAGGCGCGCAAGAACCTGATCAACGTGGCGCTGCGCAACGACTCGCTGCACTACGCGGTCACCGGCACCCACGGGGCGACGCGCGTCTACATGCAGCCGGCCTCGGACGGCACCGGCGTCATCGCCGGCGGTGGCATGCGCGCGGTGCTCGAGTGCGCGGGAGTGCGCAACGTGCTCGCCAAGAGCTACGGCTCGCGCAACCCGATCAACGTGGTGCGCGCCACCATGAACGCGCTCGCCAAGATCCGCTCGCCGGAGGAGATCGCCGCGAAGCGCGGCAAGAGCCTGGAAGAGATCACGAGCTGATGACCATGGCAGAACTGCAGCTGAAGGTGACGCTGGTGAAGAGCCTCAACGGCCAGCTGAAGAACATCGCCGCCTCCGCGCGTGGCCTGGGGCTGCGGCGCGTGCACCAGACCGTCACGGTCAGGGACACGCGCGAGAACCGCGGCATGATCCAGACCGCAGCGCACCTGTTACGCGTCGAAAAGGATGCCTGAGACCATGCGACTGAACACACTCAAGCCCGCTCCCGGCAGCCGCCGCGCCCGCCTGCGCGTCGGCCGTGGCGCCTCCGCCGGCCAGGGCAAGACCTGCGGCCGCGGCACCAAGGGCCAGCGGGCGCGCAAGGGCGGCTACCACAAGGTCGGCTTCGAGGGCGGACAGATGCCGCTGCAGCGGCGCATGCCGAAGGTGGGCTTCCGTTCCGACATCAAGCGCTCGCGCGCGGAAGTGCGACTGCACGAGCTGGCGCTGGTGGCGGCCGAAGTGGTGGACCTCGCGGCGCTGCTCAAGGCCGGCGTCGTGCCGCCCGGCACCGAGCGCGCCAAGGTGGTGCTCGCCGGTGAGATCAAGAAGGCGGTGACGCTCAAGGGCGTGGCCGCAACCAAGGGCGCGCGCGCCGCGATCGAGGCGGCGGGCGGTCGCATCGAGGCCTGAGCACGCATGGCGAACACCAGTCTCGGCAATCCGGCCACCGCGTTCAGCGACGCTGCCCGTTTCGGGGAGATTCGCAGCCGGCTGCTGTTCCTGATCGGCGCGCTCATCGTGTACCGCATCGGCACCTTCATCCCGGTACCGGGCGTGAACCCGGCGGAAGTGGCGCGCTTTTTCGCCGACCGCTCCAACACCATCCTCGGGATCGTCAACACCTTCTCGGGCGGTGCGCTGTCGCGGCTGTCGATCTTCGCCATGGGCGTCATGCCCTACATCTCCGCCTCGATCATCATCCAGATGATGTCGATGGTGGTGCCGACCCTCATGGAGCTGCGCAAGGAGGGCGAGTCGGGACGGCGCAAGATCACGCAGTACACACGCTATGGCACGGTGCTGCTGGCGCTGGTGCAGTCCTTCGCAGCCGCCGGTGCGCTCGATAAGGGCGGCCTCACGCTGTATCACGGGTTGCCGTTCCTGTTCACCGCTACCATCACCATGACCACGGGGACGATGTTCCTCATGTGGCTCGGCGAGCAGATCACCGAGCGCGCCAAGGTGGTGCTCGCCGGTGAGATCAAGAAGGCGGTGACGCTCAAGGGCGTGGCCGCAACCAAGGGCGCGCGCGCCGCGATCGAGGCGGCGGGCGGTCGCATCGAGGCCTGAGCA
>JAFAKO010000382.1 GCA_019235245.1 Gammaproteobacteria bacterium
TGCGAAGGGCCCGCTGCGCCCGCGCTCTCCGCCGGAGCATCCGTGCGCTCGGCTGCCGTCCCCGAGGTCGCCGCGGCGGCGAGCAACGCCATGGATACGGCAATCGACACGGGGTGCCGGCGATGCACCTTTGGCATCGGGTTCACCTGCCGCGCGCTGGCTACCGCCGTTGCAACACTTGTGTGTCGTGTCTTCATGATTTGATCCCCCATCCGACTCCGAGCGCCCTCACTCGTGTGCGTTGCCGCGCCTGCCCAGATTGAACAGATCGAGCAGCCCGACCGTCTCGTTGTTTATCAGCGGCCGCGCCCACCAGGCGACGCTCAGGATGAAGCCGAGCGTCGCAAACACCGTCAGCATGGCGAGCCGCAGACCGACCCGGTCGCCGAGCAGGCCCACCAGCAGCGGCACCACCGCGCCACCCAGGATCCCGGTGCACAGGATTCCGGAGAACGCGCCGTGATGGCGGGGCACCGAGTTCAGCGCCAGCGAGAAGATGATCGACCACATGACCGAGAGGCAGAAGCCGCTCGCCGGGAAAGCGAGCAGCGACAGCCGCGCCTCGCCGAACAACGCGAGCGCCACGCACCCGAGCGCGCAGGTCGTGAACACTGCGAGCACCAGGCGTGCGTCGAGCAGCCGCAGCAGCACCATGCCGAGCACGCAGCCGATCGACATGAGGCCCCAGAAAAGGCCGACGGCATGCGCGCCCTCGCGCGCCGGGTCGTAGTGGTGGTAGGTGCTGAGGAACTGCGACATCCAGTCGGCGAGACTCTGCTCGGTGCCGACGTAGGCGATGATGCCGAGAAAGAACAGCTGCACGGGTCGCTGGCGGATGAGCTCCCGGTACGTGGCGAGGGTGCCGGCACGCTCGCTGTCGGTGAGGGTGAGGTGCGGGATACGCAGCGCGGCCGTGAGCGCGATCATCACCAGGTACACGACCACGAACGCCCAGTAGAGCTGCACCCACACGAGTGGCCGCGTCGCCGCGCCCGGCTGCTGCATGAGGGCCGCATAGGCCATGGGACTCAGGTAGGAGGCGAGCCCGAATACCAGCTGGGCCATCACGGCGAAGAAGGCGAAGTGCGCCTCACCGCCGGTGGTGCGCATGAGTGGATTGATCACCACCTGCAGCATCGCCATGCCGAGACCGATCAGGAACAGCCCCGCGATCACGACGCCGTACACCGGCCACAGGCCGATCGCGAGGCAGCCGGCGAGATTGAGCGCGAAGGCTGTCAGGAGCGTCGTGCGCGGTCCGCGCTTCTCCACCAGCGCCCCGGCGGGAATGGAGATCAGCCCGTAGGCGATGAAGAACGAGAACGGCAGCACGCCGGCGAGGAACAGGCTCAGGTGGAAGTCGCTGATGATGGTGGGCATCAGGGGTCCGATGAGATTCGTCACGAACGAGATGACGAACCAGGTCACCATGATGAAGAGCATCAGCAGCACCGGCTTCCTCACGCCTGCTCCTCCAGGACGGTGGCGGTGTGCGCCCGCAGGCCGGCGAGCTCGCCGGCAGCGATGGCGCGGCGCGGGAAGCGGGCAATGATCGAGGTGGCGGCGGTGCACCCGGCGGCGAGCGCGTCCGCCAGCCCCGCGCCATCGAGCCGCGCGAGCAGGTAACCGGCATTGAAAGAATCCCCGGCACCGATGGTGTCGAAGATGCTCGCCGCCGCGGCGCGCTGCTCGCAGCGCTCCCCGTCCTGGATAGCGAGCGCCCCGCGAGCGCCCATCTTCACCACCAGCGTCGCGCCCTGACGCAGCATCGGCACCAGCCGCTCGATGGCCGCGCCGAGATCCTCGCTGTCGGCGAGGCTGCGGACCTCGAGATCATTCAGCAGTACGTGCTCGCAGCGGGAGATCCAGCCGCCGACCTCGGCGCGCAGCGCGACGCTCCAGTCCTGCGGCGGCCAGTTGGTATCGAGCGCGACGCGATAGCCGAGCGCGTGCAGCTCGCGCATCAGGAGTGGATACGACGCCCGCAGCGCCGGTGTCAGGAACACACCCGACAGCAGCGCGATGGAGTTCGCCGACGGTGCGGGCGCGATGTGTGGACGCAGCAACTCGTAGGTGAGCGCCTCGAGATGGCCGCGGGTGGTGAAGAAGGTGCGCTCGCCGCAGCTGTCGATGAGTCCGACGGTGACGGTCGTCGGCGCGCTGCACGGTATGAGCGCTGCCTGCAGCGGTCGCAGCTCGTGCGCCAGCCATGCCCCGGGCTCATCGTTACCGACGACCGACAGCAGCTGCGACTTGCCACCGAGGTAGCTCACGGCGAGCGCTGCGTTGGCGGCGGAGCCTCCGGCGCGCAGCTCGCTGCGCTCGACCACCGTCTCGGTACCGATACGGGGCCACCCGGAGATCGGCCCCAGCACCAGGTCGACGCCGACATCGCCGATGATGCTCAGCCGGTGCTGCGTTCCCCCCATCGTCCGACTATAGGCGCGCCCTCAGGAGGGTGTCAATAAATACATCTAGTGGATGTAGATATTCATAGCCGCCCCGCCCGGCTGGCGGCGCGCTGGCCCATGAGGCCCGCGACATCGGCATCGGCGCGCCGCTCCTGCTGCAGCACCTCGAAGCGCGGCGACAGCAGGTCGTAGATGGGGAGCACCGCCGCACCGAGAATGGAGCTGTCCTCCTGGCGCTCGGACAGCAGGATGCGCACCGTCGGTGCGGCGACCCCGCCGCGCACCGAGTGATGCAGGGGCTGGGCGAGAGCGACGAGTCGCTCCACCAGCAGCTTCGGCGCGGATCCGCCGATGACGATGGTCGCGGGGTCGAGCATGTTCTCGATGACGCACACCGCATCGCGCAGCCGCTCCGCCGCCTCGCGGCACCACCCCTTTAGTGCCGGATCGTCGTTACGCTCGAGCTGCGCGACGATCAGGGCGTCGCGCTGCGGGGCTTCACTGACGCCGAGCGCTTCGGCGAGCGATTGCAGCGACAGATAGCGCTCGAGGCACCCGCTATTCCCGCAGTAGCAGGATTTGCCGCCCGGCACCGCCGGGATGTGCCCGATCTCGGTGGCGTTGCCACTCGCACCGCGGTAGGCGGAGCGGTTGACGACCAGGGTGCCCCCGAGGCCCACCCCGAAGTGCATGTAGAAGAAGTTATCGAGTGAGCGGGCCACACCGAACAGCGTCTCGCCGAGCGCGGCCGCCACGCTGTCGACGCTGTAGAACACCTGCAGTCGTGTGAGATCACGCAGCTCATCGAGTACCGCCAGGTCGGTCCACCCCTCGAGGGTCGTCGGACCGACGAAGCTGATATCGGTCTTGACCAGCGGACCGGGGAGCGCGACCCCGATTCCCCAGAGCCGCTCGGCCGCCGCGGGACGCCGGCGCAGCTCGCGGATCAGTGCGACGACACTCGCGAGCACGACGCGCTGGTCGTGCGTGTCGATCGCGACTTCGCGCCGCTCGAGAATCTCGCCCACGAGGTTGACGAGGCCGGCCGAGATGCGACCGGGCTCGAGGCTGATGCCGAGGGAGTTGCCGGCGTTGGGATTGAGCTCGAATGCAATCGGTGGCTGGCCGCGGGCTTTGGCTCCCCGGATGCGCCGCGCGACGATCAGGCCGATGGTCTGCAGCTCATTGGTGATGTTGGCGACCGTCTGCGGGCTGAGCGAGACGAGCTCAACGATCTCGCGCCGGGAGATCCGGCCCTGCCGACGGATGACATCGAGAACGATGCGCCGGTTGAAGGGGGCGCTCGACTGCTGCGTCGTGCCGCGGCTGACCATGGACACGGCATTATATACACATCCGGTGTATGAATTAGTGGGCCGCGCCGCCGGCTCAACTGCCGTGCACGATGCTGCGGTCGCGGCCCGCGGCGGTCATCTCCTCCGGCCGATCGAGCTCGCGCGCCGCCTTGTGACCGGAATACACGGCGTGCGCAATCAGGGCCGGCTGCCGGCAGTCGCCGATGCGCTGGATGTTCGCGGCGGCGTCCGCGGGCTCCTCGCCCGCCAGCTCGCGGAACAGCTCCTCGTCGGGCTCGCGCGAGGTCACGAGCACCAGCGTTCCGGCCGGGTGCGGCCATTGCCGGCCGGAATACACGCAGCCGAGCGTCACGGCCGCACCGTCGAACCCCTCGACCACCGTGCTCACGCGGATCTCGACTCCGAGCTCCAGCAACTGGCTCTGCGTGCTGTGCTGCTCGCCGGTGTAGTGGCTCCATTCACTCGCGTGGCCCGTCGGAGTCACGTAGGTCACCCGCGCGCCCGCCCGTGCCAGCAGCACCGCGATCACCGGCGCCATGTAGTAATGGTCGTCATCGAAGATCGTCACCGCGCCGCTGGGTCGCGCGCCGCGCATGATGTCATCGGGCGTGAGCACGGCACCCTGGAGTGCGCCGAGCGGCCGGGTGTGCCAGCGGCCCAGCCCGTCGCGGCGCCAGCGCGCCCCGGTCGCGATGAAAACGTGATCGGCGCCGAACTCGCGCACCTCCGCGGCGGCGAGGCGGTTGCCGAGATACATCGATACCTGCGGGAGCGAGCGCAGCTGCGTCATGCGGTAGTCGCGCACCCGTGCCCATTCGGCCAGGCCCGGCAAGCGGCTCTCGAGCGTCACCCGGCCGCCCGCCTCGGCGGCGGCATCCGCCAGCGTCACGGTATAGCCGCGCTTGCCGAGCACCAGCGCCGCTTCGAGCCCGGCCGGCCCCGCGCCGACGATGAGGACCGTGCCGCCCTTGCCGGGGGGCACCCGCTCGGGATGCCAGCCGCGCCGCCACTCCTCGCCCATGGTCGGGTTCTGCGTGCAGCGCAACGCTGCGCCGCGGTAGTTGGAGGCATAGCACACGTTGCAACCGATGCACTCGCGGATCTCATCCAGCCGGCCTTCGCGGATCTTGCGCGGCAGGAAAGGGTCGGCGATGGAAGGCCGCGCGGCGCCGACCAGGTCGAGCACGCCGCTGCGCAGCTGACGCACCATGGCGTCGGGCGAGGTGAACCGGCCGACACTGACGACGGGCTTGCGCGTCAGCCGCTTCGCCTGCGCCACGCGCTCCTCCAGCGAGCCCTGGCGCACGAAGCGCGAGGTCGCCATCTCCTCGCCGTAGTAATCGGAGACCACCAGGTCCCACAGGTCGGTCAGCTCATCCAGCATGCCGATGAGGTCGTGCGCCTCTTCCCGGCTCAGATGCTCATCGCCATGCCCGTCCGCGGAGAAGCGCACGGCGATCGCACAACGATCGCCCACCAGCGCGCGCGTGTCCTCGAGCACCTCGCGGAACAGGCGCGCGCGGTTCTCGAGCGAGCCGCCGTACTCGTCGGTGCGACCGTTGAGGCTGCGGGAGAGGAACTCCCACATCAGGTAGCCGTGGGTCGGATAGACGTAGACGATATCGAAGCCGGCATGGCGGGCGCGCCGCGCGGCGGCCCGGTGCCACTCACGGAAGGCACGGATGTCGGCGCGATCCATGCGCTGCGATTGCACCGGCTCCTCGCGACTCGGCATCGAGCGCACGCCGATGCTCGGCAGCCGGCTCGCGAGGTTCGGCACGTAGCTGCCGCCGTGCCACAGCTCGACGCCGGCGAGTGCGCCGTGGGCGTGCACCTGCTGCGCCATGGCGGCGAGATTCGCCACATCGCCCTCATCCCACAGGGCGGCGAAGGGATACGGCTGGTCGTCGGAGGTCGGATGCAGCGAGCAGTACTCGGTGCACACCACCCCCCAGCCCCCTTCGGCTTTCATGCCGCGCATCGCCGCGAGGGTGCGGGGCAACGCATGGCCCATGCCGGTGCAGTGCGGCACCTGATAGAAGCGATTCGGCGCAATGACCGGCCCGAGCCGCAACGGCTCGAACAGCGGCTGGTAGCGCGATTCGGTGATGGTATTCATAGCGAGTATGCTGCGGTCACGGTACCGGCTGTGCAACCCGCCGGGCCCTCCGCACGAGGAAGCGCAACATGCAACGCCCGTTACGCACCGGACGGCGGCCGCGACCGCCCGCGAGCGCGAGCCCCGAGCTCAGCGACATCGGTCTGCACGAGGGCGCGACCGCTCCCTATGAGCCCATCACCGCGGAGCAGGCCGAGCGGCTCATCGATGCGGCGCTCCTGCTGCTGCGCGACTCCGGGGTGGCCTTCGAGCCCGGCTCGGAGGCGCTGCAGATCCTGCGCGCACCGGGCTGCAGCGTCGCCGAGGATGGCGTGGTGCGCTTCGCGCCCGAGCGGGTGCGCGAGGCGCTCGGCTCGGTCGCGAAAAGCGCGCGGCTCTGGGACCGGAACGCCGCGCGCTCGATCGAGCTCGATTGCCGTCATACCTGGTTCATCCCGGGCATGACCTGCATCAAGGTCTACGACCTGGAGAGCGGCGCGCCGCGCGACAGCAGCGGCGAGGACCTGGCGCGCGTGAGCCGTATCGCCGACGGGCTCGCCAATATCGATGCCATGTGCATCGCCTGCAAGAACGTCACGCGCTCCGACATCCACGGTGAGATCGAGGAGTTCTCGATCATGGCCGCCAACACCGTGAAGCCGCTCGAGTACCTGTGCGAGCAGGCGGCATCGCTCGCGGTGGTCATCGAGATGGCGGCGGCGATCCGCGGCGGCCGCCAGCAGCTGTTCGACAAGCCGTACTTCCTGCAGATCATCACGCCGCTGCCGCTCAACTATCACGCCATGCACACCGATCAGCTGATCGCGGCGGTGCGCGCCGGGGTCCCGGTGAGCGTCGGCACGCTGCCGATCGGCGGCGCCTCGACGCCCATCACCACCGCCGGCAGCATCGTCAACAGCCTGGCCACCGATTTCGCCGCCATGGTGCTGGCGCAGCTGGTACGGCGCGGCTCGTTCTGCATCGGCAGCTCGGACGTGTGCTTCATGGAGCCGGCCACCGGCAGTATCGGCAACTTCGCGCAGACCTCGCTTGCTGATCTGCTGATGTGCCAGCTGCGGCGGCGGCTGCAGCTGCCCTCCTTCACCGGCGCCGCCGGCTACTCGAGCGCCGCTCGCTTCAACCAGGACGCGGTCGCCGAGCTCACCGCGGGAATGCTGCAGACCTTCTTCAGCCGTCCCGCGACCCTCGATTACCTCGGCTCGCTCGATCAGGGGCTCACCTACTCGCTGCACGCGCTGCTCCTGTGCAACGATCTCGCGGGCCTGCTGCGCACCATGTGGCAGGGAGTGCAGCTCGATGCGGACGCGCTGGCGCTCGATCTGGCGCGCGCCGTGGGGCCGCGTGGCAACTACCTCGCGCAGCAACATACGGTCGATCATTGCCGCGAGCACCTGTGGCAGAGCCGCTATTTCGGCCCCAACATGCCGCTCAGCAGCGCGGGCGGCGCCGCTACCGACCTGTACGCACGCATCGACCGCGACCTGCGGGAGCTGCTCGCGAGCCACCGGCCGCCGCCTCTCGATGCGCAGCTCGACGCGCAGCTGCAGGCGATCCGCGAGCGCTTCGCAGCCTCGCAGCGCTAGTCCGGGCGCGTAAGTCCAGGCGGCCCGCGTCGCGGGCTCGCCCGCGCGTCGCTCATTCGGTGGCGATGGTCTGCGCGCCGAAGTCCTCGAGCTGGCAGGACTCGGGAAAGGTGTGGATGCCCGGCACCTCCCCGGCACGCAGCGACTGCTGCAGTGCTTCCCAGTACTCGACCGTCATCAGCTCGGGGTGCGCTGCGCGGAAGGCGCGGCGCAGCGCGCGGCTCGGCACCCGCAGGCCCGCCTCGATCTCCTCGGGCAGGAACACCACGCCCGGCTCGAAGAACCAGCCGGGAACCTCCTCCTCGCCCTCGCAGCGATCGCGATTGGTGCGCACCTTCACCTCGGTGAGGGCCTCCACCGCATCGTAGTCATAGAGGTAGATCTTCAGATAGCGGCTGACACCGTAGTTGCGCGCATCGAAGTCCTTGTTGAACACGTTCGCCGCCGCGTTGTTGCGGATGCAGAACCCGAGGTTGACGATCGCGCGCTCCGCCTTGTCGGCCGGCGCGGTCTCCAGAAACACGTTGAGGGGCGTGAGCTTGCGCTGCGCGATCAGGTAGCGGAACACCAGCGCCCGCCCCTGGCGCTGCACGCTGTCGCCCGCCGCCTGCAGCAGCTCCTGCGCCAGCGCCGGCTCGAACCAGGCGTGCTCGAGCCGCAGGTTGTAGTAGACGATGTTGTCGAGCATGCTGCCGGTGCGGTTGATCTCGTGCACGCGCTTGTACTTGGCGAGCACCGCATCCACACCCTCGAAGTAATCCCACTTGTAGCCGCTGGTCGGCCGATCGCGGATCACCTTCAGCACGTAGTCGAGCTGCGGCGAGGTGAAGGCGATGGTCACGGTGCCGGGGCTGCCGGGCGCGACCGCGAGCGACTCGCGCTCGTGCACCAGGCGCCGGCGCACCTCGTTCATGACCGCGACCTTGCTGAAGTGGTAGTAGCCGATGGTGGAGTAGTGCAGGCCGAGCGGCCGGCGCGGCATGATGCTGTGCAGAAAGCCGGCGAGCTCATGATAGTGGCGGTTGGTGACGTGGAAGGGGGCCTCGGTGGAGCTGCAGAGGTTGTGCACGTGCGACACCATGTGCAGCAGCGCCTCGGCCCGCAGCCCCTCCGGGGTGTGTCCGAGCGCGATGACGCACGGCCGCAGCTCGGCGCCCTTCAGCACCAGCCGTCCGACCAGATAGACCCCGCGGTTACGGAAGAAACCCGCGCGCAGCATCTCGATCGCGCGCAGCCCGCCGCCGGAGCGCTCCGCAAGCACATCATTGAGGCGGCGCGCGATGAGCTCCGCGTCGCGTTGCGGATCCCGGAACGGAATGGCGAGTCCCGCCACCTGCAGCACCCGCTGGATGACGAGCGGCGCGACCGGCCAGGAGCAGGGAAAATAATCCGCGACCGCATCCGCCGGCGGCACCACGCGATGCGAGCCGCGGAAGCCGTATTCGACCGGCTTCCACTCGCCGTGGTGCACGCGCCGCTGTGCGGAGTGCAGGAAGGCGAGCGCCGCGTCCGCTTCGTAGCGGCCATCGACCGCCGCGCGGTACACGGCTTCGACCTCGCGCCACAGCGGACCGTGCTCCTTCAACTGCGGAAAGGCACTGCGCAATTCGTCGGCGAGCGGATAGACGCTCGCGTTGTACAGTCCGAGCCGGTGGCGCGCATTGCCGACCGCCGCGGCATGATCGCGGCTCTCGAAGGCGCTCTTCGCCGCCCAGGTGAGCTGCAGGAACTCCGCGTAGAACTCATCGAACGCCGCGAGGATCCACGCGGCGGTGAGGCCGACCCGGGCGCTCTCGGAGGGTGCCGCGGCGATGCGCGCTGCGTATCCGCCGCACGCCGCGGGCGCCGCTGAGGACGCGGGCGCCGTTTCGCCGGCAGAGCCCGGCGCGCGCAGCGACTCGCCCGGTTCTGCGCTCTGCGCCATGGGCTGCCCTCAGGCCACCAGGTTCTGCGGGGTGCCCGCCGCCCAGGCATCGATGTTGTCGATCAGCTGGTCGGCGAGGAACTGCATCGCGCCCTGCGAGGCCCAGGCGATGTGCGGGGTGATGATGAGATTCGGCAACCGCAGCTCGAGCAGCGGATTTCCCGCACGCGGCGGCTCGACGGTGAGCACGTCGAAGCCCGCGCCGCCGATCCAGCCCTCCTGCAGCGCGCGCGCCAGCGCTGCCTCGTCCACCAGGCCGCCACGCGCCGTGTTGATCAGGATCGCGGTGCGCTTCATGGCGCGCAGCTGCGCCTCGCCGATCAGGTTGCGCGTCCCCGGCAGCAGCGGGCAATGCAGCGTCACCACGTCGGACCCGGCGAGCAGGCGCGGCAACGGCTGGTACTCGAGGTCCTCGCCGACGCGCTGGGGGTGATCGAGGAACACCGGCTGCATGCCGAAGGCGGTGCCGATGGCGGCCATGGCACGACCCAACACCCCCTCGCCGATGATGCCGAGCTGCGCGCCGTGCAGGTCGAGGATCGGATGATCGAAGAAACAGAACTGCTCGCTGCGGTTCCACACGCCGCGCTCGACATCGGCACGGTAGGCGATGAGATTGCGGCGCAACGCGAGGATCAGCGCGAACGCATGCTCGGGAACGGTGTGCACCGCATAGTCACGGATGTTGGCCACCGCCACCCCGTGTGCCCGGCACCAGGCCGTGTCGATAACATCGTAGCCGGTGGCGGCCACCGCGATCAGCCGCAGCTCCGGGAGCTCGCGCAGCACCTCCGCGCGCAGCGGCACCTTGTTGGTGATGGCAACGCTCGCGCCGCGCAGGCGCTCCACGACCTCGCCCGCGTCGCTGCGCGGGTACTCGAGGTAGTCGGTCGCGGCGCGCGGCCGGCGGACGTTGGCGATGATCGAGGCGCGGTCCAGGAACACCACGCGCAGCGTCACGGGTGGGCTCCCGCCGGCGCCGGGCGCGAACGCCAGAATTCCGCCGCGGCGGCCACGCCGCTCCCGGCCTCGATGCGCACACCGCAGTCGAGCATCGCCAGCTCGGCCCCGGCGAGCGCCGCCATGAGCATGAGCTCGTTGGAGTCGCCGAGATGCCCGATGCGGAACAGCTTGCCGGCCACCCTGGAGAGTCCCGCGCCGAGCGCCAGGTTGTAGCGGCTGAAGGCGCGGGCGACGACCGCGGCGCCATCGATGCCCGCGGGCACCATGACCGCGGAAACCGTGTCCGAGTACCACTGTGGCGCGCGCGCACACAGCGGCAGCTTCCAGCCCTGGGTGATGGCGGCGCGCACTCCGCCGGCGATGTAGCTGTGGCGATAGAAGACGTTCTCCAGCCCCTCCTCCAGGAGCATCTGCAGGGATTCGCGCAGCCCGTACAGCATCGGGATCGAGGGCGTGTAGGGAAAATAGCCGCCGGCGTTGGCGCTCACCATGTCGCGGTAATCGAAGTAGCAGCGCGGGGCGCGGGCGCTCCTGGCGGCGGCGAGTGCCTTCTCGCTGACGCACGTGACTCCCATGCCGGCCGGCAGCATCAGACCCTTCTGCGAGCCGCTGACGCACACGTCCACGCCCCACTCGTCCATGCGGAAGTCGATGCTGGCGAGCGCGCTCACCGCATCGACGAACAGCAGCGCCGGGTGCCGGGCGTCATCGAGCGCACGACGGATGGCCGCCACGTCGCTCGTGACACCGGTGGCGGTTTCGTTCTGGCACAGCAGCACCGCCTTGATGCGCTGCTCGCGGTCCGCGGCGAGCGCGGCCCGGTAACGCTCCACCGGCGCGCCCTCGCCCCACTCCACCTCGAGCACCTCCACCTCGAAGCCGAGACGCTGGCACATGTCGATCCACAGATGGGTGAACTGGCCGAAGCGCGCCGCGAGCACCCGATCCCCGGGACTGAGACAGTTGGTGAGTGCCGCCTCCCAGCAGCCGGTCCCCGAGGAGGGAAACAGGATCGGCGTGCCGCTCGTGGTCTTGAAGATCTGCTTCAGATCCGCGAGGCAGCGCAGCGCCAGCTGCGGAAATTTGCTCGAGCGGTGGTCCTCCATCGGCACGGCCATGGCGCGCAGGATCCGGTCAGGCACGTTGGTCGGCCCCGGAACGAAGAGAAAGTTACGACCGGCCATAAGTTTTCCTTTCTGCTGCCATAAGGCGGGGAACAGGTGTTGGACGCGCCGCTCCGCGGCACGTCCCACCTTACTACCAACACCGGGCGGGTGCTAACGCGGCGCGTGCGCTGGCCAGGCGTGGAACAGCGCCTCGGCATTGTCGCGGTAGATCTTGTCGATGACCGCCCGCGGCAGCCGCAGGCCGTGGAAAGCGGCCGGGAAGTCGGGCGAGTGCATGGGCTCGGAGGTCGTGAGGAAGCGCCAGTCGTTCAGCCAGTCGCTATGCAGCGTGGCGATCTCCGCGGCACTGGATTCCGCCGGACCGTATCCCAGGTCGCTGCCGTAGAGGATGCGATCCTGATAGCGGATGAGAAAGCGCCGCACCTTGTCAGGATCGCCGGCCGCCTGGTACTCCAGGTGCACGAGACGCGCGGCCAGGTCGACGACCGCCTGCGGGAAGGCGTCGAGAAACGCGGCCACCCGCGCGACGTCCCATTCGAGCGAGGCGAGGTGCACGCCGTCGAAGCGCAGCTGCGGATGCGCGCGCAGCATGCGGTCGCGCGCCGCGAGGATCGCGTCGTGCGTGGGCATCTCCGGGTGCTCGTACATGTAGTACTGCGGGTGCCCGCGGAAGTACTCGAGGTCCGAGCGTACCGTCATCTTCTGCGGCGGCAGCCAGCAGTTGAGCGGCTCGGCCTGGTGGCCGAGCAGCACGATGTGCTCGCGCTCGAGGTGCGCGAACACCGGCTCGAGGCGCGGATCGTCCGGCATGACGTAGCTGCCATCCGTATCGCGTAGCACCATGCCGATGTTCTTCCACACCTTCACCCCGACCGCCCCCTGCGCTCGCGCCGCATCGATGTGCCGCACGACCGCCGCGCTCCAGCCCGGCGACTGAAAGCCATCGGTGGAGAAGGTCGCCGCGAACGCCACCCAGCCGGGGTACTGCGCGCGCAGCGCGACTGCCTCGCGCTGCTGCTCGGCAAGCGGCGGGAAGTCGGGGGAGTCCACGTTGATGGTCAGGATGCGGAAGTTGTCGGCCATCGCCTGCGCCATGAAGCGCGCGGCAGGCCCGTGGACGTGCACGTGCGCGTCGATCTTGTCGGTGCGCGCGAAGTCTTCCAGCTGGTACCACTCGGCGTTGCCGCTCACCGCTGCGCTGCCGGCGCGGGCCGCGGCACAGTGGACCGCTGTCGCCGCGAGCAGCAACAGGAGTGGAACAGGGCGCGTCGCTCCCGCGCTCACACCAGCTGCACCTCGACACCACGCTGGCGCAGCTGCGCGACCGCCTCCGCCGGTGCGGCGCGGTCGGTGATCAGCAGGTGCAGCTGCTCGATGCGCGCGATCAGCGAGATGTTGCGGCGTGCGAACTTGGAGGAGTCCGCCACCACCACCACCTGCTGCGAAATACCGATCATCTTGGCGTTGAGCTCGGCTTCGGCGAGGTGCGGCGTCATCACCCCGCTCTGCGGGTCGATGCCGTCCGCACCCAGGTACAGGCGGTTCGCGCGCAGCGTCGCGAGCGTGGTTTCGGCAATCGGTCCGGCGAGCGAGTTGGATTCCCGGCGCAGGATGCCGCCCGGAACGATCAGGCGCACCGGCCGCACGTCGATGAGCAGCGCCGCGATGTTGAGTGCGTTGGTGATCACGTTGATCGACTCGAGCTCGAGCGTGCGGATGCGGCGCGCGATCTCGGCCGTGGTGGTGCCGGAGTCGAGGATGATCGTCTCGCCGTCCTCGATCAGCGCGGCCGCCGCGGCCGCAATGCGCTGCTTCTCGCTGCGGTGCTGCAGCTGCTTGACGTCCAGCGGCTGGTCGGCATCGAGCACGGTCAGCGCTCCGCCGTGAGTGCGTGTCAGCGCCCCGGCGGACTCGAGGATGGAGAGATCCGCGCGGATCGTGACCTGCGAGATGCCGAAGCGTGCCGCGAGCGCCTCGACGGTCACGCGGCCCTGCTCGCGCAGCAGCTCGCGGATGCGCCGCCTGCGCTCCTCGATCATGAGGCCGCGCTCACTGCTCGGTGCGCTCATACCGGCAGCGCCTCGAGCAGCAGAAAACGCTCGAACGCGAGCCGCACGCTCGCGCCAGGGGCGGTCACCTCGCCGAGCTCACGATCGTTGAAGTAATCGCGCAGCCGGTAGCGGCCGGCGGCCAGCCCGCGCAGCGCCACCGGGCCGCTCCAGCTGCGAGCATAGAAGGCGTAGTGGAGCCGGCCGGACCGCTCGACCACGTGCGTCTCGGGCTTGTCGAAGCCGATGTCGTAGAGCTCGCCGCGATAGCTGCCCCGCGGCAGCAGTCGCTCGTTGTAGAGCGCGATCCATCTGCGCCACAGGGCCTCCTTCGCCGCGGTGAGCAGGAACGAGTCCTTGGGCTTGGGGTCGCGCGGCCAGGTGAACTTGGTCGAGACGATCGCGCCGATGCCGACGGTCGAGGCAAAGTCATCGCCGCCGTCGCTCAGCTCGACGTGATCACCGGCAAAGGCAGCGCCCGGGCCCATGAGGGCTTTGAGGGTCTTGCCCTTGTGACGCACCTGCCACGAGGACTCCGGATCGGATGCCGGAGCCTGATTCATGGAGGCGAAGTTGAAGAACGAATACGCGGTGCCGCACGGGCACAGCTCCATGACGGCCTGCGGATCCTCACGCAGGGCAGTGGTGTACAGGGCGTGCAGGAAATCCTGCAGCTTCTCGACCGACTCCTCCGGGCGCGCGTGACGGTGCGCGGGGTTGTAGCACGGCGCGACGGCATTGAGGTGCTGCCCGTCGATCTTGAGACCGGCGAAGCCCCATTCCCCGATGAAGCGCCGCACCAGCGTCCCGGTGTAACTCACGGTGCCGGCGTACGCCGGGCACAGATAGAAACAGTTCCACCACGAGATGTTCTGCGGCGCGCCGTCCTCATCGAGCAGCAGCATGTCGGTGTGGTCGTGCAGCACGTCCGAGCCCGGCGCCACCGCGAGCGGCGCAAACCACAGCCGCGGCTCCAGCCGCTGTGTGCGGATGTCGCGCACCAGCTGCAGCAGATCGCCGGCCCCGTTGGGAAACTTGCGCGGATGCGGCTGCCAGTCGCCGACGTTGGACTGCCAGCCATCGTCGATCACCGCCCAGCGCAGTCCGAGCTCCGACACCTTCGGCAGCGTGCCCTCGATCAGCTGCGCGGTGCATTCACGCTCGTATCCCCACGCACACCAGATCGGCTCGTAAGCGGAGTCTGGTGTCGGCGCAGGCCGCAGACCGCGCTCGGCCATGAGGCGGCGGTAGGCGTCGAGCGTCGCGAAATGGTCGCCGCTGTGGGTGGCGAGGAACGTCTCGGGCGTCTCGAAGCGCTCGCCCGGCTCCAGGGTACGCGCGAGGGAGCCGGTGATCGCGAGCTGCACACCCTCCGGTGTGCGCTTCACCGGAAGCGACAGCAGCCGCGGAACTCCCTCGAGATGCCCGACGGCGATGCCGCAGTCGCGGCGCCAGACATCGACGATGGGCGTGCCACCGCCGTAATCGGAGGCGGTCATGCCCATGAAGTTCTCCTGCCCGAAGCCGGCGCCCACGGGCTGCACCCAGTCGCGGCGGTCGGAGTGGGTGCTGCCGCAGTAGGACCAGAAAAGCGGTTCCTCCCCCTGCGCCGGCGCTGCCGGTGAGCCAGTCGGCGACAGGAGCAACAGGGCGTGGCTCCGCCACCCGCTGAGGGCGAGTCTGTGCCGGGAGAGATTGCGATACGAGACACGATAGGCCGCCATGCCCGGATAGCGGCTCCACATCACGATGCGCAGCGTTTTCTCCAGTCCCATGGCGCTGCGTCCCGCCAGCACGAGACGAGTCCCTTGGCCGTGTGTGCCCTGCACCGGCGCCCGCTCGACGCGCTCCAGCGTGAAGTCGCGCAGCTCCTCACCGCCCAGACCCAGCAGGAGCTCCGCTGCGCTCCAATTCGTCAGCGCGATCCGGGACTCCGGCCCGGCGCCGCCGAGGTGAAACGCACGCGAGCGCATCGCGCGATCGAACTCGAGGCGCAGCAGGTCATCGGCCGTCGCCGTCGCCACGGCAGACTCAACCGTAGCGTCGGCGGACCCTGCGTTCGCCAGCACCGCCCGCGTCGCCACCCCGGCGCCCGCGGCAAGCTGGAGAAACCGACGGCGGGTGGTGGCGTTATCGGTCACCGTGGAGCCTCGTCTCTTTTTTCAGGAGTCTAGCCAATTGCCTGATGAAAACTGCTCGTGCGAAAGCCCGTTCGACCAACAGTTAGCTGAATACCTAACTATCGCCGGAACGCTCCATCACAGCCGGTCTTCCGACTCACCACCTTGACATAGACGAAAGTATCCGAAATAGTCTAGGAAACAAATCGAAAACACAACAGGCCGAATGGACTTTCGATTTCTTTCGAATAGCGGGGAAGTTCAGCGGTGAGTGATTCCGTCGCGCAGGACAGCAGCCTCACGCCGACCGGCACGGGGCAGCACGTGGGACTTCTTTTCGCCCTCGTGACCACTGCTTTCTGGGGAGTGTGGGGCGCATTCGCGGGCCGCCCGGCCGAGAACGGCTTCCCCGAGACACTGATCTACGTCGTGTGGGCGCTCACCATGATCGCGCCCGCGCTCTACGCGCTGGCGCGGGAGGGTTGGCGGCTCGAGCACGATCCACGCTCGCTGCTCTACGGTTCGCTGATCGGACTCCTCGGTGCCGGCGGACAGATGTTGCTTTTCCATGCCGTGCACACCGGACCGACCTACCTGATCTTCCCGCTCATCGCGCTCTCTCCGGTCGTCACGATCGCGCTCTCCGTGAGCTGGCTGAAGGAACGCGTCACCTGGGTCGGTGCCCTCGGCATCGCGCTCGCGCTCCTGGCGATGCCGCTCTTCGACTACGAGCCGGGCGGAAAGGCGGTAAGCCATGGCGTCGCGTGGTTCGTCTATGCGCTGATCATTCTGATCGCCTGGGGCGTGCAGGCGTTCTTCATGAAGCTCGCCAACCGCACCATGCGCGCCGAGAGCATCTTCGTTTACATGACACTGATGGCACTTGCCCTCATCCCGGTGGCGCTGTGGATGACGGACTTCTCGCAGCCGATCAATTACGGGCCGGGCGGCTCGTGGCTCGCGGCGATCACCCAGATCCTCAACTCGATCGGCGCGCTCACCATCGTCTACGCATTCCGTTACGGCAAGGCAATGGTGGTGTCCCCGCTCACCAACGCGGGCGCGCCGCTCAT
>JAFAKO010000042.1 GCA_019235245.1 Gammaproteobacteria bacterium
GGCAGTCGTCCGTCCTCGATGAGTGCGCGCATCTCCTTCAGCCCGGTATCGGCGCTGATGGGGCGTGCCTCCTCGCGCACGAACTTCATGCCGTTGTAGTCGGGCGGATTGTGGCTCGCGGTCACCATGATGCCGCCGTCGAGGCGAATCGCGAAGGTCGCGAAGTAAGCCCCCTCGGTGCCCCACAGACCGATGTCGAGCACCTCGCTGCCGCTGTCGCGCAGGCCGCGGCGCACCGCCGCCGCAAGTCCCGGGCTCGAGAGGCGGATGTCGTAGCCGACCGCGACGCGCCGCGGCTTTACGAAGGCCGCGTAGGCGCGGCCGATGTCATAGGCGAGCGACTCGTCGAGCTCATCGGGAATGCGGCCGCGAACGTCGTAGGCCTTGAAGGAATCGAGAGTGCGCAACGCTGTCTCCGCTACCACCTTCTGCCGTGCTCAACCCGGATGGGTCCAGCTCACATCCGGGAAGCGGGCGAAGTCCCGATCGAAGCTCACGATCCGCGCGTTATGTTCGACGGCGAGCGCGGCGAGGTGCGCGTCCGAGGTGAGATTGCCGGCGGTGCCGGCGGCGCGCAGCAACCGTCCCAGGACCTCTGCATGTCGGTCTCCGGGATGGAGCACCTGGGCATTAGGATGGTCCAACCAATGCGTGACCACATGCAACGCGTTCTCGACGGAAAGCGCCCGTGGGAATATCCCGGCGCGGGTGCTGAGGCGCACGAAAGCGAGCAGCGCGCTCCACGCAAAACCCACGCCGCGGGGGGCAAGGAATCCCTCCTCGAGCGCCTGAAGTGCCGACCGGTGCCCGGGAGCCGCCGTGTTCACGGCGTAGAGCAACGTGTTGGCGTCCGGCAGGATCAACGCGCCCGCTCGTAGCGGCGCAGGAGCTCCTCGTCCTCGAGCTCCGCCGCAAGCGCTAGGGCCTTGGTCAAATCGACCGCCGGGGGCCCCATGTCGAATGTAAGCGGCCGGTAAGGCTCCCGGGGTGTCCTGCGCAACTTCAGCCCCCGCCGGATCGCATCGTTCAATATCTGCTTGAACGGCTCACCGCGCCGTCGCACCTCGTTGCGCAACAGGCTCTCGACGTCAGGATCGAGGGTGACGGTGGTCCGCATGAAGCATCATGATGCGAAGTACTCTGCTGTCATGATGCCATGGGGTCACGCACCCGGCAACCGGCGCGCGCCACGCCGCCAGCGCCTTCGCGACCATCCTCGGCCTGCCTAGCCGCTCGTTCCCTTGCGCCCGTAGACATCCTCGAACCGCACGATGTCGTCCTCGCCGAGGTAGGAGCCTGATTGCACCTCGATGATCTCCAGCGGAATCATGCCGGGATTCTCAATGCGATGCCGGACGCCGATCGGTGTGTAGGTCGACTGGTTCTCTTCCAGCAGGAACACCTCATCGCCGCGCGTGATGCGCGCGGTGCCTGCGACCACGACCCAGTGCTCGGCGCGATGATGATGCATCTGCAGCGAGAGCGTCGCACCGGGCTTGACCTTGAGGCGTTTCACCTGGAAGCGGCCGCCGGACTCGATGCTGTCGTAGCTGCCCCAGGGGCGAAACACCTCGCGGTGCAGGGAATGCTCGTAGCGACCGCGCTCCTTGAGCGACTGCACCAGCTTCTTGACGTCCTGCACGCGGGCTTTCGGGGCGACGAGAACCGCATCCTTGGTCTCGATGACGACGTGATCGCGCACGCCGACGGCGGCGACCAGGCGGCTCTCGGAATAGAGATAGCACCCCTGGGTATCCTCGAGGATGACGTCACCTTTCGTGACGTTGCCGTGTGCGTCGGACTCGCTCGCGGCGTGCAGCGCGGACCAGGAGCCGACATCGCTCCAGCCGGCATCGAGCGGCACCACGGCGGCGTCGGCGGTCTTCTCCATCACCGCGTAGTCGATCGAGTCGGCCGGGCACGCCTCGAATGCCGCGGCTGCGATGCGCGTGAAGTCGAGGTCCGCCTGCGCGCCGCGGAAGGCGCTCTCGCAGATGCGCGCCATCTCCGGCTGGAAGCGCTGCAGCTCCTGCAGATAGCGGCGCGCGCGGAACACGAACATGCCGCTGTTCCAGTAATACTCGCCCGACTGCACGAACTCCCGCGCCCGCTCCGAGTTGGGTTTCTCGATGAAGCGCGCGATGCGAAACACCCCGCCGCTCGCCGCTCCCCGCTGGATGTAGCCGTAGGCGGTCTCGGGCGTCGTCGCGAGCACCCCGAAAGTCACCAGCTGGCCCGCCTCCGCCGCCCCGAGCGCCACGCGCACCGCGCGCTGGAATGCCGTGACGTCCCGGATCACGTGATCGGCCGG
>JAFAKO010000078.1 GCA_019235245.1 Gammaproteobacteria bacterium
GATGTTCGCGGTGGCACGCACGGTGGGCTGGGTGGCCCACTGGCAGGAGATGATCTCCGATCCGCACATGCGCATCGGCCGGCCGCGGCAGCTGTACACCGGCGCGCCGCGGCGCGATTACATCCCGGTCAGCAAGCGCACCTAGTAATCGGCGGCTCAGTCCCGCGTGTCCTCGACGTTGCGTGCGTTGAGCGCCTGCGTCGGCCGCGCATTGTGCGGGTAGCGCGTGGCGAACTGACCGACCTGCCCGGCGGACGCCTGGATCGGTTCCTTCAGCACGAACCAGCGCACGTGCTCGGTGCAGGGCGGAGTGGTGAGCGAGCCCTCGAAGGTGTAGTAGCCGTGCTTCGCCGGCAGGAGCTCCATCGGGTCGAAATTGCTCCCGGCCACCTTGTTCTCGGAGCCCTCGGCGGGGAAATTATCGAAGATGGGGTTGAGGTGGCCGTTGGCAGCGCCCTGGTGGATCAGCACCGCGACGACCGCGAGCTCGCCCTTGTCGTTCTTGTGCACGAGGTGCGCCACCATCGCGTAGTGCTTGCCGTGTATGCGCTCCTCGCTCGGGTGGTGGAAGTGAAACTGCACCAGCTCGTAGTGATCCCCGCCCACGGCGATGCCGCCGCTGCCCGCCGGCACGTTGACCTGGAAGGTGTGATGGGTGTCGGTGACCGTGAGTGGGAATGCCCGGTAGCTGAACTCGATGGGCGGCAGTGCGGCGGCGGTCGAGGACTCGATATCGATCGGCGACTGCCGGTGACCGCTGCTGCAGGTGGCGAATGCCGGGTCCTGCGCGCCCCAATGATCGGGTCCGTTGGCTCCCGAGTAGGTCCAGTGTGCGGCGTGCTCCTGGGCGGGCAGCGGCGCTGACGCGGCCAGCAACGCCGCGACTGACGCCGCGGCAGCGAAGAAGTGCACGGACCTGCTCGTCATGGTGGCTCCCCGGCGCGCCTGCCCGGGCGCAACTTCGGATTATCGCACCGCGCGGGGACGGGGAGTCACTGCTGCGCCAGCAGCGCCTCCACTTCGAAGGTGCTGGCGCGGCGCATCGGGCGGCCGTCCACCGGGCTCACCGGCGCCTGCCGGATGCCATCGGGCGGGAACACGGTGGCTTCGATCGGCTGCGCGTCGATCTCGAAGCGCACGCCGGGGAAGGCGCGCACGTGCTCGGCGTTGAAGCGCATGCGCTTCTCGGTGACCTCATGCGGGATGCCCTCATCGAGCAGCTTCAGGGTTACCGACTCGGCGCGCTCGGCGAAAAGGTGCAGCTGCACCTCCGAGTGCTGCGTCGCGGTGCCCGAGAGCACCGCCCCGACGAGCCGCGGGGAGAACTCCTGCAGATAGCGCATCGCCGAGAGCGCCGCGAGGCGCTGCGCGTGCAGCGCGCTCAGGTGCGATTCACCGCCGAAGAGGCGCTGGTACTCCGCCAGCGCGCTCTCGATCTCGCTGTTCTTGGGCAGGAGCGCCGCACCATCGGAGACGCCGAAGCGCTCGGCCGCCTTGCGCTTGGCGACGAGGAAGTCGCGAATCCCATGCTCGGCCATGATGCGCGCGGCTTCCTGCGCCAGCGCCCGGCGCAGGTTCTCGCCGCGCGGGTTTCGCTTCACGTCGCTCCCGCCCTCTAGAAGATCGGCTCGCCGCTCGTCTGCCCCTCGGGACTCTGGGCGAGGCTGCCCGCCTGGTCCGCCGAGGGCAGGTGATTCACCATGAAAAGCTCCGGGACCCCGTCGGGATTCTCGGCACTCACGAGCGTGCCGGTCGTCGCCGAGATGCGCAAGGTCACCAGCCCATCCGGCATGGTGCGCCGCTGCTCCGGCACGCCCTGCAGCGCATCGCGCATGAACTGGATCCAGATGGGGAGCGCCGTGCGCGCGCCTTCCTCGGCCTCACCCAGCGAGCGCTCCTGGTCGAACCCCACCCACACGGTCGCCACCAGGTTACGCGTGAAGCCGTTGAACCAGGTGTCCTTTGCCTCGTTCGTCGTCCCGGTCTTGCCGGCGATGTCGCCGCGGTTGAGGGAGAGCGCGCGGCGCCCGGTCCCGCGCTTGATCACATCGGCCATCATGTCGGTCATGAGGTAAGCGTTCTGCGCGGAGATGACGCGCGGCGCGGCTTCCGACTCCGGGAGCGGCGCGGGCTCGCCGCGCGTCACACCGCCGCGCGTCGCGTCGGCGCCCCCGGCTGCGCGCGCGGTGTCGGACACGCGCATGGCCTGTGCCGGGG